>JAHISE010000008.1 GCA_018818235.1 Patescibacteria group bacterium
TATACTGCTTTTAGTTAATAATTCCGAAAAATTCACTGTGCTTTTATTATGCAATCTCGTACTCCATAGCCATTAGAAATAGATTTGTTAATAATTAATGAATCCTCAAGAATCGGAATTATTTAGGCGAAGGAGTATAAATTCCAAAAACTGCTATTGATTCTTCGGAGTTTTGGTCTTTTGGGATTTGTTTTTTTGGGATTTGGGATTTTTAACCCAGCGATACATAATCTTGATTTAACTCTTCAAAAGCTCATCATAAGCACCAACCATCCTCTCAACTGTAAACTTTTCCATTGCAGTTTCTTTTCCTGCCTTACCAATTTTATTTCTTAGTTCTTCGGAATTTACCAATCGCTGAATCCCCTCTTTTATTGCATCAGATGAGCCTGCTTTTACAATGATAGAATCAACTCCATTTTCCAGATAATCTGCAATTCCGCACGCATCAGTCACAATTACGGGAACTCCCAGCATCATTGCTTCTGCGGCGACGAGGCCGAAGGGATCGTGTTGTCGGGAGGGGAGGACTAAGAGGTCGAGGGAGTTGTAGAAGTTGCCGAGGTTTTCTGAACGGGGAATAATGTTTACTCGTTTTCTCGTTTTCTCGTTTTCTCGTTTGATTGTTGCCTCATCTCGACCTGTTCCGATGATTGTGAGTTTAATTTCAGGAATTTCTTTAATTGCATAGATTAGTAAATCGACTCCTTTGTCATAAGTTAGGCGTGCAATACAGCCGATGTGACATTCGACATTCGACATTCGACATTCGACTAATTCGAATCTCTCGGGGTCGATGCCGTTGGGGATTGCAACTACTCTATCTGGATTAAATCCAAGCTTCACATAAATATTCTTACTCAATTCGGATACAACGACAGTGGTTGCGAGCATGCTGAGCTTCCTTAAGTGCGATAACCATGGATTTTTCTTCAGCCATCTTCCGATTCTGTCATGCTCAAGCCAAACGACCAGTGACGAGCGACCAGTGACCAGTGACCGTTCGTTGACAATCTCAGTAAGCAACAACTTCTCACTCAAGCTCAACATCACCACCGCATCCAAATCATGAAACTGCTTAATCGCAATCTCTAGCTTCCTCTGCATCTTCTTTTTCCTCCAATAAAAACTGATTGCATTCCATTTGGTCACGGGTGGCGGGCCTATGTTGAGTTTTGCGAATGGAATATTTCTTTTCCCGCATTCCTCAAGTAGCGTTGGGCAACTTCCCAAAAAAGCGACAGCATGCCCACGTTCAAGGAGTCCTTCCATCAAAGATAGAACTTGAACTTCTGCGCCACCGTAGCAGCTTTCCAATGGAAATCTGGTAAAAAGAATTTTCATTAACGTTAGCTTACCAGTAATTTAAAATTTTCGATTACCTAAACCCAAAAACACCAAAAATTTTCTTTTGTTCTTGTTTAGCAGTTCTGCGTCGACTTTACCAAGTTCTCCCAGAATAATCTTTTTACTGAGTGTTGCAATTTTATCGAAACGAACGTCAGATTGGGTTTTTAACCCTGTACTTTTGTTTTTCTCTAAAGTCATGCGGTTTGGTGCCTTTCTGTTAATTTTTGATGTCATAAAACAGACAATAATGTCATCCTGTTTTAAAGAGTCGCTGGAAATAATCACAGCAGGTCTGAGCTTTTCGGATGAGAGATCCGTAAAGGGGAAGGGTACCAGTACAATTGATCCGAATTCATACATATCGTTCTTTTAGGTCATTAATTGAATAAAGGTTGGGTTCGTCTTCTAAAAACTCAAAACTTTCGCTCTCAGCGCACATTTCCGTAATTGGAATTCCATTTTCCCCAGAGGGAAAAGATACCATAAGAACATCTGCCTTGCCGTTTTTGCCGATCGCAATGACCTTTTTTTGGTATTTGACCTGGTTAATGAGTTCACCGAGCTTTTTTCTACCTTCTGTGACGGAGTATATTTTCATAGATGTAATAAGTGTAACATTATTAATATTATACATGAATGTAATGTTTAATTGCAAGACAATTTAATTATCCAATTTTCTCCTGCCCCCCCATATACCCCCTCAAAACCTCCGGCACCGTCACACTCCCATCATCATTCTGATAAATCTCCAAAATAGGAATCAAAATCCTCGGGCTTGCGATGCAAGTGGAGTTTAGAGTGTGGACGAATTGTTTTTTACCATTTGAGTCTTCATATTTAATATTCAGTCTTCGTGCCTGATAATCTCCAAGGTAAGAGCATGAATGTGTTTCTCCATAAGAGTCTCGGCTTGGCATCCATGTTTCTATGTCCTTCATATACACTTTGCCTTTGCCCATATCTCCGGTTGAATTTACGACGATTCGGTAGGGGAGTTTGAGTGCCTGCATAACCTCTTCTGCGTTGTTTAATATCTCATCAAATATCTTTAACCCTTCTTCTTGATCTGCTTTGCACAGAACCACCTGCTCAATTTTTTGGAACTGATGAATGCGGTATAAACCTTTTGTATCTTTTCCGTAAGTTCCTGCTTCTCGTCTAAAACAAGGGCTAAAGCCACTATAACGTTTTGGCAGATCTTCTTCTTTGAGAGTCTCATCTTTATGGTAACTGGCAACCGTAACTTCCGAAGTTCCGATCATGTAGAGGTTATCCGGTTCTATAGGATCATCTTTTGAACTCTGACCTCCCAATGCATAAATGTTTTCCTGATCCACTCCGGGGAAGAATCCGGTTCCCATAAAGCATTCGTAAAATGCCATGTAAGGGGGAGTGAACTGAGTCCAGCCTTTTTCGCGAAGATGATCGAGTGCAAATTGAAGAACTGCCATCTCCAGTCTTGCTCCGTCACCTTTAAGTACATAACTTCTGGCTCCCGCCATCTTTACTCCGCGAGTAATATCCAGAATGTCTAAGTTTTCTGCGAGAGTTACATGATCTTTTGGCTCAAAATCGAACTTGGGTAGATCACCTACTTTTTTTACTTCTTCGTTTGTTTTTTCATCTTTTCCTATGGGAACATTCTCAAGTGGAATCTGTGGAAGCTCCATTTGCATCGCCATCCATTTTTCTTCTATGTTACTTAGCTCGATTTCTTGTTTTTTGAGTTTGTCACTTAACTTCTTCATATCTTTCAGTGCCTTTTCTTTTTCTTTACCTTTCATATTTGGGATCTCTTTGCTTACTGCATTCTTTTCTGCACGCTTCTCCTCAACTGCTGTGAGCATCTCTCTTCGTGCTTCATCCTGCTCCAGAAACTCGGCAATGCTGATATTCAGACCTTTATCTTTGGCTGCTTTTTTGTAGGCTTCGGGCCGATTTCTGAGATCATCTAAGTCAATCATGGGATTATCGTAGGGCTCTTGCCGAGCCGTAGTCCGCAGGCGAAGGCTGGTCGAGGTCGATCATGGGGTAATGATACACAAATATCGTTGTCTGAACCATGATTAATAGGATTATCAGCCTACGCCTCTGGGCTACGGTTGACAGGAAGGATTTCCATGATTTATATCCTGATCAATATTTTAATCAAGTTAATCCTTTAATCATGAAAATCAAGCCACGATCATAGAAGGTTCAGACAAAAAAGGGCGAAGCATCATCAGATGCTCCGCCCCTATGTCCGTCATTGTTTGGCAGCCCCTTCCTCTACAGAAAGGCTTGGTAATAGAACCACCCTCCAATCCCCGCAAGACCTAGGAACAAAAACATTGTCACTGTCATGATGCCACCGCTTCGTTTGAAGTTGGCCTTGTCGTCCAGGATCGCCAATGGGCAACCGGCGGAGAAACAAAGTCCGATGATCATCAGTCCGGCCATTGGAAGCAGCTCGTGAGTGGTTTTACCGAACTTGATTCCAGCAACAACGGCGACGCAGATCACGGTGGTGACTGCAATGATGGGGATCGAGAGCCGATCTCGTCTCTTTGCGGCTGCCGCAGCTTCTTCTGGTGTGACCTGAGCACCTTTGGCGGGCTTCTTTGCAGATCTGTCTCTCTTGGAAGCAGGTGCAGCTTCTTCAGGCTCGGATTCGCCGCCCATGTCGTTCAGACTTTCGGCGACGTCGGTGAAGTCGTCTTCATCGGGCTCCAGGATTTCGGGCTCTTCAACGAACGCTCCTCCACCGATTTCTTCGACAAATTCGTTATCTGCTTCTTCTGCAATTGTCAGGCCTTCTTCTTCGTCTGCCTCAGATGCGAAGTGTTCTTCCAGATTGATTTTTGGATCACCGGGGCGGACACTGATTTCTCCCTTTATCAGTTTGTCTGCCATGTCATCGAGTACTGGCTGGGTTCGTTTTCTTATTTCGTCTTTCTTTTTTCTTCCAAATCCAAAAGCCATGATCTTGCTCCTTCGAAACGGGGACACGGGGGATTGTTTTGACTGCCAAATTATAAACGAACGTCCAGATCCTCTTTGCAGAAGATAAGGAAAAAATTCTATACCTGGTACACGGTAAGTCAATCTATTGGCTGTGCATTACTTGTAATTTTTCTAATACACTTTCCAAGTATTCAGGAAGCGCTGCATTTTGTTTCATTATTATATCTAATACAGCTCTATCACAATCCGGAAAGCGACTTGGGCTTCGTGCTATTTTCTGCCAATCTGCAATTTTATCTTCGTGCCTCAGTGCATATGCAAATCTGTAGAATGCAGCTAGTTCTTCCAGTGACAGTTGCTGTTGCACTTCTTCATTTGCGTGGACATGTATCTCTGTTTGTTTTGCCGGTCTACTGACTCTTCTAAGGGTGCAAGTGTTTAATAGTTTTCCAATTCTGGATCTTGGTAATCGGACCAATCCTTGGATTCTGAAAAACAAGGTTCCGTTTTGTTCCTGATGCCAGCTGTTTCCAAGCACTGGCAACAAGTGCTGAGGAGTTGCGTTTCTCAACAAGGCTTTCTGATGTTTGGTGTATACGAATTGTTCACACTCGGTACGTGTAACGGAAGAATCACAGACGTGTTTTAGACCCTCTTCGAAAGCGGGTTCTGCCATAACGTCTCGTGAATTGGGCAATTCTTCCATGATTAGTTTCCTATTCTAGAACAATAGATTGCTTAATCCAGTGTTTTTGTCAAAAGATTGGGGAAGTCATATCACATCAATAACAACATTCCAGCAGCACCCGCCCTCGGGTGCGGCGCTATTTCAAAAATTATCTAAAAATCCCCATACAATTCCGTTACATCCCATCTCCCCGAAGCTGAAGACCATGGATAATCTTCAGGTTTTTCTACCAGATCGGCTTTAACGGGGTTCATATGAATGTATTTAAGAGCTCTATATGCATTTTTAACAATCCTATTATCAAATCGCCTTTGCCAAATTGGTCCAATTCCTAAATCGTGTGCTAGTCCGGATTTAAATGCTGAAATAGTGTTTGATATTTTCCCAGGTTCAAGTATTTGCATTAGTAAATGACAATGATCCAACATAATTACAAAACCATATAGAAGAAATGGATGCTGATTTTGAACACGGTATAGACATTCAATTGCTTCGCGTGCATATGCATCATTTGAAAAAATTGGTTTCCTGTTTAGGGTGTTAGTTGTCACAAGCATCATTACTTCGTTTTGGGTTGGATGGCGTTGGGACATAAGTCGTTGAGGGTATTGGATTTTGGCTTGTTTATCAATAATTATATTTAACAATATTTCAATTATTTCCACCCCAGCAGCACCCGTCCTCGGGTGCGGTGGTTTATGATAATTATTATCTAAAACACCGCACCGCGGAGCAGTGCTGCTGGGATGATGTGGTTGGTTTTATTTACCAAATTAATCAGATAACCATTTGAACAAGGCTGTTATCTCTGTACAATATCCAGACATGCCAAAACCTCAGCAATTCAAACTGGTATCGGATTTCCAGCCTACCGGCGACCAACCTGAAGCTATCAAAAAGCTTACAGCAGGGCTTAAAAAGGGCGAAAGGCATCAAACATTGCTTGGAGCTACAGGTACGGGGAAAACCTTCACAATGGCAAATATTATTCAGGAGGTACAGCGACCTACGTTGGTTCTGGTCCATAACAAGACTTTGGCTGCTCAGCTTTGCTCCGAGTTCAATTTGTTCTTTCCGAACAATGCCATCAGTTATTTTGTTTCCTATTATGACTATTATCAACCGGAGGCTTATATGCCTGCGACCGATACTTACATAGAAAAGGATGCATCAATCAACGAGGAGATAGAAAAGTTCAGACATGCTGCGACATACAATCTTCTAACTCGTCGTGATGTTTTGATCGTTGCTTCGGTTAGTTGTATCTACGGACTTGGAAGCGTCAGCGATTATGAGGGGATGGCGATCAATTTGAAAAAAGGAGAACCGATTCAGCGTGATCAATTACTTCGCAGACTCACAGACATCCAATACAAACGCAGTGGAATTGAATTCAAGCAGGGGATGTTCCACGTTTTAGGGGATACTGTCGAAGTTTTTCCTCCTGCAGGAGATACTGTGATCAGAATGGAGATGCCTTTTGATGAGATAGATGTTATTCAGGAAGTGGATAGTTTTACAGGCGAACTTATTCAGGATTTAAAGGAAGTAAATATCTTTCCCGCAGTTCACACAGTTACAACAAAGGAAAAGATTGAACATGCGTCA
>JAHISE010000054.1 GCA_018818235.1 Patescibacteria group bacterium
GGGGGAGAGGATGGGTGGCCATTCGATATGACTCATGGTCACTCATAGATATTACTTGCAACAAGATTGTTGGCCACACTGAGTAATGTCGAAGTGTGAGGGGGATACAAGGTTAGTTTTATTTAAAATGCAAATTGGTATAAAGCGACTTTTGTGATTGCTCCCACCAACGTGTTGCATACCCACCAAAATATTCATGCAATCGAAAAATCTTTTCGTTATACATTTGTGCTAAAAAGGCTTCAAGATGAGAAGGCATTGGTATATTTATCCCTTCACCAATTCTTTCGGAAACATTCTTTGGGATAAAATCCAAAGAATCACTGACTCCAAGAAACGAAAATAATCGTAAAAGTAAATCCTGAGGACATTCAATGATTTCATCATAAAATCCAATAAAAATTTGCTCTTTGGGATAAAAAGATTCCCAATTATTTAATGTATTAATGTATTCATTCCAACCTATAGAATCCATACTTTTAACCTCATTAATCCAATCTTCATCTTTTAATTCTTCTGCCTTTTTTTTATCCCATTGCAGCAATTTTATCCTCGCCTGAGACCAAGCTCTTTCGATAGGATTTCTAATCATGAAAATTATTTTTGCATTTGGCATAACCCGGTGAACATGCGCTATCTGTTCTTTTTCTAAAATCGCATATGCAGGGGTGATTTCACCTTTTACTTTTCCTATTCCTGCTCTAAACAAAGATTCATACCAATTGTCATTCCATGATCCTAAAAGATACTTAACAATTAATGGAACATCTCCATATTTGCCTTTTCCACACAAACATCTTTGAATTGACCGTTTTAATAGTAACTTTTTCCGCCAGTTAAAGAACTTTTTTCTGTTCAAATTACTAAAGTAATGTGCTTCCTTTATCGGAAGCATCCAAATTTCAGGATGAAAAGACAAACATCTGGAAAGCCATGAAGTTCCTGATCGCATCGCACCAATACCCAAAAAATCCGGGAAGCATGATTTTTGATCACTGCCAATGGATGCATTTGTTATTGAAATCGATTCTTCATGCTTCATAAGCAAGCTTGTTATACTAATTACATTTAATAGTATCATATATTCCTGCACCAATTGAATACTAATATTCAGGGTCTTTTCCTTTTCTCCTCTCCCCCCTCAGGGGGAGAGGCAGGGTGAGGGGGGGCTGATAATAGTGATTATTTGAACTGGAATTGGTATTAGATATATTAACATTAGGAATGAAATCAACCGGCTCATCTTCGTAATTAAAAATTTTTAGTACCCATTCTTCCCTATCCAATACTCTTTGCTTTAAAGCCGGAGAATATTCGCATTGCTCAGGTAAATCAATATTGCCAGAAAAATTGTTTTTTAAAGAAGTTGAAAATAATTTTTCTTCATCAAAATTTTCACCGGCCAATGTAAGAGCAGTGACAAGATCCAAGTACAGATATTCCTGCTTACCAACAAAATCAACATAGCTTAAATCTTCACCTAAATACCATTGATAGATGGAAGTTACCATACCCCTTTCTGAAAATTTAAAACAATTGTCCACATATTCTTCGAAACTATCCGAAGCACAAGCCATATCAAAATCATTGTCTTTATCCCAGCCACAAACCATCTTGTACTTCCATATGGATTGATAAAACCTAAGTGGATGACGCACAAAGGCAAATCTAAACTTTCCTTCCAATACAGATGTATTAACTGTGTCAAAGTTATTATGAAAATAACTGGTATTGTTGTACTCACTGGATTTTTTACAAAAAAAACAATTAACCTCATAAGATTTTATCTCCGCATTTTTTATTGCGTGTCGAACCCATGTACCTCCTGTCCTTGGGATATGAAAGAAAACCGAATTTGGTAGAGCAAGTGCCATGGAAATCTAGCCTACCATACTACTTTCAAATCGTAAGCGGATCGCAAATAAGTCTGCAATCCTCCGGAGAATTATCTCTCCTGAACGCGTAAGCCTTTGCAATTTTCTCTAGTTCTTCCCTGGTAATTTTTTTTGGATCACCACATCTGTCAACAAGCTCTTCCCACTGATAAATCTGACCTTCCTGTCTATCGGGATCTGATATATGACTTTTCCATCCTTTGATAATTTTGTTTCTTAGTTGCTTTTCGCTCCGGATTGGAAAATGTGCAAGATATAACGAATGGTCAATATTTGGAGAAGGAGCATCCACTCCACACAATTCATGATTTCCAAGCGGAAGATAGGCATTTATATTTTTTGCAAGCTCAATAGGTACAAAGATCTTGCAGTACTGTGGCGACTCAACCACTCGCCTGTTGATGATTCTTAGCAAAACATCACTCTCGGAATCATCGTCCGCAGGCGTGGGAACATATGTACGCCATGGAATATTTGTCACACGGTCTTTGGGTAGACCACTGATCTCTTGTTTTATTGTTGTACCCCCATCAACACAAAGAAATTCATCCGCATCAAGCGGCAAAATCCATTGCGGGTGCAATTCGGAAACAACTTCCCTCATAAGCCGTGTAAGCGCTTTCGATTGTCTGTGAACAGGAGAACTGTCTCCCCTTATATCCAAAGGAAATCCTTCCTGTTTTAATCTTTCTAAAATATCTCGAGATGAATCTTCGGTCTTATGGAGAATAATTATCATTTTATCCAGATTTTCACAGTTTCTCCGTACAAACGACTCGATTATGTCTTCCTCGTTGCGTGCCCAGGTTATGGATATTATTGAAGGTTTTCTTTCCATGCGTGCTATCCTACGATTTGCGATAATTAAATGAAAGTACAAACCGCTATCAAAAGGCTAACTGTAAAGGATCCGTCTAATACGTGGCTTAAACACAGCTTGTGGCTAAAAAAATACATCAAATGGAGGCTATTGGTAAAAAGAGAGTATGAGGTAAACGGAGATACCAGGGGGACCTTTTTGGGAATAATACAAAACTACAAAAGACCTTATAACACACAACCTATAGTTCTTTCACTTCTTGCAACCCCCGCAATCGGGCAAGTAATCGTTTCCAATAATAACCCAAGGTGCGATATAAATCGTTGGTTTAATCTGAAGCACAAGAATGTAAAAATTATTGAGCAAGAAAAAGAATGTAGCACTGCAGAGCGTTTCCGCATTGCAAGAAACAATCATTCTGAGTTTTACCTTGCGATTGACGATGATTTATTTTTGACACCTTTACAATTACAAAAAATTTGCGATTCACTAATTGCAAATCCCAAGACTCCGCATGGAATTTGCGGGCAGTCTATGCAGGAAGACGGCTCATTTATTTATAACATTCACGGAAAAGACTGCCCGGTTGACGGAATAAACAGACTATACGCGTTTACCAATGATCATTTGAAAGAGTTCTTTCGCATAACGGAGCAGCTTGGAATCACAGAGGAATCCGACATGTGGTACAAAAGCTTATGGGATGACATGGCAATAAGCATGTCAGGATACGGCAAGCCTTGTTGTCTGAACGTAGATGAATATCTTGATTGTCCAACACAAAGCAATCATTCCGCAGCATGGAAGCAAAAAGGATTTTTTGAATACCGTGAGAATTTTTATAAACGTCTTATTAGTGCAAAATACTCTAAGTAGCAGCAGAAAGCCCAAATGCACTATCGGCTAAAACCGCGAAAGGGCGCTCGTCAGTTTTTTTCATAATTACCTGTCTGTCTTTATTTAATATCTGATAACTTCCCTCAAAAGCATTTAAAAACGAATCTATCGCACTGCGGGGATTATTCTTTGGATCACGATACATATTTAACTGATAATCATCGCAAATCATTACCCCACCGATATTTAATAGCGGCCAACACAAGATTATATCGGACAAAACATCTGCGGCCAAATGAGAGCCATCTATGTAAATAAAATCATAACTTGCGGGCTCAAGCCCTCTCAGAATTATTTGGGATTCCCCTTTAAGTTTCCTAACTTTTCTTGCAGACCCTGTTAAATTCACATTGTGATCAAATTTTTCTTCTAAAGATAAAACTTCAGGATACGGTGGTCTCATACCCCAAAATGCTCCGTATTTCTCCAGCTGTTCCCCGTAAACATCAGGAAAAGTATCTATGCATGTAATGATGCTCTCTGTATGGGTAAGAATGTTATTAAGCAACCAACAGGTGCTCCTGCCTTCCCAGCTTCCGACTTCCAGAAAATTAAGATTCGGTTTGTCCTTAAAATCCTTTAGATACTCCTCCCATTTGGGGATATAGATCGTAAACCAGTCTGTGCTAAAGTGATAATCCATACTCTATACTCTACAAGACTAAGTCTAAAATTTCATTTATCTAAAATGGAAAATCAAGCAACATCATCATCATCACGGAACACCAAGCCAAATAATCACTCAGAGGTTACCAATAGGTCAAAGGATAGGATACTTAGAAACTATTTGGAAATTCAGGATAATCGAGAGCAAGAAATTCTTAAACAAGAGATATCAGAACTTGAAAAAACCCTCCACAGGATAACAAACTCACGAAGCTGGAAATTGACCTGTTTCCTTAGGAGAGGAGAAGCAATGCTCAGGAATTTTCTAAAAATACGCCAACAAGAACTCCATGAGGAAGGCTTACAGGACACTAATGAAACCGATTTACCTGAAGCAGATACACAAACA
Source organism: Patescibacteria group bacterium (assembly GCA_018818235.1). GTDB lineage: Bacteria > Patescibacteriota > Gracilibacteria > Peribacterales > Peribacteraceae > UBA2144. Next base: position 4,628 of record JAHISE010000054.1, read on the forward strand.
CACATGGTTTCCGGCACGCAAGAGGTTGCTGTGATTATCATTTGCTATAACTACGGGCATTATCTTCCGGAAGCAATAGAGAGTGTATTGGCTCAAACATATAAGCCGACAGAAATTATCGTTGTTGATGACAATTCAAGTGATAATACAAAAGAAGTAGCCGAGTCTTATAATGATAAGGGAATTAGATATATCAGGGATAAATACGACCACCCATCAATAGCCAGAAATGAAGGTGCAAAGAATACATCTTCTGCGTTCATTATGTTTTTGGATGCAGACGACATACTTGAAAAAGATTACATACAAAAGTGTATTTCGCACATGAAAGACACATCTGTTGCAATCGTTTACGGCGATATGCATTTCTTTGGAAAACAAAATGCTCTAAAAATAAAACATGAGTTTGATCGGAATGAACTTTTTAAAGAAAACTATATTTCTTCGCATGCTTTAATCCGCAGACAAGCTTTCGATGTTGCAGGAGGATACAGAAATCTGAAAGGTGCACTTGAAGACTGGGACCTTTATAGAAGAATTCTCAACTACCCCTGGATAGCGAAAAAGGCAGATACAAAGATTTTTTACAGAACTCACAACTCCAATAGATCAAAAAGAATTCATGTAAAAAGTTGCGGCTTGTGGGAAAGAGCGGGCTTGCTTCATAATCCCATAACCATATTTACTCCATTTGCAGGACGAAAAGAAACTTTCGAAAAATACTTGGAAGGACTTAAGAATCTGAACTTCAACCAAGATTTTATAAGACTACATTGGTTTGATACAAGCGGAGACAAAGAATTCGGACAGATGTTAAAAAATGCAATGGCAACTCTTCCATTCGGTCGAACAACTTACACATCCGCTCCATTGCCGTCTTATTGGAACCATACTCCCGAAAACCTTATCAAGAATAGAGTCACAGGAACCGAAAAAGATAGATACTATTATGATCTAGCTCTTGTCTATGCATATAACAACCTGATAACTACATGCGATACTGAATTTGCACTTACTCTGGAAGATGATATTGTTCTAACTCCAAATTCATTAACAAAATTAATAAAAACTATTAATAAGGATACTATAGTTGCAGTTCTTGCTTCTTATCCTTGCCAACTACAGGGATATCAATTGGTTTGGGTAAACGATAAAAACGACAAGCCAAGACTCATACAAGAGCGTTTACAACACAAGATCACAAAAATTGACGGAGGAGGATTTGGCTGCTCCCTTTTCCGCATGAGCGCACTTAGAAAAATGCCAATATACACAAGAGTCTACGAAAACCCCTCGGTATGGTACGACCATACGACCTTCGCTAACCTAAGGGCTCAAGGCGAGGTTTTGTGTAATTGGGAAGTGGAGGTTGAGCATTTGGAGACGGAGAGGTTTGTGTAATGACAATCGACAATCAACATTCAACAATCTACATTGAAAGCTGTGACAAAACAGCTGTCTCCTCAATTATGGATCAGTAGAAAATTACGTGGATTTTGTTATAAATCCCAAAAATCAAGTACTGAAAAATTAAGCCACGTCGTACATGTACGACCATGGCAAGCAAAACTTAAATCAAAAAATACAAACCATAAGACTTGTCGTTGGAACTTGGGGAAGCTCTGAAAAACACATGAAATCGCAGCAGCGATTCTAAAATCGCTGTGCTGTACGGCGGTTTGTCATCATGAGCTTGTCGAATGACGAACCGCCGCTACGAGTTTTTCAGAGCTACCTTGTGGCTTAGAATTTGATATTTGCTTGATTTTTCAGTACTTGTGATTTGTTGCTTAGTTATTAACTCAAATATTCATCTCCACCGAATTATTTCCTGATCCTCAATTGTTTACAAAGTCGATCGTCGAATATCGATTGTCGATTGTCAACTAACGTGCTACATTCCCTCCCCTACAATCATGCCAAACCAGATAATTTACAAAGCAATTGGCAAAATAAGCAAAATCTGGATATTTCTTGGCAGACCTTTCCCTTCAGCTCTCAGATTCATACGCCACAAGTGCCTCGGCCACTTTTGGCCGACAATAAAGTATAACTCAGATGAAAAAGAAACATGCGACGTTGCCGTAATCATCACCAGCCATAACTACGGTCATTATCTTTCTCAGGCAATAGAAAGTGTTTTATCACAAAGCATCAAACCAAAAGAAATAATTGTAGTTGATGACTCATCTACAGATAACACCAAAGAAGTCGCAGAAAAATATTCGAAAAATAACGTAAAGTATATTTACGGTGAATGGAAAAATGTAGGCTGTGCACGCAATGCAGGAGTTAATAATTCACAAGCTCCTTTTATTGTCTGTCTTGATGCCGATGACATGTTGCATCCCGAACTTATACGCTGCAGCTTAAAGACACTCAAAGAAAATCCCGATACCGCGATTGCTTACACCGACCACTCCTGCTTTGGAGCAGACTCTTCCATATACAAAGCCCCGGATCCTTTTGACTGGAAAAGATTCGAAACAGAAAACCATTTTAACTGTTCGGACATGGTGCGTCGCGAAGCGCTTTTACAGGCAGGCGGATGGAGCGAAAGCAACTTGCATCACATTGATTGGGTAACATGGAGGCGCATACTTGAATTGGGATGGAAAGCAAAAAAGAGTAATGGGATGTTTTTCTACAGAAAACACAAAGAAAACATGTTCAGCGCATTCAAAAAAGAAGCATCCTATGCTCAACGCATTGGCTTTCTGGAAACTCCTGCAATGCTATTTATTGCACTTTCGGGCAGAGAATGGGCATGGCCAAAAACTGCTGAATTTCTACAGCAACAAACATTCCCGCATAAAAAGATTCATCTGGTGATAATGGATACGTCACAAAACAAAGTATTCTCCGAAAAAGTAAAAAAATGGTTGAGCGAATGTGATTATCAAAGCCACACATATATCAAAGAAACAGTTGGAACACCCGGGCTTGCCGACAAGTATCGTGGAGAACACTCAGACGAAGCCTCTCTTGCCTGCACAAAAATCTACAATCGCTTTGCAAGAATGTGTACCACTCCGCTTGCGTTTTTTCTGGAGGATGACGTGGTGCCTCTTATTGACGCATATGAAAGGTTAATAAGGCACTTTGATATCAAAGTTATCAGCGTTTCGGGATTTTATATGCACCGGACCAGAAACTCACCGGTAGCATGGGAATGGAACAAGTATGATCTTCCCCAAGACGTATCCCCGGGTAGAGGAGTAAGCTCCGTAGGAGGAAACGGATTTGGATGTTTGGCAATTAGAGGAGAGTTTCTTAGGCGCTCAGTATTCCATAGTGGACCACCTTGCAGAAATTACGACCAAAACTTTTACTATTCATATGTGCTAAAAGATAAATTCAAAGCACTTATGGATTGGAATGTAAGATGTGATCACTTAAATTCACCCAATTACCATGTCCCTGCACAATTCCAAACCACGTATTCTGCTGCTGGCTGATACACGTGGATGGGCATTACACACAATAGCCGGAGCTGTTAAACATCACCTCTCGGATAAATTTGATTTTGAAATCATGTTTAATTCCCAGAAACCGATAATAGATGAAAAAAGATATGACCTCGTACATGTTCTGTACGCAGTAGATACCCATCAAAGCAAATATTTAAATGGAAAAACCAGAATTATTAAAAGTATTTACGGCCACCATTGGGAAGAAATGGGAATTGATAAAATCACTTATTATAAAAAATATTTGATAGAAGCTCATGCCATAACCGTACCAAGCCTAAAACTGCTGTCACTTATGTCAGACATGCCGCCTGTTGCCTTTTTGTTTCCAGAAGGTGTAGACATTCATGTTTTTCAAGCATACAAAAGAAAAAAGGAGGAATTCACAGTTGGTTGGGCAGGCAATGCGAATCGGCAATGCAAACGGCTTAATTGGCTCCGGCAGGCGTGCGACGGCATATGCGAACTTAAGATTGCTTCGGGGAGCCTTTCAAAATACGAAATGGTGGAATTTTATAATAGAATTGATGTGATAGCCTGCAGCTCTGAATACGAAGGAGCACCGCGCACAATGCTTGAAGGAATGGCATGCGGCACTTTCCCCGTTAGTTTTAAAGTAGGCATTGCACCTGAACTGATTAATTCCGATATCAATGGGATATTGGTAAATGATGAATCCATAGAAGGGCTGAGAAATGCAATTATATGGTGCAGGAATAATTTAGATTATGTCCGCAGTACAAAACATATAAATGCCGAACTCATTCGTGCAACCAGAAGCTGGGAATGTGCACTTCAACATTTGCCGGATATCTACTACTCTGTACTTTGAAATGCCTAAAGATATTCCAACCTTAGAGAATAGGCCTGAAGAAATAACTGATTTTGAGCAAAAATTCAAACAAGCCTCTAGAGCCTACCTTGATACAAAACTCGAGCTGGATCAAGCCAAAGATACGTTAAACCGGGTGCTTAAGAGCAAAAGCTGGCGAATTACAAAACCTCTTAGAGTTCTTCAGTCTTTCGCAAAAAAAACTCCTTCTCGCATTCAATTCTTTCCTCTCGGATTTTTTATTAAACCACTTAACAAAGTGTATATTAAAAGACATTTGAATTCTGTGGAAAAAGAATGGCCGAAAGAGCCTGAAAGAAAAATACATTTTGCCCCGGCAATGAGCGCCCTTTCTTTCCAACCGTCATTGTTGTTATCTGAGAAAAAAATGGACCACAGCACAAAGGCGGTTAAAGATATGAAATACAAGCCTCTGATTAGCATTGTTTTGTGCGTGGAAATTTTTGATGAAATACTTTTCAGAAGAGCCTTAAATTCTGTTGCTGAGCAAACTTATTGTCATTGGGAAATGATAATTGTTGACCATACAAACAATGCAAATGTGATAAGAGGAATAATTAATGATTATCAGAAACATTACTCTAATAATTTTACATTCATGCCATCCGGCTATAATTCCGCCGTTTCAAAAGCCAAAGGTGGTTATTTGGGATTCCTTTGGTCAACAGACACGGTTGAACTTAACGCTTTGGAAAAACTACTTACTTTTATCCAAAGAAAGCCTGAGTTTCCGGATGTCGCATACACGGATCACTCTGAATTATTATCGACTTCGGACGAATCTTATAGCCCTATACACAAGCCCGACTGGAGCAACGAACTGCTGCTTTCTTATGATTATGTCCGTTCCTTCCTACTGGCAAAAACATCACTTTTAAAGGAATGTATGAATCCAAAAGATTTAATGGGACCCGCATACACATATGATCTATTACTTAGAATTAGTGAAAAAACTAATAAAATAATGCATGTTCCTGTCATTCTGTATCATCGTCATCGCAATTTTCCATATAAATTTTCCGATGCTAAAAATGAATTTGCAGTGCTTCGGGAAGCAATAAAAAGGCGAGGGCTTCCTTACAGAATTGAATTTCCATTGATTGCTCAGAGGCGCGGTATTCCTTTTTTCAAAATATACTTTACACGACTATATTCCCCCAAAGTCACAATAATTATTCCAACAAAAGATAACCCTCAACTTCTTCGAAGGTGTATTGGATCAATAAGAGAGAGGACTGATTATCCAAACTACGAAATTGTGATAATTAATAACGGAAGCAAAAGGATGGATACAATTGAATATCTAAGAAGTCTACCGGAAAGGGTTATTGATGTAGACACGATTAACTTCAACTTTGCACATATTAACAATCAGGCTGTAAATCAAACCGACTCCGATTTGATTCTGTTTTTGAATGACGATGCTTGGCCTGTTAATTCCGATTGGCTGAGGGAAATGGTTGGAATTTTTTCCCTTGATGAAAAAATTGGTGTTGTAGGACCTAAACTTTTGTATCCGCAGACTAAGTTCGGAAACAAAGTACAAAGCGCCGGCATGGTAATAGGTCGCAACAGGGCCAGTCTTGTACAATTCACACACGAAAATGATCTTGGATATAATTACTTTAATCATGTCATGCGAAATTGTTCCGCATCAGGAGGAGCATGCATGCTAACAAGACGCAGTTTGTTTAATAACCTCGGAGGTTATGATGAAAACAATTTTGCAATTGACTTTTGTGATGTTGATTATTGCCTGAGGGCACAAAAAGCCGGATATCGCACTGTATTTACACCACACTCACAGCTTTATCACGACGAATCCGCCACCAGAGGTGATAATGACGGGAAGGGTGCTTCGTTGGATATGAAGGAAGCCGTTGCATTCGAAAAAAAGTGGGGAAATGTGATCAAGCACGATCCGTATTACAATCCTAATTTATCTTTGAGTATTGAGAATAATGCATTTTCTCTTGCCGCGCTTGATTCTCATAAACCTCATCAATAATTTTTCTTATGCTGCCGGCTGTAACTTTAATGTCATATTCCTTTTTAATAATTAAAGAAGCATTGTTAACAAACTCCTTTGACTCCTGAGGATTACTTATTATTGAAACGATTTTTTCAGCCATGCACCGGGCAGAAAATCCATCAACCAAATATGCAATATTCTTTTCCCCGAACTCTTGGGGGCCTCCGGTAACTCTAAATGCAACAGAAGGAGTACCCAGTAATGTGTTTTCCAGGCAGACCATGCTGAATGATTCCAGACGCGAAGTAAGTGCAAATACATCAAACATCTCGAAATACGGTTTAGGATTGCTCCTATGACCAATTAAATGGACTTTTCCTTTAATGCCCAAATGCTCAGCCTCTCTGAGCATCAATTGATCGTAAAGTATGCTACTTTTATCGCAACCACCTACCCAAACAAAATGCAGATCCTTTTGTGGAAATATTTCTGTTAATTTCTTAGCTGCCCGAATCCAGATGTCCGTACCCTTAAGCGGAATAAGTTGTCCGGAACCACCAACCACAATCGCATTTGGGGCGATGTTCAATTCGTTTCTTAGGGATTTGCCATCATTTTCTCTCCGCCATTTATCTGTATCAATCCCCGTTGGAATATGCACAATGCGACTTTCCGGTACCCCTATTTCATCTCTTAACATTTCTTGGACATATTGGGATACTGCTATGTACTTAGCAGGATACAATTTAAATAATTCGAGAGTTTTTTTGTCCACAAACTTAAATGACAAAGGAACCTCGTGAACATGACAAATTGCCGGATATCTAAGCTCTTTTGCAACATGAAGATATTCGTACGAATGGGAATGAAGATATGCCAAACGGTTTTGATGATTTTTTTTGAATAAATCCAACGAACGTGCAAATGCAGACTTAATTTTTGCTTCCCTTTTCAATTTGTCTACAGAGCTCTTACGAGTCGGATAAAGTTCTTCAAACTCCCCCTTTAGCGGCCCCCCTGCAAGAAGAGTGATATCGGCAGTATAACCACAAATGTCCAGATTCTTTAAAAGCTCCAATAGGGCAATGGGTGCTCCGGTACGCGAAGCTTCATGGCTTATAAATTTGATTCTCCTAATACTCATAAATCAAGAATACATCTTAAAAACGAATAATACAGTCCTTTTATTGTTATTTAGCTATTTCATGTAATAAGACAAATTTTTTAATAGCATTGCTTTTCGTTGAACATAGAACGAAGCAAAAAGGCAGACAAAGATAAAAACTTTCTTATTGAACCGCTTTTTTATGTAATATTTTTTATTCTTAATTTTTTTTGATTTCTTCCTTTCTTTTGGGATTTGTCTTTTGGAATTTGGGATTTTTTATGGGATTTGGGATTTGTATTTTGGGATTTGGGATTTTTTTAATGAGTCCCTGCATTTTGGCATTGATCCCTTTTGTACTTTAGTTCGCCATAATATGTCATTAAAATAAAAATATATTACATAATGAGGTATAGTACCCACCAGTGAAAATACTCTTCTGCACCCACAACAGCCAGATACAGGGAGCGCCGCTACTGCTTCTTAAGCTAAGCACACTACTTAAGCAAAAAGGACATAATTGTTATTTCTGCTCAAAAGAAGAAGGCCCGCTAAACGAAGGATTAAAATCAAATGGAATTGAATTTTGTATTAACAGCGGACTTTACCTCCCGGCAGGAATAGGAAATCACCCCATACATTCAATACTGAAAGAAGCTAAACCTGATATTGTTTTTGTTAACACAATACTTGGTGATCCTATTATCCGGGAAATCAAAAATTTTAATCCGAAGATAAAAGTAATATGGCTTATTCATGAATCCGATAGATCACACATTATGGAAAGTTTTCTTTATCTTACAAACAAGGGATTTTCCATTTCAGATGCGGTTGTGTTTGTATCTGAAATGACAAAACATGTTTATGAGGATTTGAACACCGATAACTTCCATGTAATTAACAACGGAATAAGCGTCGACGAAATTGATAAGTATAAAAAGCACAGCTCCAAAGAAGCAGTAAGAAATAAACACAGAATTCCGACTGACGCTTTGGTAATTACAACAATCGGATCCATGGTACCGCGAAAGGGTCAGAGGGAATTTGTTGAAAGCGGTATCCGGCTTCTCCGTGAAAACAAATCGTCTAAAAACATTCATTTTGTTCTGGTAGGCGAAATGCGGCCAACGCAGATGATAGAGATTAATACTGCGTTATCGATTGCCAAAGCAGAAGGAATCAGAAACCGTTTCCACTTTTTTAGTGAAACCACAGAAATCTTTGATTTTTTCTTCTTAAGCGATATATTCGTCTGCAATTCATTTATTGAATCTTTCCCGTTGGTAATTTTGGAGGCAATGGTTTTTGGACTTCCGATTATTGCACCTGATATTTACGGTATTAAAGAACAAATAGAAGACAATAAAAGCGGACTTCTGTTTCTTCCGGGAAACAGAAAAATGTTAACAGGCTTAATGAACAAACTTATAAATGATCCTAATTTGGCCGCAACACTGGGTATAAATGCTTACAAAAGAGTCACTGAATATTTTGCATCTCCGCAGATGCTTTTAAAATACGAAGAATTGATGGAAAACCTGATGAAAAAAGATTTGACTGCGATCAATCCTTAAAAATGCATCATAGACCCATCCCATGTTCTTTGGACTGCTTCCCACGGATCCGCAATAAATTCTCCCAATGTCTTATTTGTGTAATCTTTATCAATCCCGATTCTGGGATACAAAACCAAAGTATAGCTTATGTCATTTTTTAAAAGATAAGTCAGAAGACCGTATGCTTTTCTATAAAGCCTGTAAGGATTATCCATATTCCAATCCGTCCCACTTTTAACCGATTTTTCAGTAGGGCTGGGATCTCTCATGCAAATAAAAACATGTTTTGGGCGAATTCCCAAGGTCTCCCACACAGGCCAAGTCAGACAATACCTTGGATCTTTAATATATTCAGGCCAATTCTGTATCATTTCGGACTTAAATTCCTCAGCCATCTGCTCAGGAATCTTGTCACGAAACCCATGCATCATTTTTGTATTGATTTTTGCAAAAGCTGGCATTTCCAAACCTCCTCCCGTTGGATTTCCCCCATGACCTATTCCATTTACATTTTCCGTACCTATGTCTTTCCCCGCATTCAAAAAGACATGTGCAAGAAACGTGGTGCCGCTCCTACCTGTTCCTGTAATTATATTATTAAGCACAACTGCCTCTTCACCCGATTGAGGTTTTTCTTTAAGCCATTGCTTCATAGCATCAATCATATTGGTACAATTGCACAATAACATATATGTCTAATAATTCAATACACTACGATCGGATCAGTAGAAAGTTAGGTGAATTTTGTTATAAATCCCAAAAAACAAGTACTGATTTGTTTCTTGGCTATTCACCCAAATATTCATCTCCACTGAATTATCTCCTGATCCAGCAAAAGGATATGCCGACAATTTGTACTACAGTATTCATATTTACACTCAAATGTTATGATATAGTACTTCCCTTTTCTTATGAACCTATCTGCACTCTGGCAACCGCTGTTACTTCCGCTGCTTAATGCACACAAGTCTAAACATATTGTGGAAATAGGTGCAGCCAAAGGATTAAACACACAAAACCTTGTTTCCTTTTGTATAGAATCCGATGCAAAACTGGATACTATAGACACGGTAACCAATCAAGTTCTGGAAAATCTCAGAAACACAAACCACAATAAATTCACATTCCACAATGACTATAGTTTCAATGCTCTTCCAAAAATTTCCGGATACGACACTGTAATAATCGACGGAGACCACAACTGGTACACAATCTTTAATGAACTTTTGATAATCGAAAAGGACAGCAGGCAAATAAAGAACAGACCATTCCCGCTAGTAATAATACACGATGTTGGCTGGCCATACGGTAGACGTGACCTTTATTACAATCCCAAAGTTATACCCGACTCTTACAGGCAAACAATTACACAACAAGGATTACTTCCAAATCAAGGGCAACCGGCAGAGAAGGGTGGCTTTAATAAAGGATTTAACCACGCATTTTTTGAGGGTAACCCAAAAAACGGAGTACTGACCGCAGTTGAAGACTTCCTGGAGCAATCAAAAGAGATGCTGGATCTGATTATAATACCGGGATTCCATGGTATTGGAATTATTTGTTCCAGATGGGAAAAAGAATCAAATATTGAATTAAGCAGATTTTTGGAATCCTATGAAATCCGTCAACCGCTCGCCAAACACTTTGAGCAATTGGAATATGAAAGAGTTAATCAGGAGATTTTGTTGTTCGATTCACAGGAAGAAAACGAATTACTAAAGCAGGATGCTGCAAAAAGAGACGAAAACACAAGAAAAATATTGCTTGAGCTTTCTGACAAAGAAGAAGTAATTCATAATCTGCAAATATTAAAAGAGCAAAAAGCAATTGAGCTTTCTGACAAAGACAAAATAATCGCATCACTTCAGAAGTCTTTGAATGAACAAATCAGAAAGGCGAATGAGCTTTATAAACACGCTCGAATCAGACTTAAAATGTTAAGATCCGAAATCCGCATGAAGCAGGAAGAATTGGATAAGATAGATCAGGATTACAGAGAAAAAGAAAACCAACTGACTGAATTCCAAATAACCCTGGAAAAAATGCAAAATTCCAAAAGCTGGAGATGGACAATGCCATTTAGAAAATTCGGCAGCCTTGTTAACCAAATTATCTATTCGATTATTGGCTTTCTACACGACATATGGACGGACTTTGGCAAACCCTGCCCCATTCTAGTTAGATTTATTCGACATAAATTGCTTAAGCGCTGGCCACCGCAAGAATTGCTATAGTATATGCAAATACAACACAAATTTTTCGTTTCCTATACATGCAAAAATATCTGCTGTAACCTTTATACCAATGGATAAGGCTAAACATTGTTACTCTGCACTATTGATGCTTTTAAAGCAGGTGAACATTTCTCCTTATGTATTTTTGCCTTCCATATTCCTTGCAGCACTTTCTAGTATCGCAAAACTTGTTGAGCTTAGATTTATGATTGCATTTATAAGTGGAATTGTAAGTAGAGATTTTTCTCACACTGCTCCTGTAAAGATTTTATCAAAAACACCGTTTATCCCGAATCCACCAACATACATATCACTTCTTCTGGTTGTAGTATCCGCATTCTTTATATTTGCAGTTTTTTCCAGTTCGCTTGAATACTTATCAAATTTAAGTGTGCAAAAACGCATGCGAATAACTGAATCAAAATTAAGGTTCGCTGTTTTTAAACGATTCTTATTACTTGGAAAAGACTACTACGACACAAATAACATTACAAAACTTCAGGGAATAATTATAAGACATACCCATAATGTATCTGAATTAATAAGAAACCTACACAGATCAACAGGCAGCCTGTTTATGGTTATTGCATGTTTAACAATACTTTTTGTTATATCATGGAAATTAGCTCTGATTACAACAATGATCTTTGGTATTATCACTGCTTTTGGGTTCTGTAAGGAATTCAACGGGGAAATAGACACCGCCAAACAAATAGTATCCCAAAGGAATTTAGACAAAAATATCTTCCATGTGATAAGTTGCGCACCCCTCATTCAAACGCACTCACAGGAAAAATATGAATGTGAAAAATTCAACTCAATTAATGATGAGGAGCTGGATATTGCATACAAAATTATGAGCCAACAAGAGAGGTCAAGGGAATTTCTAAATATTCTGTCATTGATAGGATTGATATTTGTAGCCCTACTAATCGGCCTAATGCCGGTTAGCAACTTAAATATATCAACCGGAAGAATGGTTTCGTTTCTCCTTATCCTAAGAATAATGTCTCCAAACTTAAGAACAATTTCCTCTCTTGGTGCTCATTTGCATCAGGGAATCAGGCCTATACAAATTATCAGTGACCTATTGGGTAAGAAAATGGATGAATTTTTAATTCCTGATGGAAAAACGGAATTGAGAAAATTTGAGAACGCAATCAGATTCGATAAAGTATCATACAAATATAGGAGAAGGCCTCCCGCTCTGCGTAAAGTATCCTTATACGTACCAAAGGGTAGCTTAACTGCAATTGTGGGAGGGAGCGGATCAGGCAAATCCACAATAGCACATCTGCTCCTAAGGCTATATGACACAAAAAAAGGCGAAATATTTATAGATGGAACTGACATCAGGGATTTAACACTAAACTCATTAAGGAAGATGATCGGCCTTGTTAGCCAGGAAATTTACCTGTTCAACGAAACAGTAAGGTACAACTTGCTTTACGGAACTAACTCCACGGAAGAAATTGCACTAAGCACAATGCTTAATAAAATGGAATTGGAAGACCTGATGGAATACCTTCCCGAAGGAATAGATACCGTTATAGGGGACAGGGGTGCCACCCTCAGCGGCGGAGAAAAGCAAAAGCTAAGCTTAGCAAGAGTTATATTACGCGATACGCCCATACTGGTTTTGGATGAGCCTTCCAGCGCACTGGATTCCAAAACCGAGCAAGTTATTCAGGAATGCATAATGAATAAATCAAATGATCAAACCATAATTGTTATTTCCCATCGTCTTTCTACAATAAAGAACGCAGATAACATCATTGTTCTGGAAGAAGGAAGAGTTAAAGAACAAGGCACATTCATTGAACTTGTTAACAAAAAAGGAGTTTTGTACGACTATTATCTCAGACAGAGGTTGGATGATATTGATGATCGAAGTGAGGAACTATCTATGAATATCCAAAGCAATATGACCGCACGTCGCGAGTCGCAAGTATCTGACGTGTGACGTGAGACATGCTACCTGTGACTTTCTTCGCTCCACAAACATACTAAACTACCACTTCCTCCCTTCTCTCCGGCATCACAATCTCCACATCTCCACGCACATTCTTGATCCTTTTTGCAAACGGAGTCATCTGATCTTCTTCGCCATGCACCAATATTACTTTCTTTAACCCCTCCACTTTGTAAACCAGATTATCCAGATCCGCCATATCCCCATGACCTGAGTAAGCGTTTATATACACAATCTCCGCTTTTTTTTGATAAATCTCATCAAATATTTTAATTTCCCCGATTTCCGGATCAATGATCCTACGTCCAAGAGTATTTTCCGCCATATAACCAACCGCCAGAACCGTATTCTTTGGATTTTCAATTTCATTACGTAAATGATGACGTATGCGACCCGCCTCACACATTCCGGATCCTGCCATAATGACCATAGGGCCGGGGGTACCATTAAGAGCCTTGCTCTCTTCCACAGACTCCGTGTACCTGACTAAAGAGAACTGGAAAGGATTGTGAGCCTTGGCAAGA
>JAHISE010000055.1 GCA_018818235.1 Patescibacteria group bacterium
ACCAATTTGCTTTTAAAAAGATACTAATAAATAAAATAAATTGCTACCTCCTCTCGTGCCCCGTAGCGTTTATATAAGCCAAAAATCAACGGCCTAAAGCTTGAGTGAATTAGTACTATTTTAAACGCGAAGGGGTATGAGGAGGAGAGGGGAGCTTTGCCATTGGAGAATTCAAGGCTTGTTCTCTCATACCAATTTGCTTTTAAAAAGATACTAATCAATAAAATAAATTGCTACCTCCTCTCGTGCCCCGTAGCGTTTATATAAGCCAAAAATCAACCGCCTAAAGCTTGAGTGAATTAGTACTATTTTAAACGCGAAGGGGTATCAAATATTAAAGAAATCAAGGTTTGTTATCTCTTTTTGCTGAGTTCCCCTCTCCTCCTCAGAGGAGAGGGGCTAGGGGTGAGGTCGGTTGGAGAGGGGCCTGCGCGCCAATGTGCGGAGGTCGGATAAGGATTTGACTTACAAATACCGTTACTAATGTTTCATATATTTTCTCCAGCAAAGAATCGGGTGATCCAATAATGGCCAGATCATTTGTAGAATCAAAGTTTGAGGCCACTTTAGAATTATTCATTCTTCATTATTCATTATTCATTTTTTTTAATCACAACCCATAACTACCACACAATCAAGCCCTACCAGTGGACACCCGTCCACCCTCTGCTAATATGCATTCCTCCTCTATACTTAATTCTTATTCTTATTTCTTTTTCTTAATTCTTATGACAGAAACACTTTTTGGAATCATTTTGGCTGCTATCGGAATTGTTTCGTGGCAACTATTTAAATTACTAAAGTCCAGTGAAGTAGTTGATCCGAGGCTTAAGGCCGATCTGGAACATAAGATCGAAGAAATCGGAAAACTTAATAATAAGATTGATGAACTTAAGTCAGAAAGCGATGAGCTTAAGGGTAAGGGTAAACAAATGGCTGCCGAGCACTTTAAAACTCAAGCAAAGAACGAAGAGCTATCTGCTCGTGTTGCCGAATTTCAGGCGCAACAAAAGCAAAGAGAAACGGATCAAAAGAATGCACTGGCACAATTTGAATCCGCCACCAAAAATTTTGAAGATGAAAAGATGCGTGTCAGAAAAGAGGATGAAGAACGCAAACAAATGGAATCAGAAGCACGAGATCGAATGTGGACCGAACATGAAGCTACTGTCCTTTCTCATCTTACTGATCTCTGCAAAAAACCTCAGTTCAATTTTACTTATTATGATAATACTAATCTGCCTGATGGATTTCATGGCAATCTGAAGCCTGACTTCCTTATATCTTTCCTTGATCAATACATTGTATTCGATGCTAAGGTATCCAAAGCCGCAAACGTGACTATCTACATTAATGATCAGGTTAAAAAGACCGCGAAGAAGGTTAAGGGTAAAGATAATATTTACACGACAGTCTTCCTTGTAATCCCAACTCTTGCTCTAAAAGAATTAAAGAAGACATCTTTTTACGAAGAAGGATTCACTTTTTATGTGATCTCACCTGAATCACTGGAACCAATTCTTGCAAGTTTAAAGAGAATCGAAAGTTACGAATTCGCACAGGAAATGAATCCTCAGGAGCGTGAAAACATTATTGACCTTATTGCCCAGTTCGACTTCCACATAAGCACAAGAAATACTGTCGATTTTCATCTTCTTCAGCATGGCCTTGCAACTCTGGAGAATATAAGGAGTATGGATCCGGATCTTGTTAAGGAGGTTGAAGTTAAGAAATGTAAGATTCGTAATCTTAATTTAAATACGGCTGAAAACAAAAAGATGGTTGCAAATCCTCAGATTCTGGAAGAAAGGCTTATTGAGCTTACTGCTCCGGCTCCGAAGATGAAAAAGGAAGACTTGGAGAAGATGGTTTAGCCATAGAACCATTGCCATCTACTACTTGAATTTCATTTCTGACATTCTCGCTTCTGTTTCTAAGGGTTTGTACTGCCAGATGCATTGCAATCTGCCTACGATGATCGTCTTCAATCGTACCCCTTAAAACTATATCGTTCCCTTCTGCAACTACTATTATATCTTTTGCAAACGATTGTAAATCACCTCTAATAACTCGTATTACTTCATCAGCAAGATCTACTATAGTGCGATTGTCGGGTGGCTCATTAATTGTAATTCTATTCTCAATACTTACATCTCCATCGGTTCCTTCATAAGCTCCGTGATTTGCAAGTTGTTTAAGATAGTAAGTGTCGGCTTTCCCTGTAACAACAACATGTAATGCAACGTGCAGGCCATCAACCATACCACCCGTGCGGATTCTAACTACTTGCTGTAGCTCTTCCCTCAAAGTTGGAGGACGCTCTTGCTTGGGGAGTAATAATTGTCTTAATTTATCAAGTCCGAGAATTGGCATAGGAGGATATTTATACTCTCCTGTTTCGCGGTCGTCAAATATTGGGATTAACCTCAATTACATTACTATAACTAACACCGTCAAATTCCTCCGCAATAACAGTGCTTACTAAATCCTTTATGAAATAAGTTGGTGCCCTCCCCATTAATACAAATACACCTTCCTTAAACTCTATCCGCAGGTCACTGATTGTTCTTCCGGTCCTTTCTGCTACTACTTCTTTCATCCTCTCACAAACCTTTGTTTCTTCTGCTGCTGGTGTTGTTGGTTTATCTGTGCTCATATACAACTTATACTGCCATATGTGTCTTATGGTCAAGAAAACACCAACGTATTTGACAAGAAATACACACAATACTACAGTTCAACCGTAATGAAACTTATTAATATGGTTGTTGCCGTCCTCGTAGTCGTCCGCCTAGGCGGATAGGCGCTTGGTTGGTATTCGATCTTCTCCACCTCGCGCCAACGAGGTTTTTTTATATTTCCCCCTTCTATTATGTCTTCCTGCATAACACCATCAGAGGCACAAGGTTCAAATTCAGCCCCTTCAGCAGAAAGACAGGTAGTCAGCGAAGAGTTAGAATTAGCAAAATATAATTTAGAAGTAAGGCGAATTATTGAAAAGCCACACTATAAACAGATAGATATCGACGTATATTCTGAACAAAATTGGGTAGGAGCAGATCGACCGGTAATGAATTGGTCCGAATCAGTTTCTGTAACTCACGGATATTTGCATATAGATGGAATAAATGGAACTCACTTATCCATAAATGCCATTCTTGCAGGCGTTAACGCATCTAAATGGATTCCAACCAGAGATCATGACACCATAGTGGCTGAACGCAGAGAGATGCTGAGGAAGGTTATTGAAAGAGCAATTACAAAGAGACGGGGGAGATCTTTGTTGTAACTCCCCTCTCCCTCGCCCACTCCCTCTTGACCCCCTCTCCCCTAGCCCCTCTCCCGAGGGGAGAGGGGAGCTCTGCCATTGGAGAATTCAAAGTTTGTTCTCTTCCAATATTGGAGAAATCAGTGTTTGTTATCCCCCTTTGCGGCGTCCCCCCTCTCCCCTCGGGAGAGGGGGTTAGGGGGAGAGGGGCTACAAGTGGAGAGGGGTCGGCGCGCCAAGAGGTGCGGAGGGAATACAAGGAGGGACAAGAAAACATAATAAAAAACAATAAGAACATAGAAACTTTTTGCATCCTCCACTAGAATATCCACCCATGCCGACCAAAACTGCCGATCCAATCCTCTCACCGCTAAACGAACCTCAAAGAAGAGCCGTAGAACATACAAACGGACCTTTGCTGATACTTGCAGGCGCAGGAAGCGGCAAGACCAGAGCTCTTACTCACAGAATCGCAAGATTGATGCAAGATGGGGTTAAGCCATGGAATATTCTTGGTGTTACTTTTACGAATAAGGCAGCGAATGAAATGAAAGATCGAATCAGGAATCTACTTCATATAACACAAGGTGAAGATTTCGGAATCCGGAATCCGGAATCCGAAACTCGGTCCCCAAAGCTACCTACTATGGGCACTTTTCACTCAATCTGTGCTCGAATACTAAGAAGAGACTTTGAACACCTTGGTCGTGACCGTAATTTTGTAATTTACGACCAGGGCGATCAGGAAAAAATTATGAAACAGGTTCTAAAAGAGATGGGGATTGATACCAGCGAGCTAAAGCCACGTGCAGTTATGGGTTATGTTGGAAGATTTAAGTGCGAAGCAGTTTACCCAAAGGAAGCTCAGAAGGATGCAACTACTGAGCGAATGCATAAAATTATTACCGCATACAGCAGATATCAAAAGCTACTGGCGGAGGCAAATGCTTTGGACTTTGATGACTTGATATTGGAAACAGTCAGATTGTTTCACGAAGTCCCGGAAGTTCTGGATCGCTATCAGGAGACTTGGCAGTACCTGCATGTGGATGAGTATCAGGATACAAATCATGCACAGTATTTGATGATTACATTACTGGCTAAGAAATACAGAAATCTGTGTGTAATTGGTGATCCCGACCAATCCATATATGCATTCAGAGGAGCGGATATAAGAAATATTCTTGAATTCGAAAAAGATTACAAAGATGCAGAGCATATTAAACTTGAACAGAACTACCGCTCAACTCAACTGATTCTAAGCGCAGCTGACGGTGTGATTGAGCCAAATCCAAACCGACCAAAAAAGAAGATGTGGACAGAAAGGAAGGAGGGGCCAAAAACCGTTGTACATGAAGTTAGCGATCAGCAAAAAGAAGCGCAGGAAGCTATCAAAAAAGCTGAAGAACTCAAGTCAGAAGGTCTGAGCCTTAATGATCAAGTGATCTTGTATCGAACCAATGCACAATCCAGATTGTTTGAAGAAGCATGTATGCGCGCGGGGCTCCCCTACCGAATAGTAGGAGGAGTTAAATTCTATCAAAGGAGAGAAGTTAAGGATGTTCTTGCATATCTTTATGTAATTCTTAATCCATATGACACACTTTCACTGTTGCGGATTATAAATGTACCGTCCAGAAAAATAGGGAAAACAACAATCGAAAAACTTCAGGCATTCGGTGCAAATGAGGGCATGCCTCTTTGGGATTGTCTGAATAATGTCGAACGAGTGTCCGGATTAAGCGAGTCAGTACAAACTCGTTTGATCAGATTTACAGAATTGATCACAAAACTCAGCGAGAGAAGCAGGAAAGATAATGTTTCGGATTTGACAATGAGTCTTTTGGATGCAACAAATATGGAAATGTGGCTGCGTGATGATACTGAGGAAGGAGAAACCAGATGGGAGAATGTAAAAGAACTAACGACGGTAATGCATAAGTACGACGCATTGGATCCAGAGACTTCACTTACCAGTTTTCTGGAAGAAGTTGCGTTGGTTTCCGAAGTAGATAAACTTCAGGATGCAAAAGATGACGCTCTTACATTGATGACACTTCATCTTTGCAAGGGGCTCGAGTTTGAACATGTAATGATTGCAGGATGCGAAGAGGGATTGTTCCCTCACGCAAACAGTTCCTTCGATAAAGAGCAGTTAGAGGAAGAAAGGAGACTAATGTACGTTGGGATGACAAGAGCTAAAACACATTTGACTATCATGTTTGCACAACAACGCATGCTATGGGGCGAAACTCAGGTTAACGCTCCAAGCAGGTTCTTAGATGACCTTCCGGAAGATCTGATTGAACGAAGGAGTGACGACATGCTCTCGGTGTTTGCATGGGTATCGGAAAAAGGGATACAAAAAGCGGAAAAAGGAGATTTGGAGCCTTTCCGTCAGGATCACATTAACGTTGAATTTAATCAGGATGTTGATGCTGAAGACTTTGATGTTAATCAGGACATCGATAATGAGCTGGAAGAGAACTCCAGAATCACGCATCCTGTTTTTGGGGCAGGTACAGTTCTAAAAAAGAGAGGTGATGTTGTGGATATCAGGTTTGATTCGGGGGAGAGGAAGAGCTTTGCTTTGAGTATTGCGCCGATAAAACCACTGTAGAGTATTGGAGTATTGGAGTATTGGAATATTGGAATACTGGGTATGTCATTATTGGCGAGGCCCAATATTCCGATATTCCAATATTCCATACCGTGAGGCCCAATATTCCGATATTCCAATATTCCATACCATGAGGCCCAATATTCCGATATTCCAATATTCCATACCATGAGGCCCAATATTCCGATATTCCAATATTCCATACCATGAGGCC
>JAHISE010000056.1 GCA_018818235.1 Patescibacteria group bacterium
AGGAGTTACTTTTAATCCTCATGTTTATACAAGAGCAAAGGGCAGTGCCACCGGTGATTACTTCCCTGTCAGTTACTCCGGAATGCCCGAGGGTTGCAGCGTTTTGATTGCTGATACAATTACGGTCGCATTCCCATCCGGGACAAATGAAGGAGTTTTGAATGTAATGGTTCCTTCTGTTGCAGGTAATAATTTAAAACTTGAGCTACTGGGACCGGATGGAACGGCGCTTGGAACCGTTACCGAGTATGTTGGAAACGGCAGAGGAATAGTCGGAGATCCGCGTGGTGATGAAACATTCACATACACGACTCTTACGGAACCGGAAATTACACAGGCTTCTATAAGAAAGGATGAAATCGCAGCAGAAATTGCAGCACTTATAGCCGCAGCAGAAGAATCTCCTCTAAACAAAGAATCCATAACATACACCCCAAACATTTACGTTGCCGCCATAGAAGGGCCAAACATTTTGTTTGCAATAGAATCCCCTGCTGACAAATGCTGGGTGCAAATAGAAGGACAAGGATCACTCTCCGCAATTGAAGTGGAACACGAAGGTGGCACACGTCTTGCAATGGGTTGTGTTGTATTTAACATAACAAAACAACCGGGCGAATATTTACTCAAACAAACTGTGGAAGGCGAAGGGATAACGGCATCAACAATCATAATATGGGATGGCATAAATCTGAGAGTTAAACATCCGGAAGAAGCTTCGTGGACACCCGAAACAACAATTCAAAGTGCTATGTTTGGCGGAATAGGAGAAATAGATAAACTATCACAGGACATTGCAAATGCAGAAGCCTCCACAGAGCTGTTTATGGCTCAGTTGGGTCTGAACTTTGGAAGTATTACAAGTGACGAGATCAAAAACATTAGCGCGAGTAATCTTTATCAGGAATCAAGCATGTATATTTCTTCGGATGAATTGATGGACAGACTTTACCAAAAGCATCCGGAATGGAGAGGTGAAAATTGGGGTGCGTATATAGATCGTTTATGGGAAAGAGGAGGATATACTTCAACCAGAGGAAAAGTTGAGGATGCAGCCATAGATCGAAAAAGAGACATTGTTAATGCCGCAATGGAAGCTTTGCATAGATATGAAAGGAATATTAAGAGTCTGCTGTTCTACCAAGTAACCTCATTGCAAAAAGTTCAGGCAGGAGAAAGAGAAAGTGACCTCTGGGAAGAGTTCGCAGTTAAATATCATAATGTGCAGTGGGGTGGATTTGGGGGCATTCCCGACTTTGTAAAAGTAGACGCATCCGAAATTGCACAAGAAGCCAGAAGGCTATACAG
This sequence comes from Patescibacteria group bacterium, assembly GCA_018818235.1. Taxonomy (GTDB): domain Bacteria; phylum Patescibacteriota; class Gracilibacteria; order Peribacterales; family Peribacteraceae; genus UBA2144. The sequence goes on from JAHISE010000056.1 coordinate 1,309, forward strand.
AGCAAATATTTATCAGTTTGTAGATCAGGTGGAAAGCCAGATGAGTGTTAATCGCAGAGAAATGAAGAGGTTGGCAGAACCTAATTTTGCAGGGACGGGGGTGGCGGTTTATAGTGATTATGTTTCGTCGCTGGAACCGGAGGTAAACAGAAGGATTGCAAGAACTATAAGGATGAATGAAGCAGTTATTGCTATGGGCAATGATCCACGTGCGGTTAACATTGTAATTGCACGTGGTGAAACCGTGAACTCCGATAGATTCTATGTGGCAACTAATAATCTGATTACGATGGGGAATGCGTCTTATGCTCTTGTGCAGGGAAATACATATACAACTGATAAAGATTCAAAGCCTAATACTGTTGCATATGTAAGTGAAGAGATTGCGATGTTGGGTGATTGGACTGCGCTTTTGGATGGGCAGTTGGTTAGTATTGTGCATGACATGGGGATAATAGAAGATTCACTTGAAGAAACACATGAAATAAATATGATGGCGGGTGACAGTTACAAATTACAATTTACAATTACACGGGATTCTATGGTTAACTTATGGGTTAATCAAAGTGATATTACCACCGACAGGATACATGAGAGATTCAATATTGATTTAGAACTAAGAGCAATGATAGGCGGATCCTTTGTATCAGATAATAACGGAGATGCAGGAGAATCAATAAGCCATGCGCTTCCGGCAGGGAAATACACATTAACTTTAACGGATAATACCGATTATTCAGGGGAAACTCTTATGAGTGCAGAAGAAGTTGAACAACTTATATTAAACGTGGGCGTTGGAATAAATATTAAGCCATACACAACCCAAAAGATTGAGGGAAGAATCAGTATTCCGGAGAGTGGGAAGACTATGGA
>JAHISE010000057.1 GCA_018818235.1 Patescibacteria group bacterium
ACCAATTTGCTTTTAAAAAGATACTAATAAATAAAATAAATTGCTACCTCCTCTCGTGCCCCGTAGCGTTTATATAAGCCAAAAATCAACGGCCTAAAGCTTGAGTGAATTAGTACTATTTTAAACGCGAAGGGGTATGAGACGTGGTTTGCCATGTCAATCGCGACAATCAAATTCTCTCCATCAATCCCCCCACATACTCATCCTCCGGATCAATCTTGATAGCTCTTTCCAGTAATTCGCGTGCTTCACTTGGTCTCTCCATAGAAATATAAAGACCCGCAAGGTTTGTAAGTACATCAACATCATCGGGCTTAATTGAAAGAGCCTTTTTAAATGTAATTTCTGCATCACTTTGCATTCCTTTTTTCCAATATGCGTATCCAAGGTTTAAATAAGCGGATACGTGTTTTGGATCAAGTTCAATCGCTTTCAGATTCATCTCAACCACACCTTCAATATCATCTTGTTCAAGGCGTACCAAGCCAAGGTTATAATAAGCCCTTGCATTTGGTTTTATCTCGAGTGATTTCATCAAGTGCTCCTCAGCTTCGGCTAGTTTGCCCTGTTCAAATCTTTGAGCTCCAACCTTATTGAATGCCATGTCCGAGTAGTCGAAATGTTTTGTAACATTTGTAAAAAGAGTGTCGGTGTTTTTCCAAACCAAAGATTGTTTGAATGCAAGAACTCCAAAAAATATCAATATAATCGAAGGTATCACGAAGATTGGAATCCTTATTTTATTGTTTATTGATTTAATCAAACTGAATAAGATCAAAACAAAGATGTAAATAAGTCCGATTATAGGAAGATATACATAGCGGTCAGATGCAAAGAATACGTCACCGGCTTTAGCATAGTTGCTGAAACTTGGTGCAAGCATCAGGAAAAAGAAGAGTGATCCGAACGTTGCCTTTCGATTATTTCTAAATTTGATCGCAATCAGGGCGATCAAAACCAGAAGAACTATCAATGGTACAAAAAACTCAGATGAAGTAATTGAGATGTTCTCGTTGTACGGGTATATCACAGACAGATCAAATGGCATCAGAAATTTTTGCAGATAAAAAACCGTACTCTTGCTTGCCATCAGGATTGAATCCTTAAGAGGAGAATCAGCTAGGACACTTTGCTTTCCGAATATTGCGACTATTCCAAAGATTCCTGAGAGTGCGAAATAGGGGATTTTTTTGAGTATAGATTTACGGTCAACCCGTCGATCATTTTTATAATCGATTAGGATTAGGATTAGAGGTAGGAGGATTACGGATGCTTTTGATAAGAGCGCGAGAACAAAACTAATAATGCTCGCATAGTAGTTGCTCGTTGCTCGTCGCTCGTTGCTCGTTTTGAGGTAGAAGATGAGCGAACCAAGAAAAAAGAATGCCGAGAGCACATCCTTCCTTCCCGAAGCCCAAGCTACAGCCTCAGCGTTCAAAGGATGAACGAGGAAGATCAGTCCGCAGATTATTGCGAGAAGTTTTCTTTTTGTGAGCAGATTCAGAAAAACATATACCAGAAGTGCATTGAGTGTGTGAAGTATCAGATTTGTCAAATGAAAAATGAAAGGATTGAGCCCTCCTATAAGATGATCAATCTGGAATGAGAGGAATGTAAGCGGAATATAAAGCTCAGGATCAAAATGAGTAAAAACCCATGCAATTGTTGCGGGAGTTAGCTGATGAACTGCGGGATTGTCAAAAATCAGGATATTGTCGTCAAAATGGACGAAGTCGTTGGTTAAGGAGAGGCCGTAGATCAGAAATGCGATTACGAAGAAGAGGATGACGATGATGACAGATTCTTTGTTCTTGCTCATAGGTTGATAGTATCGATGGAGATGGCAGAAGGAAAGTATCTTTAAAGAAAAACCAAATCCCAAGAAAACAAAAAGCAAGTAAAAAACAAAAATCAGATACAAAAACACAAGGTCGAGTATCTTTTGACTTGATTATTGTGTTTTAGGATTTGCTTGTCCGCATAGGCAGATTTCTGTACTTGGGATTTGTTGCATTATACTGCTTTTAGTTAATAATTCCGAAAAATTCACTGTGCTTTTATTATGCAATCTCGTACTCCATAGCCATTAGAAATAGATTTGTTAATAATTAATGAGTCCTCAAGAATCGGAATTATTTAGGCGAAGGAGTATAAAACCAACAAGTTCGCATAAGCCTCAATATTCTGCTACAATAATCCCATGGAAACCATACTTCAACAAATCAATTCGGCACTTGTAAGTGCTTTGGGACGGGCTTATGAAAAGATTATAGAAATACTACCGGAGGCTTTGCTTGCGATATTTATCGTAATTGCAGGCTTCATTGTAGCTTCGATCTTTTACAGGCTTTGCGTAAAGGTGCTTGCATTTTTTGCAGTCGATAAACTTGTCGCCAAAACCCCTCTTGATCGAATGCTCAAGGGAATTGGAATTACAAAAAGTGCCTCGGGAATATTGGGGTTGTTGATATTTTGGCTGACAATTTTGCTCACACTGATTTTTGCATCGGAAGTTGTTCACTTAACACAGGTTTCCAATGCGCTGGCGGTTGTTACCGGATATATCCCTCAAGTTATTGCCGCATTCCTGATAATTGTATTTGGAATGTTGCTCGCTAAATTTTTGCAAACAGTTGTAGTTCAATCGCTTTCCAAAACGGGGATTGGATACGAGCGTTCGATTGGGAGATCTGTGCAGATAGTGGTTTTAGTATTCGTATTTCTGGCTGCAATTGAGCAACTTGGACTTAACCTTTCATTTGTAACAACAAATGTATTGATTGTAGTGGCCGCAATCTTGTTGATTGTAGGTTTGAGCATTGTTCTTGGTGCTCGTACTGTTATAGAAAATGCATTGCTCTGCCAGAACATAAAACATCAGATTAAAGTTGGACAAAAAATCTCGATAGGTGATGTAAGTGGTAAAGTAAAAGAGTTCACTTTAGCCGGGGTTGTTATTGAAATGGAGAGAGGAGATGCGGTTGTACCGGCGACAATGTTCTTTAAGAGTACGTATACGATTAAATGTTGAATATAGGGGTCACTAGTCACAAACCTCCAGACCAGCGACCAGTGACTCCTAACATTTCCAAAATAAATCTTCCTCATGTCCTCCTCCATCCGCCCCATCCTCGTCTCGATACCGCATGCGTCCAATAAAATTCCGGAAGAGCTAAATGAATACGTTGCGCTCACCGAAAAGGATCTTTTGGCATATACGGATCTTTATACGGAGGAAATATTCTCAATAAAAGATGTGCATTTGATTAAATGCAATGTTTCACGTGTTATTGTTGATGTTAACAGGGCACCGGATGACATATCAAAAGAATATGCTCAGGCAGAGGAAGGCGTTACGGTGCATACAACATGGGACGGAAGGAGTGTTTACAAAAAAGAGCCATCACCCGAATTGGCTGATTCTCTTATAAAAAAGTATCACGATCCCTTTCACGAAAAAATTGATGAAGCCATACCGCATGCAAGATTTATGATCGACGGGCATTCGTTTCTTCCGGTTGGTCCAAAGCTCAAGAATGATAGCGGTCAAATACGTCCGGATATTAATATTGGAAACGGAAACTACACATCATGTTCACGCGAACAAACAGTTTTCTTCCGTGAGTTTTTTCAGGAGCGTGGATACAGCGTTGAAATTAATTTTCCTTATTCAGGTAAATACATTCTTGGACATCACTGTCATCGCAGAAGAATTCCTCCGTTTTTGGTTCCCGGAATTCAGATCGAAATCAATCAGGGATTATATGTAAAGGAAGGATCGCATGATGCGATACCGGAGAGGGTGGAGGAGTTTCATGGATTATTCGAAAGATTAGTTGAGGAGTTTGTGGAGAGGTATTGTCCGGAATAGAGGAATATTGGAGTACTGGATTATTGGGGTTATGTTGAGCATATATTTAATTTTGTGTAACTTTAGACCAATATTCCAATATTCCAGTAATCCTATATTTCTGCTATAATACTCTGATGCTCGAAATAGACATCCACATCACACATCCATTCAAAATGCTCTTCATAATCGGGGGCACGGTAGGTCTTGTGCTGTGGGGACAGAGTTATGTGGAGAACAAAGAAGGAAGTTTGAATGCAGTTGGAGGTTCCGAAATAGTTTCGGTTGCAGATGCAGAGGAGGAGATTTACAGACAGAGGATTGAACAGGAAGTTATCAAAAATAGTGAGGAGATTTTGCGTTATCAACTCAGAGTGCTCGAAGACGAAAAGAATAAGAATTCCGATTTATGGAACGAAGCTCAGGCCAGTGAGTGGAGCGAAGCACGAAGCCGATTGATTGACTTGTTACAAGATCGCAAAAGATCCGAGAGTGAAATAAAAAATGCACTCAGGGTTCTTTGGGAAGCAGAAGGTCGAGCTCTTGCACTAAGTGGAGATGCATCGGTTCCACTTTATCTAACATGGCCTGTTGATCCGGAGGAAGGGTTATCCGCAACTTTCGAGGATGAAGAATACGAGAGGATCTTTGGTATCCCTCATAAGGCGATCGATATTCCTGTAGAGCAAGGCAGCGAAATTCTTGCCGCGTCCGAAGGTGTGGTTGAGGTCATATATCAGGGAGAAAGTGGATACAATTATCTGATAATCAAGCATGCAGGAGGAGCAACATTGTATGGTCACGTTTTGAAATTCATGGTTAATGAAGGTCAATACGTTCATCGTGGGGATAGGATTGCACTTTCCGGAGGAATGCCGGGGACTGCAGGTGCCGGACCGCTATCAACGGGGCCACATTTGCATTTGGAGGTAATAAGAGGAGGAGGACAGGTGGATCCGTTGGGGTTTTTGCCGGAGATGGAGTGATAATATGATAAATCCCAAATCCCAAGCACCAAATCCCAAATAAATCCCAAATTCCAATAATTATTTTTGTTATTTGGGATTTGCTTTTTGTATTTTTTTGGGTTTTGGGTTTTGTGATTTGGGTTTTCCAGTTAACACATCTCAAGAACTAACTCCTATCTTGGTAGTTTGATCAACTGCGTACTGGTCCGTCATCCCTGCCACAAAGTCCTTTACCGCTTCGTTTAGGGCAGAATCCGATTTAGCCTGAATTTTCAGTACTTTTTCCGAAGGATTATTCATCAGATGTTCACAAAGTAAAGTAATGATTTTTTTGCCCTCGGAGCTCTTCTTAATAACTTCATTGCTCATATACATACGCACTTCCAAAAACTCCCTCAACTCATTCAGATCATTGGTCATCGAAGGTGAAAATTGTACCAGAAGAGATTCATGGTTATAAATATCTTCAATTGTTTTAATTCGCTGTGACGGCAGGTTATCCTGAGTTGTATTATACAAATCCATTACCAATATATGGATTATCGAGCCCCTTAACGAGGTGCCTCGCTCACGGGTTCTTTCATAAGCACGCTTAGCCAGAGGGACTGACAATATATCCTCAAGAGTGAAAAGGTTTGCTCTTATACCATCTTCACAGTCATGTCCTGTGTACGCAATTTCATCGGCAAGGTTAACAATCTGAGCTTCCAGTGTTGGCCCTCCGGAAGATGATCTGGGTAGATCATGCGGAGTTGTGTGCTTGAGTAATCCATCCAAAACTTCCTGGTTTAGGTTTAGCCCTTTATAAAGCGAAGAATGGTCTTCCAATAGCGTCACAATCCTGTGCGATTGCTCATTGTGCTCAAACTTACCTCCGGACTTCTTCATCCAATCGTTCAAAGCATCTTCACCGGCATGGCCGAATGGAGGGTGTCCCAGATCGTGTGCAAGGGCTATGCATTCAGTCAAATCTTCATTTACCTGTAGGGTTCGTGCAATATCACGACTAATTTGAACTACTTCCATTGTGTGAGTCAGTCGAGTTCTGACATGGTCTCCGTGACCTTCTACAAATACTTGAGTCTTACCTTTTAGTCTCCTAAAGGCTCGAGTATGAATTATTCGGTCTCGGTCACGCTGGAATGGAAGTCTGGTTTCGTCATCAGGCTCGGAGTGAACTCTGCCCAAGATACCTTCACAGGGGATAGCGTATGAGGCTAGGAGGGAGTTTTCGGCCTGGAGTCGTTGTTGGAGAGCTTTCAAAGTGGAAAACGGAAAGTGGAAAGTGGAAAATGTCTGCTCGCAGATGGAGCGGAAGATTACGATCTTCCGCTGCGGGCCGGTTTCAATAAAAATGATATACCTATTTTCCACTTTCCACTTTACACTTTCCACTAAATTCCATCCAAATTAACTCATTCTATTGCGACATATGATGTGATAGAATGACCTTTGTCTCAGCGACTTGTTAGAGTAGTTTACGTTTCTCCTCAACGCTCGTTATGGGAGACTTAATCTCCTTAGGCTGTTGCCTAGGGATGCGGTCACCCCCCTGGGAAAACCCCAGGAGCAAGCGATGCTACTCAACGGTCGTTTGGACATGCGCATGCTTTTGCATGCGAATGGAAAATTGAAAATGTAAAATGGAAAATACTAAAGCGACACAACCTTCGTTGCTACAAATGCAGAGATAATTATTCATTATTCATTATTAATTATTCATTTCTTAACTAGTTCAATTTCTTAACCAACCCCCCAATCTCCCCAACAACATCCATCGCAGTAAACGCATACCCCTTATCTTTCTCCAACTTATCCGCGGCAGCCTTCATTATCTTTGCTCCCAGCACAGCGGCTTCGAAAGCTTCCATTTTCTGTGCCATAAGTCCGCAAATTAGTCCTGCCAGCACATCACCTGTTCCACCTACTGTAAGCCCTGCATTGCCTCCTTTAATCTCCTCCTTATTATTCGGACCAACAATAATATCTTTTTCTCCTTTAAGTAGGATAGTAGCACCGGAAGTCTTTGCACTCTTTTCCATATCTTTTTCTGTAAGTTTCATCCTTTCCAGTTCACCAAGATGTGGAGTAAGGACAGCGTTTTTACCTTTGATAGCTTTTAATGTATCCGGTTGAAGTGCAGCTGCATCCAAAACAAGGGAACAACTTGCGCCTTCTATAATTTGAATAAGCGAAGCTATGCTTTCTTCGTTTGCATGATTAACTCCAGGTCCAAGCACAGCGCAATCCATAGTTGCCAAGAGCCCTAAAATTGATTCAACATCTGCGTAACAAAGATCATCATCAGTAGCGAATGGGCATACTTGGAAGTTTGGTGAATAGCCTTTCGCGGTGTTTTCGTGCCAGTCGGGGATTACTACATAAATCAAATCCACTCCACTTGCTTCAGTTGCAAGAGCACTGAAGATGGGAGCACCATGCATATATCTGGATCCGCCGATGATTGCCACTTTGCCGTTTTCACCTTTGTGGGATGAGGGGGAGCGTTTCATGGCCTCAAGCTTAAATGAATAATGAATAATTAATAATGAATAATTGAAGTTATATGCTTGTGCAGTTTGGAATATTAGTTCTTAATATTTTGTGTTGATATACCAATATATCAATTAATTGATTAATTGATGGTTTAGATGTTGCTCCTTTGTCTGAACCGCAGATGGCGCAGATTTCGCAGATTTCTTGTTTCAGAGTCTTATGTATGCAAACAGTTTTATAAATGAATCTGTGTCATCTGTGTAATCCTCTATGATCGTGGCTTACATAAGGGAATAAATAGTATTGACAGGTAATTGAGAGGGAAAGAACAAGGGTGTTTTAATGGTAATAGTCTGATGAACGGATATCACTTTTGATGCGAATTGAAACGGTTAATGATAATCTTCT
>JAHISE010000058.1 GCA_018818235.1 Patescibacteria group bacterium
GTTTTCGTAATCGAATAGCATCGGATTTTTTCATGTGTTGTAGGGAGTAGAAAAATAAAACAACACACGAAATTATATAGTCAACTGGTAACGTTTATTTGCCCCTCAGGTGGTAACATTCATTTGCCCCCCAACCACTAGCAACTAAAAACTAGCTAACTAGTAAACTTATCGTCGGTCTCCGGCGATAACCAACATAAACCTAAGTATAAACAAAAACAGATTAAAAATGTCCAGATATAAACTAAGAGCGAGTAAAAATGGACTCATTCCAGCTCGTGATTGGTGCTGAATCCTCTGAAGATCATAAGCCGTAAACAATGCAAAAATTACAATCCCCGCACCGGAGATTATCAGTTCAAACTGAGTTGTCTTAAGTGCAGGCACAAAGAACTGCGCAATCATTAATATAAGCAATCCAATGAGTGCCATAAACAGAGTTCTCCCCAAGACTGATAAATCCATACTTGTTGAACGCACGAATACAGCTGCAGCAGCTGCCATAAAAACTGTTGCCGCTCCGGCATTAAGCAATATCGCTCCACCATTTACATACCCTGCTAGAACAGAAAGTAGGTAAGGAGTTATTGTGAATCCGGAGAGCAATGGAAACGCAGCAAATAAAAAATAGTTAAGAGGTGACTTATCTTTCCAAAACCCTGCAGTGAATATGATTATGAGCTCGGCTATCAAGAAAAAGAAGTGGATTCCTGTACCTATCAGAACCTCGGTAAATTGGATTCCAAAATAGACACCAAGAGCCGAAATGGCCATGGCAAAGGCAAAGAGACCATATACTTTTGATTCATCTGAAGATTGGAGGGATATTGGATGAGATTGGGAGATGTCTTGCATAGTGAGGAAATTATAGCAGAAATTTATTGCTTATTGGCATATTGGCATATTGGCTTATTGGCATTTGGCTAATTGTTGCCGTTTACGAAGGAAACTAGCTAATTGCCAATAGCTAATTAGCCAATTGCTTTCAACACAATAATGGCATCAAAAAGCGTTTTCTGCTATAATGACATGATATATGCGCCTCCTCGGCATCCTCACAGGCATGATTGTAGTTCTTCTTATTCCGAGTGAAGTACTGGCAATATCGCTGCCTGCAGGTGCCGGTTGCATAGATGGTGGATTGCTCTGCAGCGCAGACTTGGCAGGATTTATAAACACCAAACTTTCGGCAAAAGGTGCAATTGCCTTCAGCGGATTCCTTTTTGCAATGCTTGTCTTCTATGGAATTCGAATGTTGTTCGCAACAGGAGACGAAAGCTCGCTAACTGATATCAGGAAATCAATTTCTTACGCCATTTTTGGAACTGTGATGGTTTCCGGAGCAACAATTATTTCAAACAGCTTTACAAATAGCGGAACTTTTGGAGGGGTTATCGTGAATACGGGAGCCCTAAGTAGTGGTATTTTAGCTCCACTTAAAACATTTGTGGTCGGCCTTGCAGGTATTGCACTGATTATAATGATCACTTATCAGGGCTTCAGATTAAACCTTGCAGAAGACGAAGGACAATCAAGCGCAGCTCGTAAACGCTTTATTGAAGGGCTGATTGGAGCTGCGGTTATATGTTTGGTAGATCCTATTGTGGATGCCTTCATACCATCATCACAAAATATGACAGGACTCATGTCTCAGTTCGTGGGAATCTCCAGATTCTTGGCAACGATCTTTGGAGGACTTGCAGTAGTTGCAATAGTAGTGGGAGGCATGATGTTGGTAGTATCCCCCAATGACACAATGAAAGACCGTGGAAGACAGGTAATAGTTGGCAGTATTATCGCGATTATAATTGTCTGGTCTTCTTACGCAATTATCCGAACATTTTTATAACATAAAATGATAAAAAAAATCATTCCATTTATAGGCATTGCATTGCTTGCTCCAATTGCAGTATATGCATATAACCCATTTACAAAAGCAGCAGAGGTTGCAGGGGGTCTGGCCTCTACTCCTTCAACAGGAAAATTTGGAGATATTTTCTACGGAATTGCAAATGCCTTTATTGATGGCTCGGGATTCACATGTGGTAATGCCGCATATGGATTGCTTGGAGCGGTAGCAGTATTCGTTATAGCCAGAGCAGCACTTTTGTTCATTGTAGAACAAAGTGAAGGAGAACTTGATCAATTTAAAAAAACAATTATTGCCGCATTGATTGCAATTGTTATGATTGGATTAGCGTGTCCTATTAAAAATGCATTATTTGGTTCTTCAAATGTAATCGGCAGTCCCGGAGGTGCTGCAACCGCTATTACTACGGAGCTTGCCGGATTAGTGAGTTACGTAGAAATCCCTCTGGTAATAATTGCAATAATAATGATTATTGTAAGTGGCATCCGTACCGTTCTAAGTTATGGAAGCAGTGATGGAGCTGCCAACCTTCGCAAAACAGTGATCTCTTCTTTGATAGGACTATTTCTTGTCGTCGCCAAAGGAGCATTTGTTGACTCATTCCTTAACGTACCGGGAACTTCGATCACAGTAGGGTCCGATACAATTACTGCAACTGGAAACGTGAACTCTGTATTGAATGCCATAAACATAATAATCCTCAGAATAATGCAATTCACCGCTCTTTTGGCAACCATAGTAATTATTTATGCAGGATTGATGATGATTGTAAATGTCGGCAAAGAAGATAAATACGAGAGTGCAAAAGGACTTCTGGTACGCGTTGTAATTGGATTAATTGTAATAACTGTGTCGGGAGCATTGGCGAGGGTATTCTTGGTCTAATATGTAATAGTATTAATTACATAGTTGATTAATCTGAGATGATCACAGATTAGTTGACTAGTTTGATATTATCGCAATAAGATGATTTACAGTATTCATCTATCGAACTAGAAAAACTAGTTAACTAGTTAACTAGTTAACTTGTTAACTTGTTAACTAATTAACATATATACTCTTCCCAACCATTTACTGTTCAAAACTCAAATGATGATCGATCCCCACATCTTCCGAGCCTACGACATCCGCGGAATTGTTCCTGATCAGGTAAACGAAGAACTGGCCTTGCTGATCGGCAAAGGATTCGGTTCAATAATGCGAGAAAGAACCGGAAAAGAGCATCCGCAGATTGCCGTTGGACGGGACATGCGTCCTCATAGTCCGGGATTGGAAAAGGCAATAATCAAAGGACTTAATTCCACAGGATGCAATGTTGTAGCGATAGGACAAACACCAAGTCCCTTAAATTATTTTGCCATATGCACAAATAATCTTGATGGAAGTATTCAGGTAACAGCCAGTCATAACGAAGCAATAAAAAACGGATTTAAGTTACAGGTACATGATGCAATTGCATTTGCCAGTGAAGATATTCAGATACTTTTAAAACGTATTCAGAACGAAGAGTTTATAGCTGGAGAAGGAGAAATAGAGGAACTTAATGTTATTGATCCTTACATAGAATACTTGACGGAAAAGTTTGCAGGAATCGGAGAAGGAATGAAGATTATTGTCGATTATGGAAACGGTGTTGCAGGTCCTGTCTATAGCAAAGTATTAAATAATATAGGATGTGAACTTATCACTCTTTACGAAGAACCTGACGGAAATTTTCCAAATCACATTGCCGATCCAAGCAATTACGAAACTCTAAAAGATCTTCAGAAAAGAGTAGAAGAAGAAAAAGCAGATATTGGTTTTGGAATAGACGGAGATGGCGATCGTGTCGGAATCGTGGATGAGAATGGCAATATCAGAACTACCGACGAAGCACTACTTATGCTTGCAAAAGATCACATCGGTAGAAACCCCGGAGCTTCCGTTATATTCACCGTGAGTTGTTCAGGAGTACTTGAATCTGAAATCGAAAAATGGGGTGGTAAACCAATAATGTGCGAAGTTGGTCACTCGATAGTTGAGAACGCAATGCATAAATTTAATTCCAAGCTCGGAGGAGAACAGTCGGGCCACTTTTTCCTCGGTGAAGGATACTTTGGATACGACGATGCCTTTTTTGCCGCACTTCAGATGCTAAAAATATTATCCGAATCCGGTAAGACACTTTCGCAACTTTTGTCAGAATTTCCAAAAGTATATCAAGTTCCGGAAATTCGACCCGACTGCTCAGATGAACACAAAACAAGAATAGTTTCAGAAGCGACCGAGTATTTTAAGAAGGATTATCCGGTAAATGATTTGGATGGTGCACGAATTGATTTTGGAAATGGTGCATGGGCCGGGATCAGACAAAGCAATACTTCACCGAGATTATCGATATGTATAGAGGCAAGGAGTGAGGAAAAAATGGAAGAGGTTAAGGGGATTGTTTTGGAATATTTGAGGGGGTTTGAGGAAGTGGAGTTTTAATAAAATGTTTAATGGTTGAATGGCTAAATGCAGGGACTTTTTTTTAAAATCCCAAATCCCAAAAAACAAATCCCAAAACGCAAAACGCAAAAAAATCCGTACTAATTTTCTAATACTGAATAGAGTATAAAACTTATTATTTCTTCAGGTTCTATAAAAAGATTAGGCAAATCAATTATTACGAATAATAAGCTCAATAATCTTAAAACATCACATTTGGGATCTAGGATTTGGGATTTGTTTTTTGTGTTTTGGGATTTACTTTTGGGATTTTTAATTTACTTTTTTTCCACAACATTTGACATTGATACACCATTTCTCAGCTCTACCAAGCCTATTCCAAAAGCCTAAAGTTCTGTATAATACAAACGATGTGGCCATTCAGTTGCAAAAAGGAACCCAGTAAGGCAAAGCAGGCATTGGAAAGACTCGTAACCGGTTTTATAATCGGTGGAGCCATAGGATCCATACTTGGAAAAAAGATACTTGATAAACATGAGGAAGATGATGAAGATGAAGATGAGGAAAAGGAAGATGATAATGGATTTGAGGATGAGTTGGTATAAACGTTTACTCGTTTTCTAGTTTGCTCGTTTGCTCGTTATTCAAAATGGACAAATCCAAGTTTTATGCATGCTATACTCCTTCGCCTAAATAATTCCGATTCTTGAGGATTCATTAAATTATTAACAAATCTATTTCTAATGGCTATGGAGTACGAGATTGCATAACAAAAGCACAGTGAATTTTTCGGAATTATTAACTAAAAGCAGTATAA
>JAHISE010000059.1 GCA_018818235.1 Patescibacteria group bacterium
ATCCATAATATTTCCATCTGAATCTTTCAGCCACAGATGAAGTTTTGAGTTAGGAAGACTGATTGATGAATCAACAAGATCAGGCTCAATCGCAAGCCGTGAGTTTTCCTGATCGTAATTACTTACAACAAAATATTGTCCCGCCTCAATCAAAGTCCCTTGAGGGAATTCAAACATTACAGCTTCTTCATCTGACTTTAAATAATCAACTTTCCATCCGGAAATATTGATAGACCCAGAACTTACATTTACAAATTCCAGCCACTCATCGGCAGTACTGATGTCTGACCCCATCCACATAACCTCACTTATTACCAATTTATATCCTTCTGCTTGTGCAATAACCTGACTAGGCATAGCTCCGGAAAGGACCATAAAACACAAACAAAATAAGCCGATTATATAAATTCGGATCATATTAAAAAGAAAGTGGTATATATAAACAAAAATCTCAAGCCACTTAAATACTCTGAATAAATTATCTTTTCCCGATGTTTATTTTTTCGCAAGAGAAAGCTAAAATTTACGCTCCCCCCAAGGGGGGGTCCCCTACTCAATATATTGCCTCCACAATATATTTCACATATTTTGTAAAGCTTTCTTTTTTACTGATTATCGTAATAAGCTCTAATAGAAGCCAAAATTAGCCACTCGCATATTTTTGATCAAACAGTTATAATAAGGACAGAGCTCTTTACGCTCTCTCTGAAAGTTGATTCAAACCTCATGAAATTACCTCTATTACATTTGATTACAACGACTGAATATACTCGCTACTCGATATCCGTATTGAGTGAATTGCGTGTATAAATCACGAGAGAGTGGCAGAAGAGCCCTTATAACTTCTGCCCCAATAAATTATGGAATACACAATCGTTTTTCTGGCTCTCCTTGCGGGAGCACTGATTGGATTACTTGCCGGATGGTTCTGGTTTTCTAAAGGAAAAAGAATCAGTAACAACTTGCGTAACGAAATATCTATACAAGAACGTGAGCTTAGCAAACTGCAATCTAAAATTAACGAATCAGAAATAAGAGTAAAAGCAGCCGAAGCGGAAGCGCGAGCGGTCGCCAAAGAAATCATAACCGAGGCAAAACTGCGTGCCGGTGAGATGGAAAATAAACTGGAAAAAGATCAGGCACGTCTGGAAGAAAAAGAACGAACAATTAACCAGCGATCAACGGAAATTGAACAACAAAAAAATTCCATTTTGGCACAACAGGAAGAAGTTAATAAAATGAAAACCGAACTTTCCGAAGCAAGCGCAAAACACCGCGAGGCACTGGAACGTGTTGCGAAATTAAGCGAAAAAGAGGCCAAAGAGCAACTTTGGGGAGAACTGGAAAAAGAATACTCAACTGAATTTGCGAAAAATATAAAACTTCTGAAAGCAGGAATGGAAGAAGAAGTCGAAGAAGAATCCAAACAACTTCTTGCCGAAGCAATACAAAGATACGCCTCCGAAGTTGCAACAGAATCCACATCTACAATTGTCCAGCTTCCTTCTGATGACGTTAAAGGAAAAATAATAGGCAAAGAAGGACGAAATATTGTCGCTTTTGAACAGGCAACAGGAGTCGATATTATTATCGATGACACACCGGGTGCGATAATCATTTCGGGTTTTGACCTTGCAAGACGTTATGTCGCAAAACTCTCAATGGAAAAACTTATCAAAGACGGAAGAATTCAACCGGCACGCATAGAAGAAGTAGTGGAGAAAATGAAGGAACAAGTGGGGAAGATGATGCTTGAATTCGGAAAACGCGCGACAGAGGAACTTGGTATTACCGGATATCCTCAGGATCTTCTAAAGATAATCGGGAGACTTAGGTTTAGAACAAGTTACGGTCAAAACATTCTTAAACATTCTGTTGAGATGGCAAATCTGGGACGCATGATGGCGGAAGAAATTGGCGCAGATCCAAGAATTGTTGCCGAAGCAAGTCTTTTGCATGACATTGGAAAAGCACTTGATCACGAAGTTGCAGGAACACATGTGGATATAGGAGTGGAAATTTGTAAACGATACAAAATCCGTCCGGAAGTAATTCATTGTGTTGCATCGCACCACGAAGACATACCTATCGAATCTCCGGAAGCATTTATTGTTGCAGCCGCAGATGCCGTTTCGGGAGCGCGTCCGGGTGCCAGACGCGAATCATTTGAATCATATTTAAAGAGACTTAAAGATCTGGAAAATCTTGCCAAAGAGTTTGATGGCGTTCAGCGTGCATTTGCAATTTCCGCAGGCCGCGAAATCCGCGTATATGTTGATACGGCAAAGATAGACGACTTAGGTCAGGTCAAATTGGCCAAGAACATCGCAAAGAAAATTGAGGATGAGCTGACATATCCGGGAGTCATCAAAGTTAATGTGATACGGGAGAAGAGGGTTGAGGAGAGTGCGCAGTGACGAAAGTAGTGATGAAATATGTTGCTAAACAATATTCATAGATTCGGAACCCGGAATCCGGAATCCGATAATCGAATGACAGCTCTAGAACTACTCAGACTCTATAAGAATCAAATACAAGATTTTGACCGGATTCCGGATTCCGGATTCCGAACCTCAATATATGTTTAACATCCGAATAGCCAATTCAACAACCCATAAATACATCATTGCCATAAACACCAATTTACTGTATAATAACACTACAACAACATGAAAAAGAAATACACACCAATCGCCATAGTTTTAACCTCAATCGGTTGCACACTGCTGCTTGCATCAACTCTCGATTCGCGAGCTGAAGTATCTGCCACCGATCCAATGAGTGATGATTTTTTTGATACATTACTGGACGGTGATTTGGATCAATTTAATAACCCCGTAGACGATAATGAAGGATTAATTGATGATCCAATGGATTCCATTGATGATTTTATGGATGAGGATGAAGGATTATTTGATGATCCAATGGATGAAGATGAAGGATTGATACAAGATCCAATGGATGAAAACGATGAGGGGCTATTTGATGATCCAATGGATTCCTATGAAGATTATATGAATGAGGATGCGGGAAACTTCGATGACCCTCTTGCCGATCCCACACCTTCGTACAATTCGGCTCCTACACTGGCACCTGCAACAAGTGCACCCGTCTTTTACCGAAACGGAAAAGTTGTTGAAATAACTCCGATAAAACCTGATGCCCCGGAAGTTGAAGAAAACCCTGAAGATCAATTTATTGATAATCCCGAAACGCAAGGCGGAGCCGTAGATGATCCGTATGCGGATATGGGAGATCCTGCTGTTGATGAGATCGGTGATCCGGAAACAGACAAAAATGCCGCTTCGACTGAAAATAAAATTACCGAAACCGAAGAAATACCTACCACGGACGAAGGTGGGATATCTATGCTTCTGATTGGAGCAACAATCGCTATATTACTTATGTCAGCTGTTTTGATAATCTGGTTAATCAAAAGAAAAAAGAAGTGCCCACCGGGGGTAGACATTAGCAAATTGACCGGAGAACCTGTTGATGTAAAACCGGAACCAAAATTTGCACAGCACAAATCTGACAGGCTTGATCAGGTTCTTACATCATTGGATGGCAATGGTAATCATACCGAAACATCACCAAAGGCACCCGATCTGGATAGAGATGCGGTACTGCCTGTTAATCATCTGCCACCGGAAATGGTCAAGCCGACTGATGTTAGAACAGAACCCAAAGAACCAAGTCAAAATGCTACGCAGGTCGAAAAACCGGCAACGGCTTCTCGACCCGAGAAACAGGCACCTGCACCGCAAGAAAAAGTTGAGGAGATTCCACAAAAAACAGATCAAAATCCTCCCGGCCAGAAACCGCCAACATCCGATCCAGATACACCTCATACCAATTAGCATTTAGAATGGTACTAATTTCGATGCTCCAATTGAAAAGAATTGTTTTATTTACTTTTCCTTATCTCCTCTCCCCCTCAGAAGGGGGAGAGGATGGGTGAGGGGAATACAAGGTTAGCTTTATTTAAAATGCAAATTGGTATCAGGAACCAAATATTGCTCCGGAACAGTAAATATCTTAATTGAATTGTCATATTTCGGATGTAAAGCTGCCATCGAGTGAAAATATTCGATACCTGATACCAAATACTTCATACGAAATATGTTGACTCTTTTGCAGATTCTCCCTAGACTTTTGCGGCTATAAGAGGCTATCCTGCTTCATGCAATCTGATTTTTACCATTCCTTTTCCCCTTTTAAGTTATGGCAGACAAGAAATTCGACCGTTCAAAGCCACATATTAATGTTGGTACAATCGGTCACGTTGACCACGGTAAGACAACCCTTACCGCAGCTTTATCTTTGAACTTCTCTCCTGAAGGGGAAAAGAAGGACTTTAACGCGATTGATAATGCACCGGAAGAGAAAGAGCGCGGAATTACAATCGCAACATCTCACGTTGAGTATGAATCCGACAAGCGCCACTACGCTCACGTGGACTGTCCGGGGCATGCAGATTACGTAAAGAATATGATTACGGGTGCCGCACAGATGGATGCCGCTATCCTTGTTGTGTCCGCAGCTGATGGCCCTATGCCACAGACACGCGAACACATACTTCTTGCACGTCAGGTAAACGTTCCTCATATAGTAGTTTTCCTGAACAAAGTTGACATGGTTTCGGATCCGGAACTGATCGAGCTGGTTGAAGTGGAAATACGTGAACTTCTGAACAAGTATGAATTCCCCGGTGATGATATTCCTATCATTAAAGGATCCGCTCTAAAGGCTCTGGAAGGTGATGCAGAACAGATTGCTATCCTTAAAGAGCTTCTGGATAAACTCGATACTTATATTCCCGAACCAAAGCGAGAAGTGGACAAACCATTCCTTATGTCTGTTGAAGATGTATTCTCCATTAAAGGAAGAGGAACAGTGGCTACCGGACGTATTGATTTGGGTAAAATTCATATTAATGATGAAGTTGAACTGATAGGAATTAAGGCAACAAGAAAAGTTGTCGTAACAGGTGTGGAAATGTTCCACAAGCTTCTTGACGAAGGAATGGCAGGGGACAATGTGGGTCTTCTCCTAAGAGGAATTGAGCGCGAGGAAATTGAACGCGGACAGGTTCTTGCAAAGCCGGGTTCTATTACACCTCACACAAAATTCGAATCCGAAGTATATATCCTGACCAAAGATGAAGGAGGTCGTCACACACCATTCTTTAAGGGATACAAACCTCAATTCTACATTCGAACAACCGATGTGACAGGAACTGTTGAACTTCCGGAGAACGTAGAAATGGTAATGCCAGGTGACAACGTTAAATTTAACGTGACTCTTGGTTGCCCCATTGCAATGGATGAAGGAACCCGCTTCGCTCTTCGTGAAGGCGGACGCACGGTTGGTGCAGGTGTGGTTACTAAGATCATTGAATAACGGTCGACAATCGACTATCAACAATCGACTAGTGACTAGTGACTCTTAACACTCCGATAACAGACGAAACATAAGTACTTCCAGACTCCCAACATTCTCGTAACATCTGGAACCCAAGTGCACCCTGACCCCTAATACTCCAATAACACAAGAAATATTTACTACTTGCTCCTTCTCCCCTCCCCATGCCACCCGCCAAAAAAAAGTCTGAAGATGATAAAAAGGCCAAGCCTGCGAAAAAGGCAAAGCCAAAGAAATCCGTATCAAAGCCAAAAAAAGATATGTCAGATAAAACGGCAGCTGAGCTGGCGGAGACGGCGAGCAGCGATTCTTCGACCAAGAAAAAGGATGAAAAGAAGATCGAAGCTCCTATTGCATCAATCAGAATCCGCTTGAGCGCATTTGATCATGTGGTTCTGGATGAAGCAACTACAAAGATTATAGATACTGCAGAACGCAGCGGTGCTGTGATTCACGGTCCGATTCCTCTTCCCACCAAGATACGCAAATTCACAGTTAACCGCTCCACATTCGTACACAAAGACGCACGTGACCAGTTCGAGATGCGAACTCATCGTCGCCTGATTGACCTTACCGAGACTACGTTCAAGACGATTGAGAGCCTTCAAAACCTGAGCCTGCCTTCGGGGGTGGATATTGAGATTAAGATGGGATGAGTATTATCGTGATAGTTGACTAGTTTGGAAGTTAACTAGTTGCTAGTTCGAAGTTATTGATGAAACCTGAATAGTTGTGATTTAATCGAACTTGTAACTAGTCAACTTGTAACTAGTTAACTAAAGATCACTTCCACCCCTTAGCAACAAGCCCATTCTTTGCAGCATCCTGCTCCGCCCGCTGCTTACTGTTTCCCTTTCCGATTGCAATCTGCTCATCTTCAATAAAAACCGCACAGGTGAATTGCTTATCATGATCAGGACCCTTTTCCTCTATTACTTCATAGTGAGGAGTGACATTGGCAACTTCCTGAGTTTTTTCCTGAAACAAACTTTTTTCATCCCGATCTTTTCCCTGTTTAAGCAACTCCTGAAGACGGATAAGTATAAACTCATCACAAAATCTTTTCGCTGCATCGTATCCCTGATCAAGAAATATTCCACCTATCAATGCCTCCAAAGTATTTGCCAATGTGGAAATCTTGTCTCTGCCTCCGCTCGCCTCTTCTCCCTTGCTTAAAAATAAATAATCTCCCAATTTAATTTCACGGGCTACCAGTGCCAAATGCTCACCTTTAACAAGAGCCGCACGCCAATTGGTAAGCTCACCTTCCGACTTATCCTCAAACTGGAACAAATAAACAGTCGAAACAAGCTCCAAAACGGCATCCCCCAAAAACTCAAATCTTTCGTTATGAGCCGAAGACCTTTTGCCTCTTACGGCACTCCTGTGCGTAAGGGCCTGTACAAGAATATCTTTGTTTTGAAAGTGTATTCCTATGGCTTTCTCGAGATTTATGAATGGTTGGGGCATGTGAAACGAGTGTAGCAGGATAATTCTAGAGAGGATAGTGAGGCTATAAATGAAAATCCCAAAAAACAAATCCCAAATCCCAAATATGATTTATTGTGTTAGTCTTAATACCAAGTTGCATTTTAAATGATACTAATATTGAATCTCCCTCACTCTTCGACTGTGTTCAGAGTGACCACAAAGTTAGTAAAATGGCTTTATCTACGAGTGACCATGAGTCGTATCGAATGGTCACTCTACCCTCTCCCCCTTCGATAACCCCCTCACCCCGAAATTCGGAGGGAGGGAGATAAGGAAAAGTAAATTAGAAATTTCATATTAATAGAAATATCGATAATAGAAAATCATTACGAATGTTTTGTGTTTTGGGATTTGGGATTTTTTTGGGATTTGGGATTTGGGATTTGGGATTTATAATTTGGTTTACTATTTTTTCCACAACATTTGACATTGATCCTAGTTAACAAATTTTCAAACCTATTTCTTCGCCATCGCATTCAACACTCCATTCACAAACTTCCCACTCTCCGACATCCCATATTCCTTTGCGATCTCTATAGCTTCATCCATTATTACTGCCGGAGGAGCATCATTGGCATATAAGAGCTCATATCCCCCTATCAAAAGAACACAGCGGGAAATCGGATCCATCTTTTCAAAAGACCATTCGGGAGCAGATTTTTCTATCTTTTTAATAATATCATCCTTTTTGTCTTTAACTCCGGCAAGCAACCTTAGTGCAAAATCCTCATCCGATTCACCAAGCTCCTTTATATTTCTTTCAATCGCATCAATTTCGTCAACATCCCTTCTCTCTGTTTCGAAGAGTGTTTGCATTACTGCGATTCTGGAGAGATGACGTTTGCGAGGCATATTGGCAGTTGGCAATTAGCTATTAGCTATTGGCAGCTAGCTTATTAGTAACACATACAAATAGGCAAGTATTATTCTTACGGCAATTGGCAATTAGCAATTAGCTTGTTGGCTAATTTAAGATGCCAAAAATAGCCAATTGCCAACAAGCCAACAAGCTAATTGCCCATCAAGCCTTAATCTTAGTAATCCCCTTCAAAGCCTTCCCCGCCTTATTCTTTGGCTCTGCTATGGCCGCATATGGCGACTGCTGGCGGGCAGTAAGCCGTTTTACCTGCCATGCCTCGTAAGCACTCTGCTGAGTGCCTCCACGGGACTTTTCTCGCCGTTTTTTGGGTGTGGGGCGTTTGGCCATTTCTGCAATAGGTTAAGGGAAAATTTGTGGAAGTAAAGGAAAACCTTTAAAAAGTTGACTAGTTTCAAGTTAACTAGTTACTAGTTCTTCTGTAATTAGAAATAGTCAAATGCTCAACTATTATAGTAACTAGCGGTTGGGGGGCAAATGAATGTTACCAGTTTAGAGGGCACTAATATACTCCAAAGGTAGGGGCAAATGAATGTTACCACCCCTCATCTGCTGATTTGAAATGGATTCTTCTCACGTATGATATGAAGATTTTCATCTCGTTCTTGTAGTATTTCAATCCAC
>JAHISE010000060.1 GCA_018818235.1 Patescibacteria group bacterium
ATGAAAATCTTCATATCATACGTGAGAAGAATCCATTTCAAATCAGCAGATGAGGGGTGGTAACATTCATTTGCCCCTACCTTTGGAGTATATTAGTGCCCTCTAAACTGGTAACGTTTATTTGCCCCCCAACCACTAGTCGCCAAGTTTGTGACCAGTGACAAGTGACTAGCGACCAGTGACCCCCAACACTCCAATTACCTCACAAGAGCGTCAATAGCAGTTCTATATGTGCGTACCCTTATATCCGGACTAAACCTCATTATCCTAACCAACATTGCACTTAACTCATCTCTTCTTAAATTCGAATGTGGATCAAATGTGCCTGCGGTTCTTCCACCTGCGATTGCATTATGAACCGCGAATGATACGGCTTCATCGTACCAACCGCCTTCGGGCAGGTCATCAAATTCAAACGATGCAGCGATGTAACCCTCCGGAATTGCATCAGCGGCCCTCAACAGTATTGCAAGCGACTCAAGTCGTGAGGCCTTTTCGAATGGTTTTGCACTTCCGTCATCATAACCTTTAATAACATCATACAGTGCCGCTGTATAGAAAATTCTCGCAGTAAAGTCTGCGAGCTCATCGGTTGAATCAAACTCTTTTGGAATATCGGAAAACTCTGCATCGGTCCTTGGAATAAAGTCGGGGATTGGAATGCAGTTGGAAATTAGTGCGGTCTTTACAACTGCCAATCTGCTTGCGCCATAATCAGGGGCAAAGTCCCATGTACCGCTTTGGTAGTAACCTTGCTGTTTTCCGGAGGAGTGATTTCCAACACCGCTCACAATGTAATCTCCGTCCGGAACAAGTTTAGAGTTTTTAAGTACGTTGATATATTTGGCGGACCAGGAATTGGGATCAACGTCTGCAAAAGTAATCGGACGCAATTTGTCATTTTTCATACAGGCATTTATCCACGTGGATTTATCTTCGCACTTAAGGGCTTCTACGGGCCGAAGATCTCCGACCGTTGTTACAAGCGGATAGTAATATTGCGTTGATGCGAATCTTTGATTATCAAGGTCTATTTGTGCGGTGTAACTGGAAATTCCCGGATCGGGGTTCAGGTTCATTATCTGTAAGATCAAAGCGCTGAGTTCACCTCGTGACATTTTTCCTATGGGGTCGAAGTATTCATCTATCAGATGATTGTGATATGCGAAGTTTAAGTAAGGATCGTACCAAACAGTTGCGCTCTGGAGTTCAAAACCTTCGGGCATTGCGTTAGCGGCTCTCAGGAGTAGCGCAAGTGTCTCGGCATTGGTTGCGAATATGTGCGGGCGGAATAGCCCGTCATCATAACCTCTTGCAATGTTATGTCGTGCTGCCGAATAAAGGACTCTTGCAACGTATTCTTTAGCATCATCAAAGCCTGTTCGCGGTACATCAAGAAAATCAAGTTCTGTTTGCGGAGTGATATCTTCAACTTCCAGACAGTTGCTTATAAGTGCCATCTTAACAACCTCAAACCTTGTTGCTTTGCGCTCAGGTTCGAAAGGATATTTACTCATCACATCTTCATTAAATTCATGATTACCAACTCCGCTTACTATAAAGTCCTGGCTTGCAGTGATTCGAGTTTTTTTGAGTGCTTCAATATATTTATTTCGCGGGTGCGAAGATGTGTCGGTGAACTTGAGCTTGCGGTCAGATACAAATTCAAAGCATGAATTAATATTTTCAGTCATCAGGGGATTTGCAAATTCAGATCCAACTTCGCATCCCTGCGCATCTATAAAATCTTCACCTGTTCCGGGTTTTGCTCCACCATATGCTCCTTGTGAACTACTGAATCCACCGCCTCCACTACCTCCACTCCCGCCACTACTACCTCCTGAACTTCCACCACCTCCACCACCACCACCTCCACCACCACCACCTCCACCACCACCACCACCTCCACTTCCATCGTCATCGTTATCATCATCCGGCGGCGGTGCTTCAACCACAGTTATATTTACGGTATCTGTATCATTAGAAGTGTCACTGTCATCGTAAGAGGAAACATTTGAGGAAAAAGAAACCGCAGGGAAAGCATTTGTATCAACATCGGCTTTGATTGTGATCACCGGCAAAGAAGAATTCTTATTTAAGGTTGAACTTGTGGTGCAAGTAATTGCCTGTCCTGCGAAACTGCAATTCCATCCGGCTCCGGTTCCCGAAAGGGGAGTAATTCCGCTGGGGAGAGTTCCGGTTACCGTTACGTCATCAATAGTCGGACCGGTTCCTCCGTTTCCCACAGTCAAAGTAATTTTTTCCTCTTCTCCGATTGTAAAGTCACCGTCTGTGCTTATATTGATAGTCAAATCCGGTCTTTGGCGCGTGTAAACGAATGTTATATAAGCCGAAGCTTCCAGATTGGATATGGATTCCAGATTACCGGCACCTATAAATTGAGATGTTCCTTCCGTGCTTACTTCAAGCGTCACTGTTCCATCCCCCTCAAAAAACTCAGCGTCTTCGGCAGTTATGGAAGTCAGCAAATCTGTTCCTGTTGATGTTGACTTCAGATAATTTGTATTTCCGGAATTTCCTTTGTAGTCAATCACACCATCAAAAGCACCAAAAGTATCGTTGCTTACAACCTCCGGAGTAAATTCCATCATTGCGATACCGTTTGGCTTTTTAATTTTCATCAGAGCCGAAAGGGTTGATTTAACGTTTGTTGCGGATGCATCCAGATTTTCTATCTGCACGGATCCCGAGATAGTCGAAACCATTGTCATATCTATGGTTGCCAGAGATCCGGATGTGGTATCAAATTGTGGGATGGCTATGGGTTCCGACCAGTTTGTTTCTTTTATTGGAAGGGAGACGGTGTGGGTGACGCTTTGAGCTTTTGCGCCTGAAGGAATCAGCAATACAACAAGCAAAGCAATAATCATCAGAGATGATTTATTTCGCGATGTGTGAGCGAAAAACAGCCACATTACAATTATCATAATGGAATTGGGGTTGGGAGGCTAATTTGGATTATTCGACCAACGCGCATTGGCGCGTCTATCCCCCTAGTTCCCTCTCCACTTGTTTTCCCTCTCCCCTTGTATCTCCCTCTCCCCCAGCCCCTCTCCCGAGGGGAGAGGGGAGCTCTGCTATTGGAGAATTCAAAGCTTGTTCTTTCAAATATATATTTAATCAAAGTTTGTTCTCTCCAATTACTAGGTTCCCCCTCCCCCCTCGGGGGAGGGGGCCAGGGGGAGAGGGAGATACAAGGGGGAGAGTGCCCCCCATTTACTCCCATTTCTATTTCCACAATCCCAACTCCTCTGTTATCATCAAACCACAATGTCATATGTCAAGGATCCCGTACTGGCTGACCAAGGACGCCTGAACCTGGAAATTGCTGAAAAGCGAATGGGAGCTTTGATGAAGGTCAGAGAACGGATGGCAAAGGAAAAACCATTCGATGGTCTTACCATTGGAATGGCTTTGCATGTTACAAAGGAAACCGGAGTATTGGTCAGGACTCTTGTTGATGGTGGTGCAAAAGTTGCAATCACGGGATGCAATCCACTTAGCACTCAAGATGACATCGCCGCTGCACTGGCAGAAGAAGGTGTGCTTGTCTGGGCATATAAAGGAGAGAGCACGGAAGATTATTACAAGTTCCTAAATGCAGTCATCGACACTCAACCAAATATTACAATTGATGACGGTTGTGATCTGGTTACGGAAATCCACACAAAGCATCAGGGTCTTATCCCCGAAATTATCGGAGGATGCGAAGAAACAACAACAGGAATTATCAGATTACATGCAATGGTAAAAGACGGGGCGCTCAAGTATCCGATGATTGCAGTCAACGATAACAAGACAAAACATCTGATGGATAACTATTACGGAACGGGACAATCAACATTCGATGGAATACTCCGCTCAACAAATCTCCTCATCGCAGGCAAGACAGTTGTAGTCGCAGGATACGGTAGTTGCGGGAAAGGATGTGCAATGCGCGCAAAAGGACTCGGAGCACAGGTGATTGTTACGGAAGTGGATAACTTTGCGGCACTTCAGGCCGCTATGGACGGACATCGCGTTTTGCCAATGAGTACAGCGGCACCGATCGGAGATTTATTCATAACAGTTACGGGCGATCTGCATGTAATAAGGATGGAGCATATAGATAAAATGAAAGACGGAGTTGTAATCTGCAACTCGGGTCACTTTGATAACGAGATCGATATGGAATCGTTAGAGTCCGAGGCAAAGCGTAAGCGCCGAGTTAGACATTACTTAGATGAGTACCTACTCAAGTCAGGAAAAGTCATATACGTTGCAGGCGAGGGGAGGCTTGTGAATCTCGCTTCAGCCGAAGGGCATCCATCAGAAGTTATGAGCTTGAGTTTCTGTGGACAGGCTTTGGCTTGCGAGTACTTGGCAAAGAACAGAAACAATCTTCCGGTTGATGTAATCACTCTTCCAGATGAGGTAGATGACCAGATTGCAAAACTACAGTTGGAAGCAATGGGTATAAATATTGATACGTTAACGCCGGAGCAGGTGGAGTATTTGGGGCAGTGGAAAGAAGGAACGTAAGGAACGGGGGTGGGAGATGTTATTGGGGTGTATGGGGTCAGATGTCTCAAGCTTTAGCAAAGGTATTGTTGTTTTGGGTGTCACTGGTCGCTAGTCGCTAGTCCCGTGGTGGCATGACTAGTGACCAGAGACCAGTGACTAGCGACCCCTAATAGCTCAATTACAAACGAAATATTCGTACTCTTACACCAGTACATCCCCCTTGACAAACCATTGACAATGTTATAATCATGCGTATAATGTCCTCGTTATGAGCAAATCAGTCTCTATATTGCCGGCATTAGTCACTTGCTTTAAGATTTATTGCCTTGGCAAAAAGAGGGCGTGATATGCATTTCAGTGGATTCTAAGATCACCCCCTCCAAAAAGAGCAGGGCTTTATGTTCGTTCCTTAAAATCATCACTTAAACAATTGGAAACCTACTTCTTTGCGGAGGGAATTTGTTCGTACACGATGTACGGGACGCAGAGAATGTTGGAAAGTTCAAGAAGGAGTTTGATATGTTATGGAAAGTAAATGTTGGCTGTGACGAAATTGGCGAATTTGTTGATTTCATCCCAGCCATCGATGGTTTCGACGAAGAGGCAGGAGATGGGCCCACAGATGCCGATCTTCTGCTGATTGAGGCGGGAGAACTTGAACTTGCTGTCATGTAGCATGGCAGTCGACCGAAGGCGGGCTCGCGCTCGCCTTTGGTCCATTTGTCTGAACCACTGATTACACTGATTACACGGATTTCACAGATTAACTTTATAGAGCTAAATTACTCCTATAACAGTAATCTGTGTAATCCCCTTAATCTGTGTAATCTGTGGTTCAGACAACGTAACAAGAAGTAGATTTCCGTTTGTTCTTTAAAATCATTGTTTATGTAATAAGTGAGCTGAACTGCGCTTGGGTTTGTCGCATGGTTGCGACGCGTGTCGTTCAGTTGGACAATTTATCAGTGGAGGTCTCTCATGAGACGCAAAGAATTGCACCGCCTGAAGTTGAAAGACGTTGGCAGAAGAAGACCGTCCAAAGAAGGACGGCAAGGAACTCGCCGACGTCCGCCTAGCAGGCGGTGACCTCCCGAATTGTCCCGGCCGGATCCTCGAGCTTAAGTCTCGAGGGTCCGGCCCATTTTCAGTCCAGCTCATTTATTACATTGTCTGAACCTTGATTTTCTTGATTAAAGGATTAATAGGATTAATATCAGCAAACTTGTTCTTTGTAATCAAGAAAATCCTTTAATCATGTGAATCATGGTTCAGACAAGGGTAAAATATCTCCTATGGAAAACAACAAAGCCATCGCAGGCCTTCTCCGCCAAATAGCCGCCCTCCTCCAAGAGCAGGAAGTGGCTTTTAAACCTGCGGCATACAGGCGTGCGGCTCAGGTTATCGAGGATTTGCCACAAGATGTTTCTACTTACGGAGACAAAAAGAACTTAAAAAAACTGCCCGGTATAGGCGAAGCAATTGCCGGAAAGATCATCGAGTATCTGGAGACGGGCAAGATGACTGCTTTGGAAAACTTGCGTGTTTCGCAGGGCGGAATCCCCGCGGAACTTATGGATATAGAAGGACTGGGTCCCAAACGCGTCAGGCAGGTGCAGGAAGCATTTGGAGTAAAGTCTGTAGCGGATTTGGTTAAGGCTTGTGAAGATGGGAAGCTACGAACTCTTCCTCGTTTTTCTGAATTGATGGAAAAGAAAGTACTGGAGAATGCGAAAAGAGTTAAAGAAAGAGTTAAAAGGTTTGATCGCAATGAAATCAAAGATGATGTGGAGAAGTTGCTCAATAAGATTAAAGGACTTAAAGGAGTAGATAAGTGTGAAGTTGCCGGATCATATCGTCGTGAGAAAGAAACGGTGGGGGATATAGATATTTTGGTTGTGACGACGTCTCCTAAGGAAGTTTCTGATTCAGTTGCTTCGCTAAAAGACGTCCGTAATGTTGTGGCTCATGGAGACAAAAAGCTTTCATTCGATTTAAATATGGGACTGCGGGTTGATGTCAGATTTGTAAAGGCAGATCAATGGGGAAGCGCACTTTTGTACTTCACAGGATCAAAAGAACACAACATTGCCATGCGAAAGGTTGCAATGAGCAATGGGTGGAAACTTAATGAATACGGGCTTTTTCAGGGGGATGCAGTGCTTGTAAGCAAGACGGAAGATGCGATTTACAAGAAGTTGGGGTTGGAGTTTAGGGAGCCGAGGGAGAGAACTGGAAGACTTTAGGTGTAGTACTCAAATGTTGCACTAATGGATAATTGAAAATTGATAATTGAGAATTATTACTATTTAATCAATTCATGCTCATAAAACTTTCAGACTTCCTCACATTCACAGTCCTCAAACAAATCCCTGAAACACATCAGGCAGAAGCTATTCATTTCTTTATCTACGACAGTATAAAGATCATTTTGCTTTTAATAATAATCGTACATTTTATGAGTCTGGTAAGATTTTATCTGCCCGTTAATAAGATGAGAGCATTTTTGAACGCAAGGAAACTTTATGGATTGGAATATTTGTTTGCATCAGTGTTCGGTGCAATTACACCGTTCTGTTCGTGTTCATCCATTCCTTTATTCATAGGATTTCTGGAGGCGGGGATACCACTTGGGGTCACGCTTTCGTTTCTGATTACTTCTCCTTTGATTAACGAGGTGGCAATTGGGCTATTCATTGGACTGTTTGGATGGAAAGTTACTGTGATGTATGCAATTGCAGGAATTTTAATCGGTATAATTGGTGGAATGATTCTGGGGAAAATGAAATTGGAAAAATATGTGTCTGAGTTTGTTACCAAGCCTCCTTGTTCTTGCAAGGGCAAACAAAAGCCTTCCGGTTTTTGGGGAATATCCAAAGCACTGTCCAAAGATTCAATGAAGATAGTCCGGCAGGTGGTTCCATTTGTTCTAATCGGTGTGGGTGTGGGAGCAGTGATACACGGATACGTTCCGGAAAACTTTTTTGAGGCTTATATTCAAAAAGATAATATCTTTGCAGTGCCTGCAGCTGTAATTCTTGCGGTTCCACTGTATTCAAATGCAAGTGGGGTTATCCCGATTATTGAATCTCTCGTTGCAAAAGGAATACCTCTTGGTACAGCTTTGGCATTTATGATGGCGGTTGTGGGACTATCACTTCCCGAAGCTTTGATTTTGAAGAAAGTTATGAAGTTGAGGCTTCTGCTTTCGTTCTTTGGAGTGGTGACTGTTGGGATTATCCTTATTGGATATTTATTTAATTTGATTATTTGAAGAACGATTAAAGAATCCAACAAAAATCATCCCAGCAGCACCTCTTCGAGGTGCGGGGTAGAATAAAAAAGATGTTTCATTCTCTTTTCATAAGCCCAATTCATTTGTAAAGTAACCCATGGAGAGATCGCATAGTTGGTCTAGTGCGCCCGCTTGGAGTGCGGGTAGGCCCGCAAGGGTCTCGGGGGTTCGAATCCCCCTCTCTCCGCCACGCCTCACATGTGAGGCGTGGCTCCGCCACAATTGAATTCGAGACGAAGGCGAGTGCGAAGCACGAAGCCTAAGTCCGAAGATATTGTGTGCCGTGCAAAGGGGTACTAAACAACAAACAACTTAGACCTCATCAATAACAGTAATCTGCGAAATCCTTTTAATCTGTGTAATCTTCTATGATCGTGGCTTACATAAGGGAATAAATAGTATTGACAGGTAATTGAGAGGGAAAGAACAAGGGTGTTTTAATGGTAATAGTCTGATGAACGGATATCACTTTTGATGCGAATTGAAACGG
>JAHISE010000061.1 GCA_018818235.1 Patescibacteria group bacterium
AAGAAAGATCTGATACAAAGGCTGAAAGATCTTCTTCGGTTCAATTCCTGTTTCTTCCTTAACTTTATGAATACATTCGTGAATTTCTATTCCTTCCCATTTAAGGGATTCATCCGATAGTGTATCTTTGAGTTTGCTGAGCGCATTCTTCTGATCTTCATCAAGTTCCAAATCAGCAGGAGGTTCATCCAATATATTGTATTTGTATTCATCCGGGGCGAAGTTTTCTATCCATTGTTTTACATAATGTGCACGGTTGGTTAAATCAGTTTTTTCCGCTTGTGTTAGTGCTTTTCCTTTTAGCTTTGCTGCCTCGTCTTCCAAATTTAAATGTGGCATTTGAAGAGCAAAGATCATAGTAGAAAAGCGCATTTGCCAGTTATCTGCAACCTTCGACTCCGGTGAAATTTGAGTTAGCTGGAAAGTTCGAGCAAAAGCTTCGTATGGCTCTTTGTGACGTTTAAAGTAATGATCAGATAAGCGATCATACTCATCAAAAAGATTCGGAATAGTCTTTCCTTCCGGGTCAAAATCAAACGAAACATTTGGTTTCTTTCTTATCATCATTAATTTAAGAAGTTTAGGAGGGAGCATATCTGCAATTTCTTTGGCAGATGATCCTACTCCTTTACTCGAACTCATAGATTTCCCCTTGATATTTAGCCATTCGTAAGGGATGTCAAAAGGATTCGGGTAATTAAAAACTTCTTCGGAAATTCTTGCTGCAACTTCTCGTGAGCCACCGGAAGCCGAATGATCCTTTCCACAACCTTCAACATTAACACCAAGCACTTTCCATTTGGCAGCCCAGTCTACTTTCCATGGCAGCTTTGCGTTGCCGTCAAAAGGACTCGTTTTGCCTTCATTTCCGCATCCATCTGCCCATTCTACGTAACCGGGTTTGCATTGATAGGTCACGTCGTTTCCATCCCAGCCGGTTACCTGTGTAGTCCCAATCTTTCCGCACTTTTCGCAAATTACACTTAACGGATACCAATCATTGGGCTTACCTCCGCCACTAACCTCCAGATAAATAGTTCTGATCTTACTTGCGTTATCCAGTGCTTCTTTGATCACATCATTAAATTTTCCGGCTTCATAAAGTTGGTGAAGAGTATAAAAACTGATTGGTAATCCCATAGGTTCGGTGACCTCCTTTAATTCTTCTCCGAATACCGAAGGATAATCGGCTGCACTCTCGTCAGCCGGAGCGGGGACTGTGAAAAGGGGTTTGCCCATGTGTTTTTTGTATTCATCCTGATCTACGTAAACGGGAAGTCCATCCATTGGATCAAATTCATTCAACTCAAACAAAAATTCATTTGCGATTCCTTTTTCGCTCAGAACTTGAGCTACTAGTCCATGAATTACGATCCCTTCGATTGATCCTATGTGCACACGTCCTGAAAGTGTTTTTTCATCACGTATGATCAGAGGCTCCTTCTTTGCGATTTTATCTGCAAATCGTTCCTCAATTTCCGCCGCAATTTCGTCTGCCCAGAACATGAGTGCTAGTTTACATTGCATAGAGGTTTGTTTCTAGATTAGAAGGTTGGGAAGGTAGGGAAGGTGGGGAAGGCTGGGAAGGTAAGGTAGGTTCCACCTTCGCTCCTTGGGGAGCTTCGGCGGACAAGTCGGAAGGTTCGGAAAGTCCGGTAGGTTCCTAGATATTGGAGAGCTTTCCTTACTTACCTGACGTACATGACCTTCCCAACCCGATAGAATCATTGACACCACGTCGCATAATAATACTATTAACCCCCGCTCCCTCAAATCACCGTTTATCCCCCTATCCACTCTCTCTCCTTGTGGTGGTGTACATCACAAGCAGAACGTATGTCATCCCACGGAAAACAGGAGAGAGGATGCCGTGGGGGGAAGTAAGGGACTGAGATATGAAAACGCAGTTGTCAGTTTTGAATTGTGATTCCGATGCACTGAGACACCAAGTTGCAGACTTGACCGTTGAGAGACTTGCACATGATACACAGCGAGAAGATGGCATTGTGACGACGCACATTGTCAAGCGTAGCGACGTTTTCGACTATGAAGTGACGTTGCAGGCATTTTATCGGTGGGAACGTGCTGGAAAACCAGAGAGGAGTGATGCTGCAATGAAAGCCGAGTGGGACCTGGCAAGGGAGAAATTACTGGAACAACCTCTAGGATGGATCCGTTTGATAAATGGTAAAACGTTCATTGCGGTCGATGATGTTTGGGTTGTGCCCTATGGAAATGAGGTGTACCACGAAACGTGGGTTGCCTTGTTTCGCTTTGCCGTCGCGCAAATGCGTTTGATGGAGAATTGTGGGGCTTTGATTGTTCCGTGGATCAGCAAGAGCGCGGAATATCGCTTGCGACAGTATGTGTGCAGTATCAAGGCGACTGAATGTGGTACAATTCATTTCATCCCGCATGCCAGCCCCAAACAACTATGAATGTGCTATCCCGCGGCTTTCTCCGTACGTCAGTTTTATCTGGCGTACGGTTTTTTTAAATTAGGCTTGGAAAGTCAGGTTAAATATTTATTAATTTGGAGTCTTCGCAGGTCGAAGACCTGCTCTAGTTCGCGTATGTAAAACCAGAGCACGTCTTCGACGTGCGAAGGCCAATATAAAATGATTAATAAAAAAATACTGAAGGTTGGGAAAGTTCCTCGATATTGGTGAGCCTTCCCCACCTTCCCCACTTTCCCAACCTTCCCCACCTAATTAAATATTCCCATTTAAATCATTGACTTCTAAGCTCATTACAACTTAAAGTTGAGCTACTGATGCGAGAATCCTGATAAGCCGTATAGGCAAGATGGATCCTTATGTTCCTGCCCGAAGTCAGTATCGACAATCGACCAGCCTTCGTCCGCCTCGGCGGAGCTACGGCTGGCAGGCATTCGACAATCGACATTCGACTATCCGGGCCTCAAGAACCTCCAAGTCAAATATATGTGTAAAGGTCTAATAGCACGCAAAGTCGGCATGTCACGAGTATTCCTGGAGAGCGGGGAGTCGGTACCTGTTACATATTTGGAAATTGAACCAAACACGGTTGTAAGGACCAAAACAGAGGAGCGAGATGGTTATAATGCGGTTGTATTGGGAGTAGGTGCGAAAAAGTGGAAATCACGAAAAGGAAAAGAGAATACAAAATATAAAGTTCAAAAAGAGTGGAAAGTAGAATCATTGGAAGGGCTGGATCCCGGAACACAGGTAACTGCAAAGGAAATTCCTGTAGAAAGCATGGTTTCGGTTTCCGGAGTTAGCAAAGGAAAAGGTTTTCAGGGTGTTATAAAAAGACATGGTTTCCATGGAGGTCCTAAAACTCATGGTTCACACAGTCACAGACGTCCCGGTTCAGTTGGAATGTGTGCATTTCCCGGAAGAGTGATGAAGGGAAAAAAGATGCCCGGACGTATGGGAAATCAAAAAATCACCTTAAGCAAGCGACCCGTTATGTCATGCGATGTGGAGAAAGGAATTATTTGTGTTAAAGGACCGGTTCCGGGGCCAACGGGGGCATTGATATTTGTTACTGTTGAAAATTCTCCAGAGAAAAAATGAAGATATTTTCTACCATTATAGGCCATTGTGAACGAATATTGGATTATTCGAATACTGGTCTAAAGCGAAACCCAGTTTTATACATGCAAAACATCACCCCAATATTCCAATATTCCAATATTCCAATTTTTCAATATTCCAGTATTCCAGTATCCCAATCATGACCATCGATGTTTACACTGCCACTGGCACAAAGAAGGGAACGCTTCAGTTACCCAAGGCATTCTTTGAAGCTGATATAAATATGGGCTTGATGCATCAGGCAGTTATTCGCCAGCAAAGTAATCGCAGATCCCCGATTGCACATGCAAGAAATCGCGGAGAGAAGCAAGGATCCACTGCGAAGTTGTTTGCACAAAAAGGTACAGGGAGAGCACGCCGTGGGCCTGTCCGAAGTCCGCTTTTAAGAGGTGGTGGAAAAGCCTTTGGTCCAAGATCAGATGCAAATTTCTTCAAGGATATGCCGCGAAAAATGCGAAGGCAGGCACTTAAGTCCAGTCTTTCCGCTCAGGCAAAAGCAGGAAGTATTATTGGATTGGAAAGCTATCCGGACACGATAAAAACGAAAGATATGTTCAAGTTGCTCACTAAACTTCCGGTTGATATTGGTCGCAGGATTCTTTTTGTAACTTCCGGAAAGCATGAGGGAATTTGTCTTTCATTGCGCAATGTTCCCAAAGCGGAGGCTGTACAGGCTATGTATTTGAATCCGGAGCGTGTGTTGGGGGCAAGGCATATTGTGTTTTTGGTTGATGCGGTGAAGAAGGTTGAGGAGGTTTTTGGGGGGAAGGAGATTAAGGCAATTAAGGAAGTTGAAGAGAAAAAGGAGATAAAAGAGGTAAAGGAGGTAAAAGAAAAAAAACCAGCTAAGAAATCTACTTCAACTAAAACCAAATAATGGATCTCTCCCGCGTTATCATTGGCCAAATAGTTACCGAGAAGGCAGAACGCCTTAAGGGAAGCAGGACTTATACTCTAAAAGTTGCGAATCAGTCGACAAAGATTGATGTTAAGGCAGCGCTAAAAAGATATTACGATGTGGATGCACTGGATGTACGAGTGATGCGAGTTGGTTCCAAGAGTAGAGATATCCGAAGTGGAGTTATGGAAAAAAGACATCCTTATAAGAAAATGATTGTAAGGCTTGATGCTAAGAGTAAGCCTTTGGATATTGCTGCATTCAAGGTATGATTACTACTTATGCCAGTTCAGGCTTTTCCTTTGATGGACGGTCACTAGTCACTAGTCACTTGTCACTAGTCTCGCAGACCAGCGACCAGCCTTCGACTCTGAGGCTCAGGCTCGAAGAGCGACCAGTGACCAGCGACCCCCAATTGCTTCAAAAAAATACTTACACTCACGTTCACTCATGCCAATAAAGAAAGTCAAACCAACGAGCCCAGCAAGACGCAAAATGACGTTCCTGGATACGTCACACCTTACTAAGAAGAGGCCAGAAAAGAGCTTAAGTTGGGGCAAAAAACGTATCTCCGGTCGTAACAGTGCGGGTAGCATTATGGTTCGTCATCGCGGTGGCGGACACAAGCGACTTCTGCGTGATATCGACTTTAAGCGCACGGATAAAGATGGAATTCCCGGCAAAGTTGCGGCGCTTGAATACGATCCGAATAGATCTGCTTCCATTGCACTTATCTATTATGTTGACGGGGAAAAACGTTACATCATAGCTCCCGAGGGGTTAAAGGTGGGAGATCAGATAGTGTGTTCGCAGCGAACAAAAGTAAAAACAGGCAATCGCATGCAACTTAAATATATTCCATCAGGATACAAAATTTACAATATTGAGTTAAGGCTCGGTAAAGGCGGACAAATTGTTCGTTCGGCCGGGGCGGGAGCTACGTTGATGGGAATTGATGGTGACTTTGCGTTGGTTCAGCTCCCAAGTGGAGAGGTAAGGAAAGTTCGATGCAATTGCTATGCAAGCATAGGAACGGTTAGCAACTCTGAGCATAGTCTTGTGCGGATTGGAAAAGCCGGTCGTATGAGATGGCTTGGACGCAGGCCACAGGTACTTGGTAAATCAATGAATGCCGGAGATCATCCACATGGAGGAGGAGAAGGACATTGTCCTGTTGGAATGAAGAAAGGGCCAAAGACTCCATGGGGTAAAAAAGCTCTTGGTGTAAAAACTCGAAAGGTAAATAAATATTCGAATAAGTTGATTGTAAGGCATAGGTCTCTTAAGAAGAGAAAACGCTAATTTTATGATTAATTATTTCTCCAACATCGGGAATACTGGAATATTCGAATATTGGTCTAAAGAGACTCGAAAATTACCTTGTGTATCCAGTATTCCAGTATTCCAATATTCTATTGTCTTTGTTTCTTTAAATATCTAGCGCCATGTCCAGATCCCTAAAAAAAGGCCCCTACGTTGATCCCAGACTTCTGAAAAAAGTTATGAGGATGGTGGAAGCCGTGGACAAAAAAATTATTAAAACATGGGCAAGGGATTGCGATATCCCACCCGAATTTGTAGGATTTACATTCGCGGTTCACAACGGCAAGGAGTTTACTCCCGTATATATCACTGAGCAGATGGTAGGACACAAGCTTGGAGAGTTCTCATGGACAACCAAATTCAAAGGACATGGTGGAAGAATGGCAGAGGCGCAGGCGAAGGGGGCAAAGCCTAATTCACCTTCCAAATAATGTTTCATTTTGACTCCGTTTACCGGCAATTAGCAATTGGCAATTGGCAATTAGCTACTGGTGCTGAGCCGAATCGAAGTGCTGGTTACATATTAACGAGTAAAACTAGCCAATTAGCTAATTGCCAACTAGCCAATTGCTGTACGATCCCAGTATTAATTTCCAAAAAACTATGAAAGCACACCTAAGATCAACTCGCATTGCACCTAAGAAGGCTAATCTGATAGCCAAGATGATTCGTGGGTTACCTGTAAACGATGCATTGCATTCACTTGAAAGGACGAACAAGAAGGCAGCTCGGATTCTGGAAACCTTGCTTAGATCAGCAATGGCAAATGCACAAAACAATGAAAATCAGGATCCAAATGAGCTTATTGTTAAAACTTTGATAGTAAATCAGGGACAGGCTTACCATAGAGGAGTTCCTATGGCGAGAGGTAGGGTAAGGCCGATGAGGAAGTTTTTAAGCCACATCACCCTGACGCTTGGTATCGCGTCAGAGAAAAATCAAGAATCCAAATCCCAAAATTCAAGCAAAAGCCAAAAATCAACCTTCGACAAAACTCAGGTCAAGAAAGCGGAGTCCAAAGAAAAATCCAAAAAAGATGAGAAAGAACCTTCACAGAAGGTTGAAAAGAAGGTAAAAAAGACTAGTTCAAAAGAAAATTCGTCGGACTTGGAGAAAGGTTCTTCCTCTAAAGAGAAGAAAACCGCCTCCGATCCCAAGGTTTCTGCTGATTCTAATTCTTCCACCTCCAAATAATAATGGGACAGAAGGTCAACCCCAATGGCTTCAGGCTTGGTATCACGCATACTTGGTCCAGTACTTGGTTTGCAAAGGGTATAAAATATAAAGATCTGTTTCTTCAGGACGTAAGGATCAAAAGGTATGTTGCAGAGAGATTTAAGGATGCCGGAATCAGTGAGGTTAATATTGATCGTAACAAAAAGATTTCACTCACAATTCACACAAGTAAGCCGGGTGTTATTATCGGAAAACAGGGGGCAGCCATAGAAGAGCTAAAAAAAGATCTGGATAAAAAGTTTGGAGGATCTTTTGAAGTGAACATTCAGGAGATCCGCAATCCCGATGCAGATGCTCATGTTATTGCCGAAACAATTCAGGGGCAGATACAACGTAGAATGCCATATAGGAGAGCTGCAAAGATGGCATTGGAAAAGGCAATTCAGGCCGGAGCAGTTGGAATCAAAATCAGGGTTTCGGGTAGGCTGAATGGTGCGGAGATTGCTCGAAGAGAACTCTTTAAAGAAGGTAACATTCCTTTGCAGACACTTAGAGCCAACGTTCAGTTTGCCAAGTGCAGTGCTATGACCACATATGGCACCATTGGTATTCAAGTTTGGATATACAAGGGAATGGTATTTAAAAAAGTTGAACATATTCAGACTGCATCACTTTCAGAATCTGAAGTATGATGAGTATTATTTGTAGACACTGGCATTCGGAATCCACCTTCGGCCGGAATCCGGTTCCTAAATACCTGAGTAGAACAAGCTCAGGAAAAATCTTAAAGCTTCTAAGTACACAATTTTATGTCGGATTCCGGCCGAAGGTGGATTCCGAAGATAAACTTCTATTAACCACTTACAACCATGCTTGAGCCCAAGAAACAAAAGCATCGTAAGCACCACAGGCGCCGAGGGGCGTTCAAGGGTGTTGCGCAAAAAGGCAACCAGATTGCTTTTGGTTTTATCGGATTAAAGGCTTTGTCATCCGGAGAGCTTACCGCAAGGCAAATAGAAGCGGCACGTCGTGCGATGACAAGATCGGTTATGCGTGGAGGTAAAATATGGGTGCGTGTGTTTCCTCATACTCCCGTAACAAAGAAGGCGGCAGAGGTTCCCATGGGATCGGGGAAAGGTGCACCTGAGTATTTTGCAACAGTTGTAAAAGCAGGTGCAATTCTTTTCGAGATGGATGGAATTGAAGAAAAATCAGCCAGAGAAGCGCTCAGATTGGCAGGATATAAAGTTCCTTTTAAGACAAAAGTTGTTACCCGTCTTATACGGTAAAATATGATTTCATCTATTCAAATCGCAGGCACCCCTCACACTTTGACTGTGCTCAGTGTGACCAAAAAACTTGTAAAATGGTTATATCTGCGAGTGACCATGAGTCTGTCGAATGGTCACCCTACCTCTCCCCAGAGGGGAGAGGAGAAGAGGAATTGTTATTGCAGAGAATGTGCTTGTGTCTTATTAATATCAACTAACCGTTTAATTTTTTAGAGATATGTCTTCATTACTCTCCATTGATGAGCTTACAAATATGCAACTTCCCGATCTCCTACGCGAGATAAAGGAGCAATCTTCACAGGTTGCGAAGATGCGTCTTGGGATCAAAATGAACAAGGAGAAGGACAATGCAAAGTATAAGAGAGAAAAGAAGCAATTAGCTAGGATGCAGACTGTATTGACAGAGAAGTCGAAGGAAGATATAAAGATTGGAGATGTTGATGATTCGGAATCCGGAAAGCGGAATCCGGTATCTGGAAAGGCTGATGGTCTTAGCAAGAATATTAAGAATGGTATCCGGATTCCGGATTCCGGATTCCGAAAGTCAAATTCTTCCATTACCCCTACTAAATTATGAGAACAAAGAAGGGTATCGTTTCATCGGCAAAAATGACAGATACGGTATCCGTAACTGTTCATAGGTCCGTATTTCATCCGATATACAAAAAACGCTTCCGCAGAAGCAAAAAGTTTTTGGCTGATTGCAAAGGAAT
The DNA here is from genome assembly GCA_018818235.1 of Patescibacteria group bacterium. Taxonomy (GTDB): domain Bacteria; phylum Patescibacteriota; class Gracilibacteria; order Peribacterales; family Peribacteraceae; genus UBA2144. The sequence continues at coordinate 8,981 of JAHISE010000061.1, forward strand.
CGAAGATTTAACGGAGGGTGATACTGTGATAATTTCCGAATGTGCTCCTATGAGCAAGCTCAAGCGCTTCAAAGTTTCTGAGGTAGTTGAGCGTGTTCCACGTGTGAGCGATGTGAAAGATGAGGAGGGGATAGAGGAGGCGATACATGGGGAGCAGAAGGTTGATGAGGACGAAGAAAAATCAAACATCGGAATCCACCTTCGGCCGGAATCCGGACAGAATGTTGAGCCGGATTCCGTTATTCCGGATTCCGAACTTAAAGATTTTGAATCTAATTCCGAAAAATCTGAGCAATGATCCAAAGCAATACCGTCCTAAATGTGGCAGATAATACAGGTGCAAAAAGCGTCATGTGTATCAAGGTACTTGGCGGATCACGAAGACGTTATGCCGGAGTCGGAGATGTGATTGTTGTTGCCGTTCAGACAGCGGCACCAAGAGGAATTGCAAAAAAGAAGGGCATAGAACGAGCCGTTGTTGTGCGTACAAAAAAGCCTATACGCAGAAAAGACGGTAGCAGTATCAGGTTTGATGACAATGCATGCATTATTATCGGAGGAGATTTTATGCCGAAGGGAACACGTGTATTTGGTCCCGTTGCAAGAGAGTTGAGAGGAAAAAGATTTCAAAAGATTATATCACTTGCCCCAGATGTATTATGAAGCTGCATGCAGGCGACTCCGTCGTAGTCATCAGTGGCAAAGATAAAGGAAAAACAGGAAAAATCCTGAAGGTTTTGGGAAATGGGCGTTTGATAGTAGCTGACATAAATATGCGTACAAAGCATATTAAATCCCAGCCCAATCGCATTGGGCAAATTATCCGTTACGAAGCTTCGCTTGATGCAAGTAATGTAATGATTCTTGATCCAAAAACCAATAAGCGATCACGCATAGGCTTTGAGCGTGACGAAAAAGGAGGTAAGAAAAGGATAGCAAAAAGAAGCGGAGAGGTAGTGGTTGCAGGTAAGGTTCCGGAGAAGAAGGAGGAGGAGGGGAAAAAGGAGGTGAAAGAGGCAAAGGAGGGAAAGGGGGAGAAAGTAATCAAAGCAACCAAAGAAACCAAGGAAGGCAAGAAGGCGGAAAGAGTCGATGCTCCTGATAAGAAGGCATTCTGGAAGGGGCTTGGGTTTGGTTCCGAGGCCTTGGAAGAAGATGATCTTAAAGAGATCCCACATATGAAGGAGGATCACTCTGTTCCTGATCAGGGCAGAACTACCGATTCATTTACTCACAAACGAGGCGGATGACATATGCTTCTCTCCATGACAGGCTCAGAGGTCCCATTGCAAAAGAATTGCAAAAGGAGTTGGGAATAAAAAATCTACATGCATTACCCGGCATAGAAAAAGTTGTTGTAAATGTTGGTATTAATAAAACAAAGATGGATAGCAAAGAGATGCACGAATATATTTCGGATTGTCTTATGAAAATTACGGGACAAAGGCCTGTAAAAACCAAGACACGAAAGGCAATTTCCAATTTTAAAACCCGCGAAGGAATGGTTGTGGGAACAATGGTCACATTGCGAGGAAGACAAATGGAAGAGTTTCTGGACAGGCTAATCAGCTACACTCTTCCCAGAATTCGCGATTTCCGTGGTCTTACAACCAAGTTTGATGGACATGGTAACTATGCAATAGGTATCCGTGATCACTCCATATTCCCGGAAGTACCTTTGCCTGATGTTAAGGAATTATTTGGATTACAGATTCAGATTACTACCACTACGGATAATGATGAGCATGCGAAGGCGCTTCTTAAGTTGATGGGAATGCCGTTTAAGAAGACATCTAAAAAGGAGGTAGATGAGGCAAATGAGGAAAAGGAGGCAAAGGAGAAGGCGAGAGAGGAGCTGAAGAAAGTGAATGCAGAGGCCTCTCAAGCCGAAGGCGAAGATTCCTCTAAAGAATCCTCTTCATCCGAAACTTCTGATTCTCCTGATTCTTCATCTACTTCATAATTTATTTCAATTTATAATATGTTTACAATAGGAAATATCGGCAGTCGTCATAGAGGTGTAGTTCCTACTCCAGAGGCAGCAGTGGATTGCGATAGATTAAATCGACATTCGGTTCCGAGCGCTGCAGAACGAATTAGCTGTATCTGGCAACAAACATTGACAGCAGCTCGAACACGAATTGCTGGCGATTCTAGCCGGATTCCGGCCGCAGGTGGATTCCGAGAGCCTGATGCTCCATCTCTTTCCACTAATATTTCTTCTTAAATTCTCCCATGACCCGCACCTCCATACAGCACAGACAAAGAATGCAACTTCAGGCGTTTCTGAGAGCGAAGGCTGATGGCAGAAAACCCAAGTTCCCAACACGTGTTTATAATCGTTGCGGGCTTTGTGCTCGCAGACATGGATATATGAGGTTCTTTGGAGTTTGTCGTATTTGTTTCCGTGAGCTTGCCTGTGAAGGTGAGATTCCGGGAGTTAAGAAGTCCTCATGGTAATATGACTTTTATTTTTCTTTGTAATTGGCGCACTTACATTCGGAATCCGGAATCCGGAATCCGGTCGAAGGTAAAATCTGGTGTCAATTGTCAATTGTTAACTGTCAACTGTCAATTATGACTTATGTAACCGACCCCATAGGCGACCTACTAACTCGCATCAGAAATGCACAACGTGTCAGACACAGTGAGTGCGAAGTGCCATGGTCACGCATGAAGGAACAATTATGCGAGATACTTCGTGATAATGGATGGATTGCCGATGTTATGGTAGCCGGAGAGGATCCCAAAAAGTATATGATTATAAGTTTCAATCCGGAGAAAATGAATCTGGAAATTAAAAGGATTTCTAAGCCCGGAAGACGTGTTTACCAGCAAGTAAGTGATATGCGTCCGATTCTTTACGGGTATGGAATGGCAGTGCTTACCACAAGTCAGGGTCTGATGACCGATAAAACAGCCAAAGAAAAGAAGATTGGGGGGGAGGTTCTTTGTACTATAGCTTGATTCTATTATGATTTATTTAAGTTTATTATCGGGTTGGGGGTCAGATGAGCCAAGCAGTCTGACGTTATTGGAGCGTTGTGGGTCGCTAGTCGCTAGTCGCTTGTCACTAGTCAACCTGTGGCAGACCAGTGACCAGAGACCAGTGACTAGTGACCGTTCGACTTTACTCATGGCAGGTCAGCAATCCGTACTACCCATTACATCCACCCTCTAATGTCCCGTATTGGCAGAAAACCAGTGGCAATCCCATCCGGCGTAACAGTCGAGATCTCCGGCAATATGATTAAAGTAAAAGGTCCCAAAGGAGAACTGTCTTATGCACATCTTCCTGAAGTCAGTGTAAAAATCGAGGAAGACAAAGCAATTGTAGATCGCATAAATGACAAATCCGAAGCAAGAGCTCGTCATGGTCTGACAAGGCAAATTGTTGCCAATATGATTCAAGGAGTTAGCGAAGGATACGAAAAACAGTTGGAGATAATCGGAGTAGGTTACAAAGCGCAGGCTAAGGGAAAAGTTCTTACTTTGAATCTGGGTCATTCACACCCTATTGATTACAGTGTTCCAGAGGGAATAGAAATTACTCAGGATGAGAAAAACAAGAACATACTTATTGTAAAAGGAATAGACAAGCAGCTTGTAGGACAGGTTGCAGCTGATATTCGCGATTTCAGAAAGCCCGAGCCTTATAAAGGGAAGGGAGTACGTTATGTTGGTGAACAGGTTCGTCGTAAAGTTGGAAAGGCTGCCGCAAAGGCTTCGGCGTAGATTAATTTGTTTCTATTTTTCGTTAAATTACCAATATGATTACCGACAAGATAAAGAATAGGCTAGCCAGAAAACGCAGAATACGCGCAACCGTCAGTGGTACCTCCAAAAAGCCAAGAATGACTGTATTTCGTTCGCTTACGCAAATCACAGTTCAGTTAATTGATGATGATGCAGGCAAGACATTGATTGCTGCCAGTACAAAAGAAGCGAAGGAGAAACCAAATGCAAAAGGTGCTGCCAAATTGGGAGCCTTGATTGCAAAGAAAGCTAAAGATGCCAAACTTTCCGAAGTTGTTTTTGACCGTAACGCTTACGCCTTTCATGGCTGTGTAAAAGAGTTGGCAGACGCAGCGAGGGAAGGGGGACTTGACTTTTGACAATCGACCAGCCTTCGTCCGCCTCGGCGGAGCTACGGCCGGCAGGCAATCGACAATCAACTATCAACAATTAACTCACAATTACTATGACAGCAGAATCACCAAGATCACCGGCAATGCAGGAGCTAATGGAAATTGATGTCGCATTAAATAACCAACATGGCCCATTGCCTGATATTGTTAAATGTGATTTTCATGATCGTAGAATTCAATTATTAAATACTGTAGGCCAATCTGATTAACACTATTTTCCACTTTCCACTTTCCGTTTTCCATTAACCATTTATGCCCAAGACTTCCCGCCCCGACCGCAAGCGATCCGATCGCAGATCACGTGAACCAAAAGAGTTCGAAGAGACAACGTTGAGTGTTGATCGTGTTACGCGTGTTGTAAAAGGAGGACGCAGGCTCAGGTTTAGAGCGGTTGTTGTTATAGGGAATAAAAAAGGAAAAGTCGGATTGGGAACAGGCAAGGCATCCGAAGTTCAGTCAGCGGTGCAGAAGGCAGTTTCAGACGCGAAGAGGAATATGATCAGGATTCCCATTGTAAACGGAACAATCCCGCACGAGGTAGATCAGAAATTCAAAGCAGCCAGAATCCGCATCTTGCCGGCACGTGAAGGCACGGGAGTAATTGCAGGAGGTGCACTCAGAGTTATTCTGGAACATGTGGGTGTACAGAATGTACTTTCCAAACAGTATGGGACAAATAACAAGCTTGTAAATGCTCAGGCTACTATGAAGGCATTGCAGAGGCTAAGAGGAACACCTGTAGATCCGGTTGAGGAAGCTAAAGAGGAAAAAGAAACCAAGGCTAAGAAGATTGTAGATATGGACAAAGAGATGGCCGGAGCGGCACAGGATAGGGAGGCTTTGGAAGCGGAACAATTGGGGGTGATGGAAGTGAGCAAGGGGGATGTGGATAAGGAGGGGACTTTGAAAGTGGATAGTGAAAAGTGAAAAGTGTTTGAACCGTGGAATGTCTGAACCATGATTAAAAGGATTATTTGATTACCTTGATTATGGTAATACTAGAATAATCATGTTAATCCTTTAATCAAGTGAATCAAGTGAAGGTTCAGACAAAATGCTATAATCCCCCCATGAAAAAAGCCCTCCTAATCATCGCGCCGGAAAATTATCATGATGCAGAACTCAAAGGTACTCGTGATATGATTGTTGATGCAGGATTTGAAGTTGTGTTGGGAAGTTCACAAGTTGGAGAATGCAAAGGAAAATTAGGTGGATCAGAAGGTGCGCAGATTGCATTAAAAGATGTTAATGTTAACGATTATAATCGCATAGCTTTTATCGGAGGAGCAGGATCAAGGATTTATTTCGACAATCCGGATGCGTTAAGAATCGCACACGAAACAGTCAGATTAAATAAACCACTTGGAGCAATTTGCATTGCACCGTTGATCCTTGCAAAAGCACGCGTACTTGAAGGAAGGAGGGCGACCGTATGGAACGGTGACAGTGAGCAGCAGGGGGAACTGGAAAAGTATGGTGCTGTGTATACCGGTGATGATGTAACGGTTGATGGAATGATTGTTACGGCAAATGGGCCGCCGGCGGCGGAGGAGTTCGGAAGGACGTTGGCGTCACTGTAGAGTTTTTTTATTTGAAATAGGTGTGTTTGGGGTCAAATGAATCTGGTGATTTCTTATGCTGTAGAAATATTGAGAGTCACTGGTCACTAGTCGCTGGTCTTTAGCATCTTGACTAATGACCAGTGACTAGTGGTTGGGGGGCAAATAAACGTTACCAGTTTAGAGGGCACTAATATACTCCAAAGGTAGGGGCAAATGAATGTTACCACCCCTCATCTGCTGATTTGAAATGGATTCTTCTCACGTATGATATGAAGATTTTCAT
>JAHISE010000009.1 GCA_018818235.1 Patescibacteria group bacterium
AAAATCCCAAACTTCGATCATTCTTTACTCTTGAGATTTGTTATTTGTGTTTTGGGATTTTTTTGGGGATTTGTTATTTGGGATTTGGGTTTTAATTTACTACATAAAATCTTCATATCATTTTATATTGATCTGGCTATACATGTCATGATCTCCAACAGCAACTAAAGCTGCTATCTTGTTTTTTTCTTCCCAAACAAAAACAATGCGATATTTATAATTAACCGAAAAACTCAAGCATCCTTTTATCTTTCCATGCAACTTGTGCATTCTCAGCATCGAATTATTCGAATCTTCCTTAAATAATTCAATTTTTTCTTTGATCTCTGATTTTAAATCATCAGGCAGCTTTTTATATTGCCGAAGAAAATTCGGACGATAGCGAACCTTAATCATATCTTTGAGGCTAGTTCATCTAAATCACCATCCAATGAAGGTTCCTCCATTGCTTTTAACACAGCTTCCACAGCTTGATCTTCCAGATACTTTTTGACAGCCTTTCGAATTGCATCAGCTTTATTGGAAGCAATCCCATCGGCAATAAGCTGTTCAATTTGACGCAGGAATTCGTCAGGTAGGGGTACAGATACGGTAGTCATGGTATTATATTATCATATGATAATATCATATACAAGAGAAAATTCTCATTCTTTGCTAAAATGCTGATATATGCAAAAATCTTGCACCCAATGCGGCTCCTCCTTCGAAATTACGCAGTCTGATTTGGAGTTTTATGACAAGATATCGCCGGTATTTAATGAAAAAAAACATTCAATTCCTGCTCCTACATATTGTCCTGATTGTCGAATGAAAAGGAGGTTCACATTTAGAAATTTCTTTAATTTGTATAAACGTAAATCTGATTTATCGGGAAAAGATATTATATCCATGTATGACAAAGATTCTCCTTTTCCGGTATTTGATCAGCATGAATGGTGGGGGGACAAGTGGAACGGAATAGATTATGGAAAAGATATTGATTTTAATCAATCCTTTTTCGAGCAATTAAAGGAGCTTCATAACACTGTCCCGCATATGGGGATAATGAATACGCAAAGTGAAAATACCGATTATTCCAATCTTTGTTTTCAAAGCAGAAACTGTTATCTGGTTTTTGGCAGTGTTTTGAATGAGGATTGCTGTTACGGGCATATTGTCTGGCAATGTCGCAATTGTTTTGATTGTTTATACACTTATCGCAGCGAATTCTGTTATGAATGTATTGATTGTGTCCAATGCTACAATACATTATTTTCTCAGTCATCCGAGAACTGCAATGATTCATATTTCCTTGTCAATTGCCATGGATGTCGCAATTGCTTTGGATGTGTTGGAATGAATAACAATGAATATTGCATATTTAACGAACAAATTTCGAAGGAGGAATACAAATCGCGTGTAGATTATTTATTGTCTCATTTGAAAACAATTAAATCAAAACTTGAAGAATTAAGAAGCAATGAGATAGTAAAGAATTTTCATGGTTATTCCTGTGAAAATGTTCAAGGAGACTATCTGTATTTCTCCAGAAACATTGTTCGATCCTATGATCTGAAGAATTGTGAGGATTGTAAGTATTGTGCGACCTGCGACAGTTTCAAAGATTGCTATGATTGTAATTATTCACCACCTCACGCAGAGGTGTCATATGAATCAATTACCATAAGTGGTTTTCACTATCTATTCTGTCACAGGTGTCTTGGGAATAATTCAGATATACTTTATTGCGATGATTGCCATGGTTGTCGTAATTGTTTTGGATGTTTTGGTCTTAAGCAGAAAGAATATTGCATACTTAATAAGCAATATTCAAAAGAACAATATGAGGATCTATCTTCAAGATTGATCGATCATATGATAAATACGAAAGAGTGGGGAGAATTTGCTTCAATAACACCTTTTGCATACAACGAAACAATTGCACATCAATATTTTCCTTTATCACAGGAGCAGGCATTAAAAGAAGGATACAGATGGAAAGATAAGGAGGATGAGATTCCGCAGGTAGAAAAGATTATTCCTGCCGATCGTCTCCCTGTTTCAATTAATGATATCCCGGATGACATACTCAACTGGGCGATTAAATGTGAAGCAACCCAAAGGCCTTTTAGGATTGTTAAACAAGAACTGGAGTTTTATAGGAAGATGAAGCTCCCCATTCCTCGCTTCCATCCGGATGAGCGTCACAAAAGGAGAATTGCACTCAGAAACCCCCGCAAGCTCTGGCAAAGAAAATGCGATAAGTGTGGGGAGGGGATGGAAACTACGTACGCGCCAGAGAGACCTGAACGAGTATTCTGCGAAAAGTGCTATTTAAATGAAGTCTACTAAATATTTCCATAAGTAGATTCATCTCTTTTTCTTATTGCTTTAATAATAATCCTGTCACCGTCATCAAAATAAATTATGCGGTATCTGCCTACTCTGGTTCTATAAATATCTTCATATCCTTCCAGTTTCTTTATCTTTTTCAATTCAAGCGAACGCGATTGCATTTTTTTAAGTACCTGATTTATACGAATAAGATCAGCACGTGGTATTTGCCTCAGTGACTTCTTGAGTTTACTCGTCATCATTACATATAGAATCTATGGTTTCTATCAAATCACCGGCTGAGATGCCATCCTTTTTACCTTCTTCTGTAAAGTCAATAACAGTTTCCCATAATCCATCTTTGTCCATGTCTGAATCAATGTTCATTACAATGAAGGATGGTTTAGATCTGCGAATAACCCTGAATGCCTGACCTGCTTCCGCAAGACTTGCATATTTTGCCAGGTTGTTCCGGAATTCTTTGATAGAAATATCTTTGGGCATAATTGAGTGTAAGAAAAGTTACTTCTATTGTACACTTAAGTGTAACATAGAACAAGGAACATATACACAAAAAATATATAGAATGGCTAATATAAGCCAAAAACTTCGTACTAAATATGTATTCAAAGCATATTCCTACTTAATCAATACGCTCATTACTCCGGTTGGTTGATCCATGACTCCAAGTGAAATACCAATGATATTTTTATCAGATGAAGAAGCTTTTTTTAGATAGCCAGATAGAGATGCGGCAGAGAGATTAGTTCCTCGTCCTATTGTTCCACCTTCACTATTTACTTTAACATTAACTATTCCATTCAGTGTAACACTTATCTGTCCTTCTTCTTTGGCAGCACCAGAAGCTATTCCTATAAATATCTCATTATTTTTATCACTACAACGTATTACTGATGCGTCTCTGTCCGGATCAATACATAATACATCTCCATTTTCAATTACTTGGTATTCTATTGAGTTAAGGTTTTGTTTGTTTGGCGCATAGTTCAGATTATCGTTAAGATTGTCGATTTCATCTTGTTGTTCCTGAATAGCTTTAATTATTTTCCATTGTGGTAATTCTGATACCATCAGTATATCATCTTCAACAGTTATACTTCCGGAAGAATGATTAGTAACAGTGCCTGTTCCAACACGAACTGTTCCATCGGCGTCTGTTATAACTATCCTTTCATTTTCAATTACAACAGTGCTTCCGGAGAATATCTGTAGCGAAGTATTCATTTTACTACTTGTTACCATATCCGGATAAATTTCCCGTAACTCCTGCGCAATAACACCCATTGTATCTTTGTTAGATGCTTTGATAGTGTAATCTTTGATCGGAATCTGCATTAATCCTGGTATTACATCATGGGCATTTTTTATATTCTTCTTAAGTTTTTTGTCAGAGGAGCAGGACCAAGTAAGACTTCCGGCCGAAGGCTGTGCTTCGCAAAGTCCGTCAGAGTCATTAAGGAGTAGAACGTTGTTATCACCTGAATCTTCTATTTCCAGTTTGCTTCCCGGTGTCGCTGCCCCTATTCCTACTGCACCTGCGAAGTAATTATCTGAAGCCGCACTTGCTTGATAGATACCATAATCTGAACCTGATATTGTTACTCCACCCAAATCGGCAGGGCTGGTCATATATATTCCGTATGAGTTTCCGATTGATACATCACCTGTCCCTGGACCATATCCTTTAATATTGATACCTTTGAGAGTTCCTATTGTTCCCTCAGTCAATCCCCAAGTATTAGGTGCATATAGCTCAAGCCCTATACCATTAGTTATTGTGCTATTGTCTTCAACTCCTATTCCAGCCGCCATTCCAATCATTGTACTTGTTGTTCCACCACCACGCCTTTGCATACTATAAAACATTCCTGTATGGTCCCAACCCAAATCTCCGGCAGTATTATCTAAGAAGTTCCCTACCACACCCTGTTGTTGATAATCTCCTGTTCTTTGTCCATAAAGGTTTAATGCGTATCCATAGGTATGTGCAGAAGGAGTTGTTCCTGTGTTGAATATTCCTTTTGTACCTGAAACACTTGATGTTGATGCAATTGCCCCAACAACATCGAGAGAAACCGAAGGAGCAGCTTTATTGATTCCGACCCTTTCATTAGTTGTATCAATATTGAATATTGGCGTTCCTCCATCTGCGTCCAATACCTGGAACATAGTAGTAGAATCTGAGGTGCTTTGGAAAATTCCTCCGTTAGCAGCAAATACATTACTTGTTTTTAGGGCATCTGTACCGCTACCAAACAGATTGATCGGGAATTGTCCGTTGTATCCGAATAGAATATGAGGATGTGCGCTCGCATCCGCATTTGGCATGTCTATTGCAAGTCCTGGGGCATTAGTAGCTTCTGAATCAATAAGTACTCCTGTTCCGCTAACATTAACATCTATAAATACCGCACCTGTTTCGCTTGCAACAACCGAAGTAACATTTAGTGCTTGACCGGACATGGTTCCGATTACTTCCAGCTTAGTTTTAGGTGCCGTTGTACCAATACCAACTTTTCCATTAGCAATCTCCAATTCATCATTGCTTCCATCCCAAAGTATTGTTCCATCCGTACCTCCATCTGAGTTAAATGTCAGAGTAACATTTCCTCCTCCTGCTCCAATAGTAACTGCTGCGTCATTGGTGAGGGTTGGATCTGTTTCGGCTGCAGCAAGTGCTGTGGCATCAATATTATCCACATCTCCGTCATCATTTGTGTCTATTTGATGCAGGTAATCATATACGTCATCCTTTTCAGGTGAGTTGGTATCTGCGTTCCAGCCTGAGCCATATACTTCGTTCACACCCAAGTCGTCGTCTTCTATGTAGTTATCAGTATGGATTGTACCTGCGCCTGCGCCAGTCCAATCAATATGTTCGTTAGCCACAAAGCCGGTAAGTGAGTCGTGATTAATATTTGCCTCATCAACGACGAAGTCTATCGTTCCATCATCATCTTGATATGTAACGGCAATCAGAGTTTCCGTATTACCCGTTACCATTCCTCCAACAAAATCATCAACTTGTTCCTCAGATAGTTGAGTGTTTGTGTCGGTATCTGTTGCCCAACTGAGTTGT
>JAHISE010000062.1 GCA_018818235.1 Patescibacteria group bacterium
AGTTAAATCAAAAGTTTCTTTAACAGCTCGCTCGATCTCGCGATCGGAAACCTGACCTGTTCCAAAAGTAGTTACATGAACGGACACAGGTTCCGGATAACCGATTGCATACGCGATCTGAACTTCGCATTTATCGGCAAGTCGCGCGGCAACAATATTCTTTGCAACGTAACGGGCCATGTAGGCTCCTGATCTGTCCTGCTTGTTGGGAACCTTTCCACTGAAAGCACCTCCACCATGGCGGCCCATTCCACCATAAGTATCTACAATTATTTTGCGTCCTGTAAGACCGGTATCACCATGCGGTCCGCCGATAATAAATTGTCCGGTTTCGTTTATAAGGAACTTGGTTTTATCATCCAGATAGCCATTGCAAACAGGCTTGATTACATGCTCAATAATTTCTGCACTGATTTGTTCGTGAGTAATTCCCTCATCATGTTGAGCGGCAATCACAACAGTATCAACTCTCTTAGGAAGATTATCCTCGCCATACTCAACCGTTACCTGACTTTTACCATCGGGACGAAGATAACTTAAACTTCCATCTTTTCGGACAGCTGCCAAACGTTTTGCAAGATTATGCGCAAGTGTGATGGGGAGTGGCATTAGTTCCTTTGTCTCGTTACACGCATAACCGAACATTAAACCCTGATCCCCCGCCCCCTGTGCTTTGTGTTTCCCTTTCTCTGAACTTTCCCCCTGCGCAATGTCGGGGCTCTGCTCGTGAATCACATTAAGTATGGAACAACTCTTATAATCGATTCCGTAATCGGCATTGCAGTACCCAATGTCTTTAAGAACATCACGCGCGATCTTTTGAACATCAACATAAGTGCTGGTCGTAATCTCTCCACCGACTAAAATGAGCCCCGTGGTCGTATAACACTCGCAACAACACGCGCCATCGGGGTCGTCCGTAAGCATGGCGTCGAGTATTGCATCGGAGATCTGGTCACAGATTTTGTCTGGATGACCTTCGGTTACGGATTCGGAAGTGAAGAAGTAGGACATGGGGTGAAGGGGTAAGGGGTAGTAATTATTAGGAGACTTGAGGGTCGCTGGTCGCTGGTCGCTGGTCTCGTTGGCTTGCGACGAATGACTAGTGACCAGTGACTTATGCGTAATACGCTTATAAAAAACAACTCTTCCCTGAAGGAGAAGAATTGGACTAAGCTATCTTCCCCATTAGGGTCCAGATTTACCACTTATCCCGCGCCTGCGGGAAGTTGGTGGGCAGCATAACGGGCTGGTTCCCTATCTGCCTCTCTTGATAGAACTGTGATTTAGGCAAATCTTACTCGATTTTCGTGCTAAATCAAGCAAATTACGGACCTAATACATCACAATCATCTGCTTTTTCGCAGGAGTGTTTTCCAATGCATACTCCACACTGTCTGGCAGAATCCCATCTTAGGACACTCACATTTGCATTCCCTGCTCCTCGCGCTTTTCGGCATTTATGTTCGCATTCTGCTTTAATTTTTTGATTTCCATACAACAAATCCGGTCGACTCCCAAACCTCTGCTTGCGTAGTTCCTCTCCTGCTGCAGGCCAATATTCGGCAATATCATTATCAATAATCATATATTTCTTCCAACGCTACTCCACAAAATATAATATTACAATCTGAAACTTGAAAATACGTTAATTCGTGTATTCGTTAATTCGTTTGTACCATTCCCCACATTTTGCTTTGCTACGAATCAACGAATTAACGGATCAACGAAGCAACGGTTTGCTATACTCCCCCCAATGCCCCTCTCCACCTCCCACCCCTTCAGCCTAATAATCTTCGGAGCCTCCGGCCACCTTGCCAAGCTAAAACTATATCCGGAGCTTTATATACTCGAATTAAAGGAGCGTCTGCCAAAAGATTATTCAATCGTTGGGTTTTCGCGTACTGAGATGAGTGAAGATGAATTTAAAAAACTAGTTGAAGATTCGGTGCGAGAAAACATGCCGGCAGTTAATGAAGAAGTTCTGAAAAAGTTCTTAGATCACATCAGTTACCATCAAGGACAATACTCAGACGAAGCTGACTTTAAATCACTGAATGAAAAACTGGAATCACTCGAAGAAAATTCGAATGATCTCGTCAGACTCGCCTACTTTTCGGTACCACCTGATGCATTTGGAAACATCGCACATAATCTATGCAAAGGCGGAGTTCATAATCCAACAATCCCTTTAGGCAGAGCCAAGTCGAGGCCCTTCCGCTGCATTGTAGAAAAACCGGTCGGCCACGATCTTAAAACTTTTCAGGAAATCAAAAAAGGACTCATAGGATGTTTTAAAGAAGAAGAGATTTTCCTATTGGATCATTACCTTGGTAAAGAAGCTGTCAGAAATATATTCTATCTGCGTTACGCCAATCCAATCTTAGAAAAACTCCTCGATAGCAAACTGATTCATCATATAGAAATCACAGCATTCGAAGAGGCGGGATTGGACGGGCGTGCAGGATACTTTGAGCACACTGGAACTTTCCGTGACATGTTCCAAAGTCATCTGCTTATGATGGCATCACTTTTAACTATGGAGCTTGTCGAAAAAGATGAGTCGATGCTCAAAAGCAGATTGGATGCTCTTAAACAATTTTACCTTCCGCCTTCATCTGACTTGAGCGACGTTGTTATGCAAGCTCAGTATGATTCTTACAAACAAGAAGATGGCACTGCACCCGACTCCAGAACAAACACATTTTGCGCTTTAAAGCTCCTTACAAGCGCGGGAGAGTATCAAGGAGTCCCCTTTTACCTTAGATCAGGAAAACGTCTTAAAAAGAAAGAAACACGCATTACTGTGGCGTTCAAAAAAGGACCTAATGGCACCGAAGGAATCTGCGAGAATTGTCTGGATATTATCCTTCAAGGAGAAGCGGGGATGAAGGTTCATTTACAAACCAAAATGGGTGGAACAGTGCCAAAATTCAGACCTCTGATACTGGAAGATCCGCTTGTATGTACGGGAGATTGCCTCCCTGAACACAGTTTATTGATACTGGAAGCAATAGCAGGATCACGCCTGTGGTTTCTTACTTTTGATGAAGTTCAGGCGGCATGGAGACTTATAGATCCTTTGCAGAGTTACCTTGATGATCCCGAAACTGAGTTACATTTATATAAAGCAGGGAGCGGGGGAGTGGAGGCTGCGGAGGAATGGGTGAGGCGGGATGGGGTTAGATGGATGTAGTGAAGAAAATGAATAATGAATAATTAATAATGAATAATTAATAATGTTATAGTTAATACGATCATAGAGTTCGTCATTCTTCATTCTTCATTATTCATTCAATGCAATTTATTCCAACAACATCACAAAAAGATTTTGTTCGCCAAGGAGTTCAATCCCTAAAGGAGTCCATCACCCATGCGTTTGAAAAGCATGGCTCCTGTTGCCTCGGACTTTCCGGCGGCTCTACTCCCCGACCGATTTACGAAGAATTGGGTAAAGAGGATATAGATTGGTCAAAAGTGACAGTTTTCTTAACAGATGAAAGGTATGTTTTACCTGATGATGAAGATAGTAATCAGAAAATGGTCACTGACACACTTCTTAAGCACGCTTCAGTCCCCCACTCTAATCTAATTTTTCCTGATACCTCACTCCCGATTGATGACTGCATCGGAGATTATTCGGAGCAACTTAAGAAGATGATTGATGATTCCGAATGGCTCCCGGATGTGATTACACTCGGACTTGGAACAGACGGACACATCGCATCACTGTTCCCTCCGGTTCCCGAAATTGCTATGACTGATTTATGTTTTGCACTCCATACAACAACTGATAACTTCGAAGTCCCCGATCGCATAAGCCTCGCACTAAATGTAATCGGCTCTGCATCCGATCATATCTTTTTCCTGAAAGGTGAAGATAAGAAAAAGGTTTGGGAAGAGATGATGGAGAGTGGGGAGGGGGAAAGCAGGTGGCCGGCTAAACGTATACTTGAACCACCTGATCGTGCGACTATTATTACACAATGGTAAGCCTATTTAGTTTACTAGTTACAAGTTAACTGGTTTCTAGTTCGTAGGTAAAGAAATGGCTAAACTGTTATTAGTAATCGAACTAGCAACTAGCAAACTAGTTAACTTGTAACTATTCAAAAGTTATCGCCTTAAAATGCTCAGAAACCTTTCCGCCAACAACGCATATTAGGTCCACCCGATATCCCTCCTCATATTCATTCTTAGCGACCCACTTTCGCACAGCTCTGAACAACTTCTTCTTTTTAAAATGAGTGAAGTTTGCAAGAGGAGAATAGTCACCAAAAGATTTTTTTAATGACTTAACTTCTATAAAAACAAGTATGCGGTTCTCTGGATCAAAAGCGATGATATCAATCTCGTTGTGACCCAAACGAACATTTTGCGCATATAATTTGTAACCAAGTAAACGAATATATTCCAAAGCAACAGCTTCACCATCCATTCCCACCTGCATATGTGGAGCAGGGGACTTTTGTTTTTTACTATTTGCCAAGTTTGATTCACGGGGGACGTTCATACAGTCACTAGCCCCGTATCCAATAAATTTATGAACGAATAATTATATTGGGTGCGGGACAGGCCAATATCTCACCATAAAGGTGTACGAAAGTCCATCTAAACTAGTTGAATAAATGGTGTACTTAAGTACACTCTAGCCCAAATTCCCCAAACACCATGCTTGCAAAATTAACATCATTTGCCACGTTAGGGCTAAAATCAGAGATAATTACGATAGAAGTCGGCGCTGTCAACGGAGAACTACCTAATATGTTTATAGTTGGTCTTGGCGACATGGCCGTAAAGGAAAGCAAACAGAGAGTACGCATGGCTTTGCGCTCCAGCAAGCTTAGGTATCCAAGTAGTAAGGTTATCACTGTTAACTTAGCACCCGCTGATTTGCGAAAAGCCGGACCGCGCTACGACTTAGGCATAGCACTCGGACTTGTAATCATCAACGGAGGATTACAGGTGAACGCCAGTGCATTGGCTGATATGGCGTTCCTTGGAGAGCTGGCATTGGACGGAAGCCTGCGTCACGTAACGGGTGTACTACCCGCCGCCATCGCATGTAAGGAGCGGGGGATCTCTACACTTGTTGTCCCACTCGTTGACGCACCGGAAGCCGCACTTATCCCGGGGCTTAATGTAATAGGTGCAAGATCCATAGGTGAGCTTGTGGATATTTTACACGGCGACTGTTCACCTCAACCCATTCCTCCTTCCACAAGCAGTGCACACCACGAAATTATAATTGATTTCGCAGATGTTCGCGGCCAAGAGCATGCCAAAAGAGCTCTGGAAATCGCCGCAGCCGGTGGTCATAACGTTCTTTTAAGCGGAACACCGGGATCCGGGAAAACATTATTAGCTAGGGCTTTTTCAGGCATCCTCCCACCATTAAGTAACGAAGAATCCATAGAAGTCACACAGGTATATTCAATTGCAAATTTACTTCCGGAGGATACTCCACTGATCCGTAAAAGACCCTTCCGACTTATACATCACACAGCAAGCGGCGTGAGCATTGTAGGTGGCGGGCAGGTTCCCGGACCGGGTGAAATAAGTTTGGCACACAAAGGGGTATTGTTTTTAGATGAACTTGCAGAGTTTCCGTCACAGGTTTTGGAAGTCCTTCGCCAACCCTTGGAAGATCGTCAGATAACAATCACTCGCGCGCACGGTAGCGTAACTTTTCCGGCAGACTTCATCATGATAGCCGCAATGAACCCTCCGCAATTTGCAGCAGGAGGTGCTTTAAAAATTCAAAGAAGAATTTCGCAACCACTTCTGGATAGAATAGATCTGACTATAGATGTGCAGCCGGTGCCGATAGAAGATCTGCAAAAACCTCCCGGCAAAGACACCGAATCCAGTTCAACAATTCTTGAACGCATTGTTAACGCTAGAAAAGTTCAGATGAAAAGATATGAAGGCATTTCCATTTCTACCAACAAAGAAATGAGTGTGAAACACATAGATACATTGTGCCCACTTAAAACGGAGGCATCTTCGCTGTTACGCTGTGCTGCCGAAAGAATGGATCTGTCCGCACGCAGTTATCACCGGATGATAAAAGTTTCCAGAACAATTGCGGATCTGGCGGGGAGCGCGGATATAGAGACGGAGCATGTGGCGGAGGC
>JAHISE010000063.1 GCA_018818235.1 Patescibacteria group bacterium
AGAACGAAGTGGAGTGGGGTTCTTTGCAAGAACGAAGTGGAGTGGGGTTCTTTGCAAGCATGAAGTGGAGTGGCGTGATTCGCCTCAGATCTGAGGCGAATCGGGCCACGCCTCACATGAAAGAGAGAGTGGCGGGCCACGCCTCACATGTGAGGCGTGGCGGGGCTGACGGGACTCGAACCCGCGACCTTCCGCGTGACAGGCGGACGCTCTAACCAGCTGAGCTACAGCCCCTTGGTTAGTGGCGCAAAATTACAGCAGTACGCTGTTTTTGGCAACATTATAGTTTGATAATTTGTAATGAGGTGAGTTGTTATTGATTGACTCTTTTATTGACAAATTGCCCACAAAACATAAAATCTTTCTCCTATGTCCGCACCAGAACAAGAATCAATCGTTTCAAATCAAAGCCTCGAGAACTTGGAATCTACAGTTCTCAGGATTACATTGAATGGTGAAGCTGATGAAGTTGCGGAAGTATTGCGAGTGCTAAGAGGGAGCGCTATGGCATTAACAGATTATTCCATAGCTCCCGGAGAATTGTTGGGCACAACCGAGATGACTGTCACAATTCCTGCAAGGAGCAGGGGTCTTCTTGCCATTAATCAGGCTAAGCCTGTCGAAGAGCATCTTGAAGGAAGGATTAAATCGGTATTACGAGTAAAAAGAGTCAAAGATGTGGCACGTCATCATGTGCGCCTTGTTATTAATCCCGAACATCCTGATATGAGGGAAGTAGTAAATGAAATATGCAGAATTGGCGGGCATTCTCGGATTCGCAAAGCAAACAGGGTTACATTAAGAGCAAACGAAACACAGCGTGATATTGTTTTAGCAGTAGCCAATACAGTACCTGGATTAGTCCAAAGGGGCAGAGTAAATTCAGTTTATAGCATGGTTGATCATGATGCTCCGATTGGTGAGGAAGTGGACGTATCAAATAGTCCGGATTTTTCTGCAGATGCGAAACGTTATGGTTTGAATTTTGCTTGCTTGTATCAACTTGGTAATGATGCTGAGATTATTGATATTCTTTCAGCTGCAGGTTTTCGTATTGCTTCTATGACAAGTCGTATACGAGAAAACTCTTTGGATTTACAGGATATTACGATTATGTTGCACAAGATAACCGGAACTGAATCTAAACTTCGCAGAGTCATGGCGGATATTTCTTCTTTGGCTGAGGGGCATGTGAATTTTGTTGATGAGTCAGGTCTTAGTCAGTACATGCAAGGATTGTTTCCTTTGAATATGAAAGATGGTTTAGCTCAAGTGAGGAAGAGTCATCCGTATTTTGATAATCGGGGAAGGATAGCAGCGGGATTACAATTGCCTGCATCCGGTTCCAGTTTACCGAGTAGGCAAGCCAGATTGAATAAGTCGTTGGCCAGAGAGGGGCTTCCCAGGCGACTAAGTCCTGCAATTGTGGATGGTTCCGGTGTACCACTTAGATCCGAGGAAAATAGATTTCATCCGCAAAGTTTGGAGGATCGCACAGAGCTTGGGGAAAGAATGATTGCTATGCTTAAAGGATTACGCGGAAAGTTTGATACAAATGAATAGTTATATTATTGACATACCAAATCAAACTACTATCCTCACCACCACTTTTAATTATGAATACTCAACCAGCCCAACTATCAGCAGAGCCATCAGAGACTGAATTCTCGTCAGACTTAAGTCGCGAGTGTTTAGAGACTGTATGTGCGGAAGCAAAGAGTTTTGGACTCAATGATAAACTTGTATCCTTTGTAGAGCAACAATTGGTTTTAGCATGGAAACTTGCCGGCTTATCAGACCACGAAATTTACGATTTTGGGTTGGCTTGCGCTGAATTGTTAAAAGAAAAATATTGCATTGCAGCAGCTAGTTCCGACGATGAAGAACCGGATGTAAATGCCTGTAATGAGTATGCCATAAATAGATTAAGGGAAGCACTTGGTAAGTCATTAATGTATTCGGTGCCACGGACAGCACCACAAGGGACTAGTGATTCAACTGATCTAATAGATGAAGTTCTGGCAACTGGGAGCAAAATAAAAGAAGGTGTAAGTACCTTATTGTTGTTGTTTTCAAGAAGAAAAAACGGAGATGATGGTGAAGGGCAATAAATAGAAAATGCAAATAAAGTCTAATACCATTTTGCGTTTTGATGGAATCAAGATTTTTTGCGGCAATTGAGAGACCTGAGTTGCGATTTCGCTACGCGGTATTATTTGCAAATAGTACATATATCGGGATGTGAGCTAATTGAAACGATAACTATACGTAACATTCCCACTTCGTCAACTCCCCAATCTGCTCATAAATAAGCCATAAAGACACAAGTGGGCTTCTTCGCAATGCAAAAGGGTTTCACTATAAATCCAGAGTGATAGCATCTTCGTCAAATATGGAAATTTCTTCTGCCCAAGTTATAGCTGTTGACGAAGAGCCTCCACTTATTCAGGAGAGTGCAGGGCATGCGGTCATAATTGACGAAGGTGTATTAGATACTTGTGTTGGACAGGATGTTGGTACTGGCACTACAGATAAAACAGACGAACATTTAGTTGCATGCAATCAAGCGATATCAAGCGTTCATGGATTATTAGATCATCATAGGTTCATAAAAATTGCCATAGTTAATCCTTATGAATTACATGCTACAGGTGGTCATCACAAGCTTTTGGAGGCGCTTGAACGCCGCCCACAAACCACTGAATGCATATCCAGATTGTTGCGCCACGAAAAGGATAATGAAGCTATGGAAACGGTGAAGGGTTTTTTCAGAAATGAAATTTTGGCTGTTCTGGAGTCACTTATACCAGAAGTCAAAAATTCAATACGTATGAAAGTATGTGAATTGATTCGCTCTGTGCACGATCAGGATATTGCAGAGGTAATAATAAGTGAAGGCTTTATTTCAACTCCGGCTTAGCAATCCCATCCGGATACACAGCTTTCTCGTAAGCATGACCTGCTTTAAATATAGTTTCTTCTCCCCATTGTGGTCCAAGTATTTGTAGTCCAATCGGAAGATTGTTTTTAGTCATTCCACAAGGAACAGATAGTCCGCAAATGCCTGCAAGAGAGGCGGGGACTGTGAACATGTCTGCCAGGTACATCTGGATAGGATCGTCAATCTTTTCTCCAATTTTGAATGCAGGGATTGGAGAGGCCGGAGTAAGAAGTGCATCAATATCTTCAAAAGCTTTGGTAAAATCTTGTCTTACCAGTGTGCGCACCTTCATCGCTTGTCTGTAATAAGCATCGTAATAACCGGCAGAAAGTGCGTATGTTCCTATCATTATTCTGCGTTTTACTTCGTCACCGAAGCCTGCAGATCGCACGTTAAAGTAATATTCAATCAGGTCTTTAGCATTCTCAGTATGACCATATCTAATACCATCGTAACGTGCCATATTGGAACTGACTTCACTTGGGCAAATTATGTAATAAGCAGCAACTCCATATTTTGTATGCGGAAGAGATACTTCTTTTATTTCTGCACCAAGTTTTTCTAAGGTCTTTGCTGCTTCTTTGACTGATTCTGCGACTTCGTTATCTAAGTCGTCAATAAAGTATTCTTTTGGAATTCCAAATTTCATTCCTTTTACATCGCCATCAAGGCACTTAGAGTAATCAGGTACTTTGCGATCTGAAGTTGTTGCATCGAGAGTGTCTTTACCTGCCACTGTTTGGAGGAATATTGCAGCATCCTCAACAGTCTTGGAAAGGATCCCCATAGTATCCAGAGAGCTTGTCATTGCCATCACTCCATATCTGCTTACTCTTCCATATGAAGGCTTGAGACCTATGCATCCACAGAGCGAGGCGGGTTGCCTTATGGAGCCTCCTGTGTCGGTTCCTGATGCGAAAATGCATTCGTCTGCAATTGCAGCAGCAGCAGATCCACCGGACGTTCCACCCGGCACCCTCTCAAGATCCCATGGATTGTGCACATGTCCATAGCATGAAGTTTCGTTACTAGTTCCCTGTGCAAACTGATCACAGTTAGCTTTGCCAATACTTATTGCACCCACCTCATTTAGTTTTCTGGTGACGGTGGAATTAAATGGTGGAATGTAGTCTTTGTCTCTTAATATATTGGAGCATGCAGTTGTAGGTACTCCTTCTTCACAATATATGTCCTTTGCAAGGTAAGGAATACCCGTTAAGGTATGTTCAAACTTTCCTTCTGAATCTATTTTTTTGGCTTGCTCTAGGGCTCGGTCAAAGTTTCTGTGTACAACAGCGTTCAGTTTATCATCAACATTCTCAATCTGATCTATACATGCTTGTGTTAATTCAACCGAAGATATTTCTTTGGCTTTAAGCTTAATGTGAGCCTGTGTGATAGTGAGAGTATTGAGCATTGGTTTATTTGATGGGCTGGAGGGGAAATTGTGCCGAAGGGTAAGCGAGTTTATAACTTGGTTTGCTATTGGGGTTTTGTGAGTCACTGGTCACTGGTCGAATGTCGATTGTTGATTGTCGAATGTCATCCATGGGCTGAGGGGGTTTCTATCTGATGCTCGACTTTAGTTAGTGGGCTAGTTTCGAGTAGTGCATCAGGGTTTGTAAGTTGCTCAGTCACTTTGTCTTCACGAAAGCTGTTTGTAAGACCTGTTACTTGCGCAGTAGGTTCAATATTCTTTGTATCAACTTCGCTTAGCTGACCTATGTAATCTATTATTGCAGACAGTTGTGGTGCGAATTTCTCAACTTCCTTATCTGATAGGTTGAGTCGTGCAAGCTTTGCGATATGCCGGACTTCGTCAGGGGTGAGTGACATGGTAGGGAGAGGATAATGGATTGGGGAGCAATTGGCTATTGGCAATTAGCAATTAGCCACTGTTTCTATGTTAACGAGTAAAACTACTTCGATAGACTCAGCACCAGTAGCCAATTGCCAATAAGCTAATAAGCCAATTGCCAAACATGAAGACCTTGACCTCACAACAACTTCGAGCGACGCTATTGCTATGCACCTCTCCCGACTCTCCGGCCGCAAAACCTGTGATCGTGTAATGAAGAATGGAAAAGTATGGAAAGGGAAGACAATGTTGGTCAGATGGCTGTCTGGCAGACCTCGTAATCAGCGTATTAATACATTAAAACAAACTGTGTATTTAGGCACTTATGCTACCACTAAGCTGCATAAATCTGCTGTTAAGAGAAATCGAATGAGGAGACGTTGCAGGGAGGCTTTGCGGGTCGCGATTCAGGACTCGCAGAGTATACCGATATTACAGTTGTTGATGACGCCAAGATCCAGTAGTCTTTCCTGCGACTTTAAGGATGTTCAAGAGGACGTCCAATCCTTCCTTTCCCAATTTTCTTGATGGCTAAAAGTAAATTCAGAGATTTTATTGAGTTTTTTATTCTGTTTTTAGCACTTTATCTATTGGTGCAGTTCGCACTTAACCGATTCTTTCCGAGTAAATTTGGCGACGAAACTCAGCAAAAAGGAGTGGTTTTAAGTATGCA
Organism: Patescibacteria group bacterium; assembly: GCA_018818235.1. Lineage (GTDB taxonomy): Bacteria > Patescibacteriota > Gracilibacteria > Peribacterales > Peribacteraceae > UBA2144. The sequence continues at coordinate 5,473 of JAHISE010000063.1, forward strand.
GGATGCAACACTTAAATCGGATCATCATCCCATTGCATATATAAAAAATAACACGGAGGAAGCTTTGGTATTGGAGGACAGATGCCCACAGCCTCCGTTTAAGGTCAGTAAGTTGGGGGATGGGGGTTATGAAGAATTGATTGCGGAGGAAATTGCAACGCCGTGCGAATCTTTTGGTGAAGTTGCAGCGGGTCAGAGAATGAAGATCGACTTGGGTCCATGGAAGTATTCTTTATTTTCTGATATTTCCAGTTACAGGATTGAACTGATTGGAGCGGTTGATGAAGCAGGTGAGAGCATAAAGGCCGATTTTATATATCATGAGTCTGGACCTGTTACAAAAGCATTCAGAGCATTCATATCCAAACCACTTCTAAATCTTTTGATACTGATTACTTCATTTATGCCGGATTACAATCTTGGTATGGCGATTATCATTCTTACGATTATCGTCAAACTGATTTTGTTTATTCCAACTCAGCAAGGATTGCAGGGGCAGAAAAGAATGCAGGCTGTGCAGCCAAAAATTGATGCACTTAAATCCAGGTACAAAGGAGACCCGCAACGTATGCAACAGGAGACTATGAAGATCTGGAAGGAGCACAATGTAAACCCTTTTCAGTCGTGTTTACCTATCCTGATCCAATTTCCGATTCTTATAGGACTCTTCTTTGTAATTCGCGATGGGTCTGTGCTCGAGCTTTCGCGTCATTTAATATATGAGCCATACATTGATTTATCATGGTCATTTGGAACACATTTTCTTGGCCTTAATTTGACTGAGCCTAGTAAGTTGCTTATGCCACCGCTACTCGTTGCTCTTCAGTTTTCGCAGATGAAGTTGAGCTTTGCAATTGCTAAAAAGAAGAAAGACAATAATACAGGCGCAGGTCTTCGACCTGCGGGAAAAAAGGAAAAGAGTCCGCAAGAGATGCAGCAGAAGATGATGCTTTATGGTCTTCCTCTTATGATCGGAGTGTTTGCATTGCAGTTCCCTGCAGCGGTTAGTTTGTATTGGGCGGTTTCGACTGTGTTTGCAATAGGTCAACAAGTCGTCGTAAATAGGCGAGAGTTAAGATGATGTTTTGTTGAGTGTTAGGCTGTTTCGTTAACTCGTTTACTCGTTATTCGTTTCTCGTTTTGTAATTGGTCTGAGGAATTTGTTGACATTAGAAGTATGAAGTATACTAGTTTGACTTAATAATCTCAAATTTCATTGACAGAAGTGACTGTAACTCCGGATTATACCGCTCGATGTTTTGGAAAAAGGAAACCGTTACATCGAAGAATTCCTGGAACGTCTTGTGATACCGATTCTGCTTC
>JAHISE010000064.1 GCA_018818235.1 Patescibacteria group bacterium
ACAGCAGGCTCACTTGGAAGATAACTCTTTGGCATTCCGCTTGGTGTTGGACAATAAATACACTTTCCGGGACATCCAAAATTGCGTGTCAGTATTGCAATAACTGCAACTCCGGATTGCGATCTTATAGATCGTTTTCTGCAAGTACTCTTCCATTGTTCAGAATATTCCTTTGGAAGCTCTTTTAATGCAGCCAGTAACTCATCACTCCTTAATGTGGAATGTGCTGACTTCTTTGCAAAGGCACGCAAAGCCTTCTCCATTGCATTGCGATTGGTAGGAACACTTGATTGGTCTCTGAAAAATCTTTTGGCCAACGCCACTCTGTCGGGAGTTATTCGATCAATTTGTAGCTTTCTTTTGGTCATTGTGGAAAAATCCTAACACAATGGCATCTAATATAAAGGGCTTTAGTCCAGAGGATCTTCTTAAATCCGTACACGAAGGATATAACTCCTTTGCACAAGAATGGTCCAATACACGAGGCTACGCATGGTATGAGTTTGAATTTATTAAAGAAAAAATTGAGGATGGATCAAATGTCCTAGATCTTGGATGCGGGAATGGGAGACTCTTTAAATATCTGAAAGGTGTGACAGATGTGCAATACAAAGGGGTGGATAATTCAGAGAAGCTGATCGAAATTGCAAAACAGAATATTCCCGAAGGTGACTTCGAGGTTGGTGATGTTCTAAAACTTCCATTCGAAGACAATTCATTTGATACCGTAATTAGCATTGCCGTTGCCCATCACATAACTCCGCGAACAAATAGAGTTAAATTTTTTGATGAAATTTCCAGAGTTTTAAAACCTGAAAGCGCCGCATTTGTAACTGTTTGGAATATTCATCAGGACAAGTACAAGAAATATCTAAAAATGAACATGTGGCACAAAATCATTCAGACAATTAAATCTCCTTTTAATACTTCTTTCGGATTTGGTGACTGCCTGATTCCATTCGGAGAACAAAAGACTCTTCGATATATACACGCCTTTACTCCTGATGAAGTTGCAGGATTGGTGAAAGATAAGTTTGAGATATTGGAAACATTATTCACGGATAAGGATGAGGTTATTAAGGATTGGAAGGAGGCGAGGAATCTTTGCTTTTATTTGAGGAAAACCTGAATTGCAGCAATTACGAGTATATAATATTTGACACATCACAAATTCAGAACTTAAATAATACTGTGTCGGTCATTTGCGTCAACAAGTACTCGAAGCGGAGGGGAATTCGATGGCAGAACCAAAAGCTGGAAAAGTGAATGTGTACATTGTGATTGATATCACACACCAACCTGTCAAGGTCTTGTACATAAAAGGTACTGACCAGCCGATCGTCAAACGAGACTGGAAAACCGTATTCGTCTGCAGCCTCGACGAGAAGCCTCGCTTCCACGGCGAATTTGCGAGAGGAGTGATGGCGACCTGGCAACCCGCAGTGGAATATGGATTTGTCGGCAACAGGTAGAACTCCACAACCGCCACACTGGTCGGGTCCCACAAGGGAGCCGACCATTTTCTTATATTAATTGCTCATAACGGCTATTTAAGCCATTTTGCGGTATATGTTTGCCATATTTATAGAATGATATAAACTTCCCATGCTTTTTTGATATATGATTTTTAACAAGATCCACGCAGGCAAATGGGTAGCAACCAAAGAACAGAAGGTTATTGATTCTGGTAGAAGTCTAAAGGCTCTTATGGTGAGAATGAAAAAACGAAAAGACCAATCAGGAATACGCTATTCCATGGTACCTAAAGGATGTATTGCGGGAATAACTCATGGATATTGAATACACAAAATATCGCAACATAGATGGTACTTTCTATCGTCCGTCTATCAATGTTACATTCAAATATAAATCGCAACGCTTTCCTTATGAAGCTGCTATTGTTGATACCGGATCAGACTATGTAATGCTCCCCTTAGATATTGCAGAAGCGCTGGGAACAGAACCTGATCTTGATAGGGTTACAGAATTATGCTGTGCATGTGGCGGAACATTTAAATCATACATCTCAAGATACCCGATCGAAATCATAATTGACCACAAAGGATTCAGACCAAAGAGTTGGCAAACTCATGTGCAATTTGTTGATGCCAAAGTAACTGCACTTTTGGGGCACAGAGGATTTCTGAATCGCTTTGATGCCACCTTCAGTGGAAAAAACCATTTGATGACACTGGTGGAAAAGAAATGAAATTCCATCACTTTTCACTCCCCCACCGTTGAGCTCCCTGATCTTACAATCGAAGCGTCTTTTTTATACTCCTTCGCCTAAATAATTCCGATTCTTGAGGATTCATTAAATTATTAACAAATCTATTTCTAATGGCTATGGAGTACGAGATTGCATAACAGAAGCACAGTGAATTTTTCGGAATTATTAACTAAAAGCAGTATATACTCCTTAATCGCGATAAGCGAAACCCGCCGTAGTCCCGCCCAGACGAAGTTGTTTCTAAGACGCGGGACGAAGGTGGGTAAACGACTCCACTATCCCCTTCGCAACCGCATTCATATTACTAAACTGGAAAAGAACTGCAGAGTCCCCCATATCAAATATAACTTTGTAAGCAATTGATTCTATTTGCCTTGGACGTGTTGTGTATTCGTACAACTTCCAATTTTCAGAAATATCGCTGTTTATCAAATGAAATAGATCTGAGTTGATTCTTTCGCCCGCAATTATTTCCGCCCACGTTTTATTGTGTCTGGCATAGACTTCATCAGTGAAAACTTCAAAAGATATCCATTGCTCCAAATCTTTCGGATCACCATATGCAATTTCTTCGTTTAGTTTTGCAAAAACCAGACTGGAGCCGTCCAAAGGACTTATGCCGATCCAGTTAACGGGAAGTGTTACCGAAAATATCCCACTTATATCTTCGTATCGTTTCCAACCTTTCCTTGCCAAACCTGAATCTGATTTAAGCCCCAATGATCCGACTGAATGTGAACTTAAATCGCGAATGTCATTATTCAGCCTGTAAATTATTTCCGCCATCTGCCCTCTGGTCAGATTAAAATCAGCTCCCAACACATCAAGCGGAATGGCATTTCTGCTCGCAAGAGTGGAGACATACGGATAAAACCAAGGTTGTACTTTTATATCTCTTAAAGGCAAATTAAATGCATTTGTTATTATTTTTGAAGCCTCGGCAAAATTGATTTTTTCAGACGGACGAAAGGAGCCGTCTTCATACCCGTCAAGGACATCTCCGTTCTTCGCCACACAAACATAATGCGAATACCATGCACTTTTTCCTACATCTTTAAAAGGATTCGAAATGCAGTTTTCAATTATATTTTGACTATAACGCGAAGCCACGATTATCTTTGTAAATTCCGCACGATTTATGGAATTTTCCGGTCTGAATGTGCCGTCTTCGTACCCGCCCACAATCCCCTGACTGCGAACATATTCAATCGCATCTCTGTTCGGATGAATCTTTGATACATCGGAAAACTCTCTTTCTTCCGCTGCCTGATGCATTAATGACGAAATTCCTCTCAACGGATAAACTTCGAATTCTTCTATACTTCCGGGAAAGTTCTCCCGCAAATATTCCCGATCCCCTTCCGAAAGCGTCCTTGTATCCGCACCAAAAGATTCATCTATTAAACCTTTTATTCCTGTAGCGGAAGTGACAACTTTAAATGAACTTAAATAAGTCGCATCAACAACTATCCGATTTCTTTCCTTTAATAATACTTCCGGAGGACTGCGATCTCCCGATTGCAACACGGCAACGTTAGGAAAGTAACATGATGTAACTTCTTTCCCATCTCCATTCACTCTTCTGACCGTAAGAGTACCCTCGGTTTGTTTGGTCAAAGTCTGGCAAGACAGAGACTCCATTAATACTGACGGATCATAAAGATTTTCACTGTGAACCAAGCTAGGTCCGGTTCCTTTGGAAGCAATTATGGTAAAAGGTTCGGAAGGCAGTGCCTCCACCGTAAAAGTATGATCGGTCGAAGCGATCACATGCCCTTGCCCTTCCACAACCACCATTGGACTTGAACACAGCTTATCCCTTTCACGTGTATTACTATGAACGACTTCGTACTTATACCTGCTTCCATTCTGCTCCAACAGATTTATTTCACAAAGTGACGCAAAGCGCGCCAACTCAACCATTTCCGGAAGCTGGGCGAATAAAACAATTGAATTCGAAACTTTCTGATCAAAAACCCAAAAGTCCAAAACGGTTGTTTCTTCATCCCCTTCATCAACCGTACACTCCCACTGAACTTTTGGACCGAACTTATTCTCTACGCAGGAGATCGCTTCTGATTCTTCCCCGTTAAGACGTTTTACTTTTAAAGTGGGCTTTCCTTCGTAAATGTCTCCACCGGTAGCAAAGACCATAAACTTTTCTCCGATTGATGCGATTATAACTTTATCATCTTCTATAAAATTGGATTCCACTTTCCACGGATAATACTCGATCTGAATCATTTTGGTTGGTCCACACCCGCTTTCGGTACCTGATCCTTTGTAGTCCGCAACCTCGGCAGGGCATACTTTTACAAACAACGTATAATCACCATAACCGTTAATTGCATAAGTATCCGACAGATTGGAAATCTTAACATGCTTTCCTCCGCCAAGTTCAACTTCATGCAATTCTACTCTTTCCGTTCCTTTAACAACTGCTATTTTAAATAAGATTCTATTCTCCTCAGGGATTATTTCGCTTAAATCAAATTCAACCGAATCCAGATCCGAACTTTCCTGCACGTTATATATGAAGACATCGCTGTAATCAGAAACCGCTGCATGCACAATCCCCGAAACAAGGAAGAAACAAACAAGAAATAATGGAATCCGAAATAATCGCATGACGATGAGGAAGGGTAGTTGGATTTTACTATAAATGTTTGGTATTGGATACTTAAATCCTAATTGAGAGATTCCAGATTCCAACTTCCAGATTCGCAGGGAGATTCCAAAATTCCTAGATACAAAAAACTATCACGTAGCTGAAATCTTTAAATCTGAAATCTTGAAACCTCCCTGGAATCTGGCCCCTGGAATCTGGCCCCTGGAATCTGGAATCTTATACTCATTGACATCCTCACAAAATTCTATACAATCACACCGTGATTCAAATGATTCACCAACTTAGCACTCGTCGTCGCACCTCCTAAGAGGTGACGAGCTAAGCCATATCTTGCATCACCTCTGAGGATTATTTCTTCCGAGGGATTTTTTTATTCCATGATTAATTATTTCATCACTACAGATCGCCGCTGCCGTATGCCCTCCATGGAGGCGTCAGGCTGACATACCTAAAAAAGCCGCAGCACACCCTCCATGGAGAATACAAATTCGGAGGGAATTTTATCGTGCTGCACTTTTATTCAATCACTACCAATTCATATCATGGAACTTAAATCTGATTATCATAAAACCGCTTCTCATGAAGCCAAAAAAGGCGAATTTGAAACCTGTTTACTTCTGTATTCCGGAGGACTGGACACATCCGTTATGCTTAAGTGGATTCAGGAACAGTATGATGCAGAAGTTATTGCACTTACAATCGACATCGGACAAATTCATGAAAATCTGGATGAAGCAAAGAACAAGGCTCTTAAGCTCGGTGCAAAAGAGGCTCATGTAATTGATGCAAAAGAAAGATTCGCAAATGAACTTTTATCAAAAGCCATCAAAGCAAACGCTTGTTACCAAGGTGACTATCACCTTTCGTGTCCGCTTGGACGAGTTCTGATTTCACAGATCGCAGTTGAGATAGCTCAACAAGAAGGTGCAACTGTGATTGCACACGGCTCAACCGGAAAAGGAAACGATCAGGTAAGGTTCGAAAGTTATATAACCACTCTTGATCCCGGTCTTAAGATAATAGCTCCGGTAAGGGAATGGGGAATGGGAAGAGATGAAGAAATTAAATATGCAGAAAAGCATAATATTCCCATAAGCCATACTGCAGAAAAACCATATTCATATGACGACAATATGTGGGGATCCACCAGCGAAGGTGGAGAAATAGAAGACCCCAAACTAATTCCTCCTCTGGAAAACATTCTGAAGGTTTGTGAGCCCCCTTTGCATTCACCAAATTCTCAAGAAATTGTAGAAATTGAATTCGAGAAAGGCGTTCCTGTTTCTTTGAATGAAGTTGCCATGCCTCTGTCCAAGATTGTAAAAAAGTTAAATATAATCGGAGCAACTCACGGAATAGGAATAGTAAACCTGATAGAAGACAGGCTTGTGGGACTTAAGGTAAGAGGTATTTATGAACAACCCGCAGCTCATATTCTGATTACTGCTCACAAAAATTTGGAGAAACTTGTATCAACAAGGGATCTAAATGAGTTTAAGAATGGAATTGATGAAAAATGGGCATATATGTGTTACGGAGCCAAATGGTTTGATCCGACAATGGAAGCAATTCATAGCTTTCAAGATAAAGTTAACGAAAAGGTTACAGGCAAAGTAAAAGTGAACTTGCTGCATGGAAAGGCGGAAGTTGTAGCACTTGAATCTCCTTATTCACTCTTTAACGCTGATCTTGCCACATTTAACAAGAACGCAAGCTTTAACCAAAATGCATCTCCGGGTTTTATCGAACTTCATAACCTTGCCCAGAAAACTTCTTATTCTGTTTCTCATCTTTAAAATGACAAAACTATGGAAAAAATCATCGGCTAAACTTAATCCCATAATTGAACAATATACGGTTGGCGACGATACAAAGATGGATCTGATACTTATGCCATACGACATAAAAGCAAGCATTGCTCATGCAAAAATGCTTGGGAGTATAAACATACTTAAAGATGATGAATTGGAATCAATTCTCATCGGTTTGGAAGAGCTTTATGTTAAATGCAAAAGAAATAAGATTTCGATTTCAATTTCGGATGAAGACTGCCACACAGTTATTGAGAATTATCTTACAGATAAAATCGGCAACGCAGGTAAAAAGATTCACACAGGCAGAAGCAGAAACGATCAGGTACTTACCGCACTCAGGTTATACATGAAACACAGTTTAAGTCTTATCAAAGCATCTGCACTTAAACTGTCGGGAGAGTTTATAAAACAATCAAAGAAATGTGAGAGTGTTCCACTACCGGGATACTCTCATACGCAACAAGCAATGCCCTCATCAGTCGGACATTATTATCTTAGCTTTGCGGAATCGCTGATAGATGATGTTGAATTTATTCAATCCGTTTATAAGCAGATAGATAAATGTCCGCTTGGGAGTGCTGCGGGGTTCGGAGTTTCTATTCCACTTGATAGACAGCAAGTTTGTGATGAACTTGGATTCTCAAATATTCAACTCAACTCACTTTATTGTCAAAACAGCAGAGGAAAATTTGAAAGCATATATCTGGAAGGACTGGTACAGATAATGATGACACTTGGAAAATTCGCATCTGATATTCTGCTATTTACATCTCAGGAATTCAATTTCTTCCAAGTTGATGATTCTCTTGTCACAGGCTCCAGCATAATGCCACAAAAGAAAAATCTGGATGGACTGGAAATACTAAGGGGAAACGTGAGCCGGATAAGCGCGGACCAGATCATGGTTAAGAATATTGCAATAGGGCTTATTTCGGGGTATCACAGGGATTATCAGCTTATAAAGAAGCCGTTGATGGAAAGCACTCAGATTGCTTTACAAAGCCTGAAGGTTGCTATGCTTTATCTTGAAGGCATTACTCCAAATGAAGAAGAAATCAAAAATAAGATATCCAAAGGCATATTTAGTGCAGATATTGCAAATAAAATGGTAGAAGAAAAGGGCATTCCATTCAGAGATGCATATAAGCTTGCTTCAAATATAAACGATGTTTCGATGGAGTTTAAGCCAGATAAAGCCAATAATGTCAGCCTCGGTGCACCGGGGAATTTGGGAACAAAAATACTGGAAGACAGATTACTTGGTTTTATCTGATGAATAAGCCCCAAGCACCTACACAGGCCCAAACCTACTGCGACCTCTACAGTGGAGAAACCATCCTTATAAAAGCAAGTGGCAAGGAAATGCTTCCGAACAAATTGTCTGCGTTGGTTGATAACATCAAATCTCTGATCGCAAATGGAATACATGTAATTTTTGTCTTTGGCGGAGGAGATCAGATTGATGAGGAGTGGCACAAGACTCACAGTGAACCCCGTAAAAAACCTGACGGAGTTGGAGAAACAAGCGAGAAAGTTCTTAATGATGGAGTAATACCTGCTTACACGAAATTACGTGAGCAAATAGAATCTCTGCTCCCGGAATTGACTGTTATTGATCCATCGCAAATTGAATGTGATATTGATGATTCCAAGGGTTTGGTTGGAATCCCGACTGAGTTCAGAATCGAAACGCCTCAAGATATCGCAATCGGTTTTATGGGGCATAAAGATGAACAACAATTAAACGTAAACGGAGATGATCAAGTCCGAGGACTTGTAAAACAATTCGGTGACCAGATAAATGCGGTGATAATGCTTACGGACATCGGAGGTGTGGTTGATGATGAAGGAAAGAGAGTCAACATAATCCTGTCACATGAAATGAATGATGACGGTACTCATAAAAGAATTAAAATTACAGGAGGGATGAAGAAGAAGCTCAAAGTAGGCAAACAAATATTACCGGACATTGGGAAATTCGCGATGACAACCGGATCCTTACTCCAGGAAGAAATTGAAAGCTGGAGAGGAAGCGGAACACTATGTGTTCAAACGGATCAACTTTCATGCTCACCTCCAAACCAAAGAGAAATAGAAATTTTTATGCAGGTTTACCAAGACTTTGTTGCTTCGGGTGATTTTCGCAATAGAACTCCCAATGAGCTACAAGAAATTATCGATCATCACTTTATTCTAAGAATCAAAAACTCCCCTCTTGGAGGATTCTCGCTAATCCCAAGAGAAGAAGAATATGTAGAGATGTCCGTACTTTGGTCAGGATACCTAAACAATGGAATAGGAAAAATTCTTGGTGAAGAAGCAAAACGCAAATTCGGAGAAATGGCAAATGCTAGAACCTTGTTTGCCCTAACCACTCCAAAAGATCATGATGATGTTTTCGAGAATTTTGAGGAAAGAGTTAAGATTATCAGAAGATTCCTAAGATATGGTTTTTCTATGCAAGGATATTTAAAAGATGTAAGGGGTTCTTATCAAATAAAATTACCCAAAATGCTGAAGGAATATGATGTGGAGAAAAGGAATCCGTTGATGTTTACTTATAGGAAGTAACACCACTTGTTTTATTTTTAAATAATGAGTTACAATCCATCCCTTTTGCATCTTAATAATCACTCATATGAAAAAAAACTCTTGCGTTTCGGTATCTATGGTTCTATTTGGTTTTTTTGTAATATCCTCAATTCTGATAAGTTCCGCCATTATTCTTTCAAAAATGACAATTAGTGGATATCAGTCGGAAATTAGTTTGATAACGGATTAATAATCATTCATCCTCTTGATCAACATTCTGGTCAGAAGTATCCGGAACCGAACGATAGTTACTTACTATGGGAGGTGTCCAACCGATTTTAACCGGCATTTGCCAACGTTGCCTGTGTTTTGCCTCTGACCAGTTTTCACGCGTTAATCTACACAATTCTTCTATTTCATCCGGAGATGGATCAGCACATTCAATTTTTACTTTGCCCCCTCCACTTGCAGAAATAGTTGCCTGTTCACACAAACTTTGCCCATTGCCATTGCATGTTCCGGATTCATTCATGCGTGAATTATGGGAATATTTTCCTATAATTCAAGCAATTTAGTGAGCAATATGAGCGTTTAATGACAAATAATACATAAGCGCAATACCGGCACTCATGCAGATAAGCTGACAAATTGCATTCTGGATTTTGGATTGTTTGTGAAGTTCGGGAATCAGATCCGCACCTGCTATGTAAACAAAGTTACCTGCGGCCAAAGGAAGAAGTATTGCTTCTATTCCTTCAACGGAACCCGCAAGCCAGATAACCGTAAATGCGCCCAAAAATGCGGTAAGAGCAGAAATAAAATTAAGTAACAAAGCCTTACCCTTTGTAAATCCACTGTGAATCAGAACCGCAAAATCACTGAACTCCTGCGGAATTTCATGTAAAAGGACCGCAATGGTAGTAGCAATACCAAGATCAATGTTTACAAAGAAAGCTGTTGCAATCAATACTCCATCCACCACATTGTGCGCAGCATCTCCGATTAAAATCAAAGTTCCAACCGGATGAATATTATGTCTGCAATCAACATCATGACAATGCCTCCAGTGTATAAACTTTTCAATTGCAAAAGATACGATTATACCCACAAGTATCAAAAAATAAGCTTCGGACGAATGTCCATCTCCATGTTCGGCAAAATGCGCAATTTCCGGCATAAAGTGCAAAAATACGTTTCCTAAAATCGCACCGGTTGAAAAACTTACAAGCGGCAACATTATTCTTTTTAAAAGTTTTTTATTAAAAGACAAAAACAACACACCGACCAGCGAGGTCAGGCTGACTATCAGGATGCTAAGAAAGATGTAGGAGATTGGAGACATTAATATCACTTTAGTTTTAGTTAATTGGATTAGCAAGATATAAATTCCAAAAACTACTATTAGATCTTCGGAACTTTGGAATTTCGGAATATATTTGTGAATTTGCGATTTTGAGAATTTGGAATTTTACATCGAAGTCCAACATCATGCTAAACTCGAACTGTATGAACGCCGCCCTATCCATCCCAACCCCAAAGCTCCTCTACGTTCACGACAATCTGACGCCGTTTGTCCGTGAGCGATATGGCGAGAATTCAACCGAATACGATCTGAGTAAACGATTTCTTAAATACGTTCAATCTCAACCCCATGTAAAAATCGGAACAATTGATGAGGAGCTCTCCGGACTGATTGCACAAACCTGTCCTCTTAAGTTTGATGTAACATTCGGATTCGGATACAAAGGTGAAGAAATCGCAGAATTACTTCATGGAAGATGGGGATCTTTCCCAAACATAATCAGATTGGATATTACGCGAATAGAAAAGGAAGGCTCAAAAGAATATGTCCTTGTCAGCAAAACGGATAAGTCGATAGAAGACCAAATTGCAGAGACAGGTGATATCAGGTCATGTGCTTTGATTGATGATGTTCTGTATACGGGATTCACAATGAAATCGATTATTGAGAAACTTCCCATGGATAAAATTGAAAGCTGCCATCTTTTCTTTACTCGCGGACTTACCGAGACCAAAAAGGAATTTGAAGATATGGGATGTACGGTACATATAGGAATGCCACTCGCAGGAAAGATCGAAGTGGACGCGAGCACAATCTCTACAATGAACTTGATTACCGAAGGTGCTATCCGAACCAACGACGGCGACCTGACATATTGTGATCGCCCTCAGTGGATGGAGGCGTGGTTCCCGAATGACACCGACATTATCATGCACCTGTGCCAGTCTATAATGCATTTGCTTAAGAGTGTTTCGATTGAGGAGAGGAAGGTGAAGCCTCATGTATTTGCAACTAAGTGATTTGAGTTAAAATTCCAAATTCCTAAATACCAAAATTCGCAATAAGAATCCGAAATTTCAAAAATTCAAAGCTCCAAAGAAGTAATAGTGGCTTTGGAATTTTAGAATTTTGATTATTGGAATTTCTTTGTGAATTTTGGTATTTCGGAATTTGGAATTTTCATGCCAAACTATATATATGAAACATATCAGATTGCTCTTCACTGCCTTCTCCATCCTCCTAATCCTCTGGTATGTTTCTCGAAGAACCGTATGGGATCTATTTCTTAATATGCTAGGATAAACCCATGAAACACCTCAAAACCTCAATAATTATCGGCATATTACTTACCTCCTGCACTCCAGCATCTGAACCAGAAATCACAAACTTCGAAGAATGTGCCGCAGCAGGTAATCCAATAATGGAAAGCTATCCTCAGCAATGCAGAAGTGCGGATGGAAAAACTTTCACACAAGACATAGGAAATGAAATGGATAAAATGGATTTGATTCGCGTGAACTCACCACGACCTAATTCTGTAATTGGTCCTGTTATAAATATTTCCGGCGAAGCACGCGGCACTTGGTTCTTTGAAGCCAGTTTTCCGATTGTACTGGAGGATAAGGAAGGGAATGTACTTGCCACACATTACGCGACTGCGCTTGCAGATTGGATGACAGAAGATTTTGTGCCTTTCGAATCTGAACTGGAAGTTGACTTTGGAAAAGCAAAAGAAGGAATTCTTGTGCTTAAAAAAGATAATCCATCGGGACTCCCGGAGTATGAGGATGGAATCAGAATTCCACTGTTTTTTGACTCTAAACAATCTGAGGAGGCTGCTACTGAATTTAACTATGAACATGACGAACTTTTAGCCTGGGAAAAGCGTATTAAAAAGAGACTTCCAAAATTTGAACTCAGTACACTTAAAAAAATAATGAAGAAGCAAATTGAAGTTGATTACTCAAACACAATCCCTGTTGGATCTCCGATGGTAGACTTTATCGATAATCTGAAAACCAAATATGAGTCTCCTGATGGAACTACATTGCTTGTAGTTTCAGCTTCCGGAGAATCACCCGATTCGGAAGTTCTTCTTATAAATGAGAATGATGAATTTGATCGTGTATTGTTTTGCGGAACACCCTGTATATGGGATGGCGGAGGCTGGATTTCGGATACTGTCTTCTTTGTGACAGGAACCGAGGAAGATATGGCATCATCCAAAATGCCGATACCGTTTCAGCCTGTGGTACATGTTTTTGATTTGGAGGAAGATACAACCACAAAATACATAGGAGATGGCGAAATTTACATCTATTAATTGATATAATTATTGTATTGACATTGTCATTACATTTGCAGTACAATAAGGACGTTATCCTTTACTAACCCTCGTCATGCACAAATCTAAAAGTACCATTCAGATTCGAACTGATGAAAAATTAAAGAAGCAGGTTCAACAAATACTCGAAGAACTCGGTCTTGACCTCTCAAGTGCCATTAATTTGTATTTACAACAAATAATCATAAGTGAGGGTATACCATTCCAAATCAGAACCAGAAATGGCTTTACACTACAACAAGAACAAAAAATGCTTCGTGAAATAGAAGAGGCAAAGAAAAATGGTAAGAGATTTGATTCCGTTGATGAGATGTTTGATGATATCATCGGGAAATGAGTCCCTCAAACTATTATCAGGTACTTTATACAAAGCAATTCAGGAAAGATCTGGATAGGTTAAAACGAAGTGGTAAGCACTCGCTTATTAATAAAGTCACAAACAATAAAGCTCCTGCAATGCAATAAGAATCCTCCATCGCATCTGCATAATCATAAGCTTCACGGAGATATGTCAGGACTCGAGGAATGCCACGTAGAGAATGACTGGCTGATCGTTTACGAACAATGCAACAAGGAACTTGTACTTACTTTCGTCAGAACAGGTTCCCACTCGGATGTTTTTGGAAAGTAATTCCGAACTCGAATTCAAACCTATCTTGTCGATTGCCTGCCGACCGTCTTGTCGGCCATAGCCCAGAGGCGACGGCTGAAGCCAAGAGGCGAAGGTTGGTCGAATGCCTGCCGGCCGTAGTCCGCCTCGGGCGGACGAAGGCTGGTCAACTGTCGCACGTCATCTAAGCCACCTCCTACTCCTCATCCTTTTAATAAAACTTTTCACTAAAGGAGCATTACTTACGGCCTGCCTTCGCATTGCTTCTCTGCGAACTTGCTGTCTGCGAACAACCGGAGCAATTACCATAGGCTGAGTTGCCGTGGTAGTTGTTACTGCAGGCGCATCCTGTTCTGCATTTTCTAACTGCTGAGTTGGTGCGGCTTCATGAGTTGAATCATCCTGAATAACAGAACCAACTACAGAAACTGAAACCTCATCAATAAGCAATTGATCTACCTGAACTCTTGCCTGAACCTTCATCTCTCCACCCTGATTCCCGACAGAGACTTCGCAAGTATCAACCAAGTCGCAACCTGTTAATTGTTCCGCAACTCCGTTCATCACCTTGTACCAGTTGGCTTCTATTGGCATAACCGCAGACGTATATACTCCATCAACTTTAAAAGTTATCGACTTGCCGGCATCAACCTGCAAATTTTCACGAGGAGAAATATCTATATAAATAAGAGGATCAACAAATAATTGAGCAGAAAGAGAACGCCAGACCATAACTCCTTGCACGATCATGAGTGACAAGGCGATAACGGACAGAATGCCCAAACGTGACTTTGATTCCATGAGATTAAGAGGGATATTTGTATTTGTCTGAAATGTTCCAGATCTAGTAATATTATACATTATTCTTGCTTTTGGTGCAATATTGGATAAGATGGAGCTGTAAAGACATATTTCTACCCTATTCACACATGTCCGGACTTGTAACACGCACAGAGGAACAATTGGAGGACCATTTTGTCTATCTTCAAAGCGATAGAAACCATAGGATAATTGCAAGAGAGAGAGGGCTTTCGGCTGAATATCATCCGGATGTTCAAGCCCGTATTCGAAGATGCATCGACAGTCTAAGGAGAAGAATGAGGGTAACTACACAGGAATGGGATGAATGGGAACAAGCCCTATATGAAGCCAAAGAACATCAGATTGCTAGTTACAATACTAACAATCTTCCTGAAAATGGAGATAGTGCTCCGTTAAGCCCATGGGATGATCGATATAGAACTGTATCTGACATTGATGAACAGGCAGACATTAAATTAAAAGGTAAAGCCGGGAGATTTATGCGTTTGTTTTCACAAAGACACGAAGTAGTGGTAAGGAAAGGGTCAAGCAATACTGCAGATACGGAGATAGGCGCATGTATTGCCGACCCATGCCTTATACCCGATGCCTTGGCACAAAAACTTGGAATAGCATCTTTCAGGAAAAGCGATACTCCAAATACACGTTTGAGAAAAAAAATGTCGCCCAAATGTATTGCCGATCTTAAACAACAATTTATTGATGCCAATCCTATTGCAGAAAACAACTATAGAATGCTTGTTATGCCCGACGGCAGAATACTGTACTCTTCCGGAAATGTCCCACAGGAAAAAGATACCGGTGGTTTCAGGTTAAAAGCCGGTATATTTACTTCTTATGGAGCCGAACGGAAAACTTATCATCAACAGGGAAGAACATGCGGAGAGATTTCATTGCTTACCGATGTTGTTGGTGACATAGTAGAATTCATTAAAGTATTAGATGCAGAGTGGAAAAAAGATACTCCTGATAATAAAAAACAGGTATTGCTTACAGAAGCACAAAGGCTGTCTATGATATGGCAAGCTCATTTTCATGAATGTGTCGGCCTTCTAAAAACAGATGCCGAAAAGTGTTTTGAGGATACTGAAAATTTGGTTGATACAAGTGGCAAGGTAAATCCAAGTGCTTCTATGAGCAAACTTGTAAGAGCTAAAAATGACTTATGGAAACGAGCACATGATGATATTCCCGCAAAAGGAAAATACAATTGGATTGACCAGGTTCATCTTATGAGAGAAAGAAAGTCTCATGAGAAAAGACTAAGGGGATTTAGAATACAACTTCAGAAAGATGCTCCGCTCCTTGACTCAATAAGATCAGACAACGACTTCGAAAGAGTTATTAATCAATTTCAATTGGATCCGGCTGCTTTTAGCGGCTCGCAGATTACATTACAACCGTTCAGATTTTATGCCGATCAGATGTTAGGTCATTATGGTGATTTCACGCTCGCAATGGACGATAAAAGTCTTGTTGAATCGAAAAGATCACTTACCAGAATGCATGCCATTGGCAAGTGTCAGGGGTTCCACTCATTCCTTGCCCACATACACCAAAATATTATTCTTCCACAATGGTCTACTGTTGCAATTGCACAATGGAATTTGAGGAGAATGAGAAAATATCTGGAATCAAAACAGGTCTTCCCGGAGATTACTCTTGAAGGATATGATGACATCTTTCATGAGATGCTGGGCGCACTTATGAAACTGGAAGATATGCTCGGAGAAAGAGATCATTTCGAAAACGATGATGAATTTTTTGAGGCACTGGAAGGCTATATTAAGCAATTTAATATGCCACAAATGGTTCAGGAATTGCGTTAGTCAGATGTAGTATAATAGGAACAATGAAACTTAGAATCCTTAAATGGGCCCCAACCGTTCTTGCAATTATTTTTGCAATCTTCCTCTCTTTATTCGCACTCGAGACTTTTATGGTCTCCGATGGAACAGTTGCTCAAACAATCGCACATCTTTATCCGACTATGATCGTACTTATGTGCACCATAGTCGGATGGTACAGACCCCGACTTGGAGGAAATCTGTTTATAGGATTGGGAGCCGCTTACATTGTTATGGGATGGGGAAACTTTAATTGGCTATTGGCGCTGTCGGTGATATTTTTACCGTTGTTTGTGATTGGGTTGTTGTTTTTGGAGCAGGGGAAACGATAACCCCCTCTCCTCTTGTAGTTCCTCCACCCCTGGCCCCTCACCCTCGTATCTCCCTCTCCCCCGGCCCCTCTCCCTCGTATCTCCCTCTCCCCCGGCCCCTCTCCCGAGGGGAGAGGGGAGCTCTGCCATTGGAGAATTCAAAGTTTGTTCTCTTAAATATTTATTAAATCAAAGCTGGTTCTCTCCAGAAGCAGAGTTCCCCTCTCCTCCTCAGAGGAGAGGGGCCAGGGGTGAGGTCGGTTTAGGAGCTCTGCCATTGGAGAATTCAAAGTTTGTTCTCTTAAATATTAAATGAATCAAAGTTTGTTATCTCCAATACCTAGATTCCCCCTTTCCCCTCGGGAGAGGGGGCTAGGGGGAGAGGGGCTACAAGTGGAGAGGGGGCTAGGGGAAACCCAAGAAGGAAGAAGTTATAAGGTCGGATAAGATCAAGAAATCCCCCCAATCCCCTTTCCAATCCCCCTTTTCTCTGGCAAAATATCGCCCCTATTGACTATATCATGATATTTTCCAAACTCGAATCCAGCGCCCCTCACCCATCCTCTCCCCCTTCTGAGGGGGAGAGGTGTTATGGAAAAATAGCAATTAATAGTACGTTTAAACTGAATCTTATTTTACCTATATTAAAAATTATCTGATGGCTCAAAAGCCCATACGCGAAGCACAGGCAAAACAGTTGATATTAGACAACTGGCCATCTGACTTACCTGGCAAACCAGAAATTAAATTTGCAGCCGTATGCCCGAAAACAAATCTGGATTCTCTCCCCTCTCGGCATCCATGGCTCAATGAAGGAAAGCTGGTGGCAAAACCCGACGAGATGTTCGGCAAACGTGGAAAGCTCGGATATGTGAAAATTGCAGAAAACTACGAAGAAGCAAAAAGATGGATAGAAGAGTTCAGAGGAAAAGAAGTTATGATCGGAGAACGAATTGGAAAACTTAATAACTTCCTGATCGAACCTTTTATTGAACATCAATCTGAATATTACCTCGCCTTTACATGTGAACGAGAGAACGACATTATCCACTTTTCAGAGAGGGGTGGTATTGATGTGGAAGAACAGGGAGATGCTATGGCAACTATCAAGGTGCCTCTAAGTCAAACTTCAATCATAGGTTCGGAATCCGGAATCCGGAATCCGACCGAAGGCGGACCCCGGATTCCGGATTCCGATCTATCACCCACCATTAACGGACTCTTTGCTCTGTTCAAGAAACTCGACCTCCCCTATCTCGAATTCAATCCAATAACGGAAGTAAACGGCAAAGTTTACCTATTAGACACCGTTGCACGAGTTGATACCTGTGCCGCTTACCGTCAAAGAAATAATTGGAAAGGAATGGAGGTTCCCGAAGGTTTTGGATCAACTATTCTTCCTGAAGAGAAAAAGATTCAGGAAATGGACGAGAAAAGTGGAAGCTCACTTAAGTTTGTATTACTAAATCCACAAGGCAGAATCTGGACAATGGTCGCAGGTGGAGGAGCATCAATAATTTACGCCGATGATATAACTTCACTTGCTGATCCAAAGGAACTCGCAAATTATGGCGAGTGGTCGGGCAATCCCACTACTGACGAAATGGAAGCTTACACATCCGAGATTCTAACGTTGATTGAACGAAACGACCAAGATCAAGTACTAATAGTAGGAGGGGGGATTGCAAATTTCACAGATGTAAAAAAGACCTTTGCTGGCGTCATCAAAGCCATCAAGAAACATCAATCAAGCTTAAGGAGACTAAGGATCTTTGTCAGAAGAGCAGGACCCAATGATACAGAAGGCCTAAGAGCTCTACAGGAAGCCTGTGATGAAATGAATATTCCATGTGTCACACACGGCGCTGAGCTTCCTATGACAGACGTGGTGGGGATGGCTATTGATTCGCTTCAACTTCGCCGGATTCCGAATTCCGAATTCCGGATTCCGAATCCAAACCCATCATGAACACCCTATTCACCAACTCTACCACCAGCATAATCTACGGACGAAAATCCATTTCGATCCAACGCATGCTCGACTTCGATTTCCTTAGCGGAAGATCTCCAAGTGTCACAGCAGTGGTTGATCCAAACAGTGGTGCACCATTAAAAGTTTTCTTTGGTAAAAAAGAATTCCTGCTTCCGGTTGTCAGAAATCTTTCCGAAGCAAAATCTAAGTTCCCTCAAGCTGACGTAATTGTAAACTTTGCATCATCCAGATCTGCTGGGGCAGTTGTAAGTGAAGGAATAGATTTGGGATACAGAGTTATTGCCACTATTGCCGAAGGAGTTCCCGAACGTGACACACGTGAATGGATTGTAAAAGCCAAAGAAAAAGGAACTATTCTGATCGGTCCGGCAACGGTCGGCGCAGTAACCGCGGGAGCATTCCGAGTTGGAGATACCGGAGGAAGCTGCGATCATTTGATTGCAAGCAAGCTGCACAGAAAAGGATGCGTTGGTTATGTAGGCAAATCCGGTGGAATGAGCAACGAGATGTACAGAATGATCGCAGAAAACTCATCGGGAATTGTCGAGGGGGTGGCGATTGGAGGAGATCGAAATCCGGGTTCTCATCTAATGCCACATATACTCAGATTTCAGGAAAATCCTGATATTGCAATGATAGTAATCACGTCAGAAATCGGAGGACGTGAGGAGGAAGAGATAGCTTTAGCCCTAACGGAAGGGAGAATCTCCAAGCCGCTTATAGCATGGGTATCGGGAACTTCAGCCGACTGCTTCCCCAAAGACGTCCAATTCGGACACGCCGGAGCATGGGCGGCAAGTGCAGCTGAAACTGCACAGGCAAAGAATAAACTGCTATCTGAAGCGGGTGCCAGAGTGCCTGCGAGATTCGAAGAATTGGGAAATTTGATAAGAAAAACCTATGAAGAGCTTAAAATTGCAGGTAGAATCACCGACCCCATGGAACCTATAATTCAGGATTTACCAGAGGACCGCAGGCACACACACTTCCAGTGCACCATTTCTGATGACACCGGTGAAGAGGCAACTTACGGAGGTGTTCCGATCTCCGCTTTTATAAAGGAGGGATCACTTGCTAAAGCTATCTCTAAGCTCTGGTGGAAGACTGACCTGTCACCCCAAACTCTCAGATATCTGGAAATGATTTTAACCGCGATCGCTGACCACGGTCCCGCTGTTGCAGGTGCACATAACGCAATAGTCGCATCGAGTGCAGCCAAGGATACGATCAGTTCACTGTGCTCGGGGCTACTTACAATCGGACCAAGATTCGGAGGTGCAGTAGACGCGGCCGCGAGGACTTTCTACGAAGCACATAAAAAAGGAACCTCACCGCAGGATTTTGTGGATCAGATGAAAGCAAGTGGTCAGAGGATTCCGGGAATCGGACACAAAATAAAAAGCATCCATAATCCCGACTCCAGATGCAAAGAACTTCTTGAATATGCAAGAGCAAACTTCCCAAGTCTTCCTATAACTGACTTCGCAAAAGAAGTTGAAACAATTACAACTGCAAAAAAAGGAAATCTGATTCTTAATGTTGATGGACTGATCGGTGTCACTCTCGTAGACATTCTTCTGCCTCAACTTCCGGAAGATGTTCGCGAAAGTTTCTTCGAAGTCGGGTACCTGAATGGACTATTCGCACTCGGGCGATCAGTAGGATTACTTGGACACGTGTTTGACCAAAAACGCCTTAATACTCCTCTCTACCGCCATCCACAGGATGATATCTTGTATGAAGATGGGGGTTTACAATCTTAAATATGAGAAACAAGCCAAGATGTCAGGACTTACTTATCGGCAAAGAATTATGTGCAGAAAGGCACGAACAACTGGTGGAAGCACTTATTGCCTACGTGCAAAAGGAATTCGGAACAAAGTTTTTATATCAAATTGAATTTGGTTATACGTCTTCTCACCTGCCTAATTGTGCGTACAGCAAACTAAAAATTTTTTCTCATCAGGTGCACACAGGAGGATTTCTATCAAGTTCAATAGATCTGCAAAATACAGTACATGCATATGTTCAGGAAGACTTAGATGATAGGATCAAGAATATGGCACCGGAGGGTACTGATTCTGTAAACCTATCATGGGATTTTTCTGACATTCGTACACATGGTCCCTACTATAATAATGTCCATGGTCTCAGAGTCGGACTAGATTCTGCAGAAAATAAGACAACAGTCACTCTGGAACAAATGCAGCAGGCTGTGCAGGAAGCAGCGACTCCGTAGTCGCTGATTCACATGACATTTGTTGGCAAAAAGGATATTACGACGAACGCATACAAAGCTCGCAACAATGTACAAACACTTTACATTACATTTACAACAATCCTGTAAAACACGGATTAATCGAAAACATCAATGATTGGCATTGGTCATCCGTACATTTCAATGAACTACTTGACCCCATGGAAATATGGATTGATTAATAATATAAATACCATCAGCGACTACGGAGTCGCTGCTACGGACCGGGTGTTGATCTGCGACTACAGCACTTCAACTCAACTCAGGATTATGATCGTTGCCAAGAACCATGTATCGGACAATATGAAAACATGAATTGCCAAATAACAATAAATAACATACCACACCTCACATTTAACATCCCATCGAGCAATTTTTTTGTACATATTTTATCAATACCACAGTACATTTCTGTGCATAGTGACTTTTCAAACTCCCACCACGATACTGGCGCTCCCTTTAATTGATAACCCAAGTTTTATGGACACAATATCACAACACAACGACGTACGTATGAGCGCTGTAATAGAAAAAATTGATCTTGTTGAGGCGCAATTAACAGGAGTACAAAATTATCTTAAAAGCTTGGGAGAAGAACAATCCGAAGAAGCACGAAAAGCAATAAGCGCAGCCTTTCAGGCAGGATGTGAATTCAGCAGACTACGACATATGCCAATTGAATTTCCATGCGATAATATGGGGCATATGCAACTGGGATCAGGAGTAAAAGAACATATTCAAGCAACACGCAAGGTATATGCCCGCATAGCAAAACTTAGAGTTATGACTGATAAAATTCAGGTAAACCCAAAAAAAAATGTTTATGGAGAGACTAATGTGAATATTGCAGTCTAATTTGACTCATCAATAGACGATACGTCACTAGTCGCTTGTCGCTGGTCACTGGTCTCAAATATTTCATCCGATGTTGACAAGCGACGAGTGACTAGTGACTAGTGACCGATCGTATCAATTATCTAAATATAACAATCTAGTTATTACTTTGGTATACTACAACCCATGTTCCTCTTCAAACACTTCGGCTCCCATAACCACCCCCCTCCTATCAACTTCGGTGGCGGACTTTTATTCAACGGACTCCTGTTCGTATTCTTCGGTCTTGCAATCCTTCAGGCACCGGAACTTCTGGCATATCTGATAGCAATACTTCTGATAATTTTCGGAGCATCGCTATTAACTGCTTGGTGGAAAGTACGTCATATAGGAAGAAACTAATCCGAAGATGCATAATTAATCCAATTTTTTAATTGTGTGCAGGATCAATACCAAATGTTGTGGAAAAAATAGTAAACCGAATTAAAAATCCCAAAACACAAAAGACAAAACCCAACGAAACCCAAAATCCAAAATTCCAAACTATGATCGTTCTTTAGTTGCCCGTCCTACGCAGTAGCAGCATTGTTGGGATTTGTTATTTGGGATTTGGGTTTTAGTTTATTACATACAATCATCGTATCATTTTACATTGATCTAGCTATATATAACTCATTATTTCTTCAGGTTCTATTAAAAGATTAGGCGATTCAATTATTACGAATAATAAGCTCAATAATTTTATAAGTAACACAATAAATCACATTTGGGATTTGTTTTTTGGGATTTGGGATTTAAAAAAGTCCCTGCATTTTGGCATTGATCCTGTGTGCATAATTTTAGTGTACTTATATGCAGTGGGTTATTTTGTGATTATTTTCCAAATTATTCTATAACAAGCACCAAAAATTACTTATTTTAAGGGCTAAACTCAAGTTTTGCCTGTTTTAGGCTATTAAAACATACTTATTCTTGTATAAAATATTTGTTCATAGATAACACTTAGTAGAACATAAATCATCGTTTTTCGCTTTGACAAGCCAAAACTAATTATGAGATACTTCTTTGCTGTAATAACTATTTGTGTAATTTTCCCCCTCTCTGATGGTCCTACCGAGTCGCCACTTCTCATTACAGCACGAGATATTACTGGTTGATGCATATCTAAAAGATGTGCTTAAAAACCGTGAATCATTGATGGAAAACTTTCTTAATGAGCTTCTTACCGCTCTAAGAATGGAAGAATTGGGACCACTTCAGATATTTGATGCAGCTGATCTGCGAGCACCTGGGTGGTCATTCCTGCAACCTATTACAACAAGTCATATAAGCGGACATTACTTTATTAAACCCGAAAAACACCCGAGCATTCATATGGACATCTACAGCTGCGCTTCCGTCAACTGGAGAAAAGCCATAGAGATAATAGATAAATATTTCCAATTGGGAGAATGGAGAGGATCCTTTATTGACCGTAGAATTGATGATGGGAAAAGGATTATATGGGATCTAAACGGCGAAGGAGCGGAAGTATTGGAAGAACAACAGATTGTATTTGAGGATGAAGTGGAAATTCCAATCGAAGAAAATGAGCCATCAATGAAGGAAATAGTCGGCAAAAAGGTGGCATCTGTTTATAATGTCTAGTATTCTTTTCACAGATTATGTCAGTAGCATCATTCATGGAGGCCAATTTCAAGCATTTCAACGCACGCGAAACCCTCGCAGCGGCACAAGCTTGGCATGAGTTTAATAAAAAGGGAGGGAAGATGCTTGTTTCGTTGGCAGGTGCAATGAGTACGGCGGAGATAGGCATTACTTTGGCACCAATGATTAGGGCGGGAAAGGTGCATGCCATTTCTTCTACTGCAGCTAATATTGAAGAGGATTTGTTTAATTTATGTTCCAACAAATCATATAAGCTTCAACCTAATTGGCGATATTTGACGATGGAGGATGATGTTAAAACAAGAAATGAAAAATACAATCGTGTTACAGATACATGTATCCCCGAAGATGTAATGTTGGATATATGGAGTGGGCTTCGTAAACTATGGAACGATGCCGCAGAAAAAGATGAAAGCTATTTTCATTGGGAATTCTTTTATAAATTAATACGTAGTGGCTTTTTTGAAGGAAAGAATGATGTCCCAATGGAACGCTCATGGGTCATTGCCGCATGTGAAGCAGGCATCCCCATATATACACCTGGCACGGAAGACTCCACTCTTGGCAATATGTTCAGCTCAGATGTAATGCAAGGTATTGTAAAAACTCACGGAGTAATCAGATCAGGAACCGAACAATTCGAGCACTTAACAAAATGGTATTTGGAAAACGAAAAAGATAGTGAAATCGGATTTTTCCAGATAGGAGGAGGAATAGCTGGTGATTTCGCTATGTGTGTGGTACCAAGTATCATCCAAGATCACGAAATCCAATGTAAACGTTGGCGATACTTCTGCCACATAGGCGATGCTACTACTTCTTTTGGAGGATACTCAGGCTGTCCGCCTAACGAAAAAGTTACTTGGCATAAGCTGGATCCGGATACTGTTAACTTTACAATAAATTCTGATGCCTCCATTGTCGCTCCGTTGATATTTGAATATGTGTTGGAGAAGGATGTGGAAGAGGTTGCAAAAAAGAAGACCACTAAGATAAAGGATTCTGCCACTAAAAAGAATGCTGAACAGATGCCGATGGAAGTTGCTTAATAAGCGATAAATCGGATGACCGTTCCCCCCTTCATGGAAACCCTTTTTTTCGCTTGTTTAAGCCATTAAGCGGAAGTCTGGAAAAGTTTTTTTGTAAATGGGTATTTCGTATCTAACAAACATAATATCTAATAGATTACTGATTCTATTAAATCATACGATTTGACCTTAATCGAACAGAGTATCGTAAGAAATTCAAAAGGCTCTTTCTAAAAAATCAGGACACATTTGCATATATTCCCCCACCCCCCCTATGGAAAATACCATACAAGGAATGGACGAAGCTCTGGATGTACTGATGATGTCGCAAAAGCGGAGGAACGAGGATACACAAATATCTACCGGAAGATTTTCTTCACGAAAGCGCATGGCAAGAACTTTTAATCCCGCGGGTGCGGAGGTTTTTGAGGAGAGGCAGATGCTTTCCGGTAATCCGTTGATTGTGGATACTTTTGATGACGGGGTTGGTGATAACTGGAATATGGAGGGGAAAGTGAGTGTTGCGGATGGTCAACTTGAGATGAATAGCAATTCTCATGT
>JAHISE010000065.1 GCA_018818235.1 Patescibacteria group bacterium
GAAGCAGAATCGGTATCACAAGACGTTCCAGGAATTCTTCGATGTAACGGTTTCCTTTTTCCAAAACATCGAGCGGTATAATCCGGAGTTACAGTCACTTCTGTCAATGAAATTTGAGATTATTAAGTCAAACTAGTATACCACTGTTGACTGTCGAAAGCGGAGCGTGTCGATTGTCGATTGTTAAATGCAAATAGCTACAAGCTGTATCCCCTATCTCAATGCAACAACATTGACCGGCAACGCATGTACAAGGTACCTCTGAGAAATAGAATCCGGAGGCCAACATGTATACAATATCAGCTCCTCCCCTGATCCGTTGTCCTGAAATTGACTCGTGTCGCTCGCATCAACGGCATGCTTGTGAGTAACCTCGTATGTGTAAAGTTTACCGTCATAAGTTACATAGATCCTATCCCCTGCACTAAGTTTATTTGCCTGTCTGAATATCTTTGAATAATTGGATACATCCCAAGGATAGCTGGAAGAATGTCCATAGATCATAATCTTCCCACCCCCTCCCGGATATCCAAACAAATGACCCACTCCCTGTTGTAAGGGCTGAAGTACCCCGTCAGGAGTAAAAGGATCAAAAGGATGAGTAATCGTCAGATCTGTGATACTAAGTGTCGGCATTGATACTGCGAAATATTGCTCGGAAGCATATTGCGGTAATACGGCAGGAACAGATGTGGATTGCGGCACATTGATCGAACCACTTGGTTGAACTGCGAATATCTGAGATCTTGGTTGAGCAGTAATATATTGAGCAGGCTCTGGTCCGCCATAAGAAACCGATCCTTCCGTATACACCTTATCCAGACGATACAAAAGATCGAAGAACCTTCCACGGGTAATGTACTGTCCAAGCTCAAGTCTTCCCAGATTCATTATCAAATTCTTTGTAACCGCAGCATTTATATAAGGCGTAAACCATTCGTTGTCACGGTTCTGTATGTAAGGTGAAAGCTGAGCACCTTGCGAATTTCCTGTTTCGCCATAAGCACGCAAAGCCATTGCAATCGCCTCTTCAACAGTCAGGTAATTTGCAGGACGAAAAGTTTGATCCGGATAACCCGTTAGTATATTTGCTTCAAATCCGGCCTCAACATAAGGTGTATACCATGTGCCCGTTGCAACGTCTCTGAACAAAGGAAGCGGTACAGCATTCTTTTTATACCAATCCACACGATCGGCAACCCTAAGTCCCGCTACTACCTTCAGTGCTTCTGCTCGGTTTAATAAATTGTTTGGCAGACCATGTCCGTTCGAATATCCCTCGACCACTCCCTTATTACTCAGATATGTAAACGCAGCCTCGTAAGGAGTACCGGACGCATCCGAAAACTCCTGCGCATATGCAATTCGTGCCATCGCAAGGATTGCAAAGAAGCCGACAAATACCTGAATATTTCTATACATTGGAAAGTGTAATATTTTAGCTTTTTTGGAGGGTTTGTCAATGGGCATAAGATGCTATAATTTGCATAGAATAAGGTATTCTGATGATAATTTCGACCTGAGTATTGGAATACTGGAATATTTGAATATTGGGGTTATGAAGAGCATATATGAAGCTTGATATCACTTTAGACCAATATTCCAATATTCGAGTATTCCTTATAATGCTGTATCATCATCCATGTATGGCACTTAAGGTAGGAATCATCGGCCTCCCCAACGTCGGCAAATCGACTTTATTCAATGCACTTACCAAAACACGTGGAGCTAACGCAAGCAATTTTCCCTTTTGTACAATTGATCCGAATATAGGAATAGTGGAAGTCCCTGACGAAAGATTGGATAAAATCACAGAAATAGTAAAACCTGCAAAAGTTGTTCCGGCCACAGTGGAATTTGTGGACATTGCAGGACTTGTTAAAGGTGCACATAAAGGTGAAGGTTTGGGCAATCAATTCCTCGGAGCAATAAGAGAGATGAATGCTCTGTGCCACATCGTAAGATTTTTTGAAGGTAATGACATAACACATGTGGAAGGGAGTGTTGATCCCAAGCGTGATCGCGAAACCATAGAAACCGAACTCTGCCTCTCGGACCTTCAAACCATAGAAAACAGAATAGATCGGATTGGAGGTGCAGCAAGGACAGGAGATAAAACCAGACAAAAAGAAGTCGACGTTTTGGATAAATTAAAAGCAGCGCTTGATAACACTCTGTTCGCATCAACAGTTGAACTTAACGAAGATGACGACCTGATTAGACAAAGCTTAAGTCTGCTGACAAGTAAACCAATTATCTATGCCGCAAATGTTTCCGAGGATCAGATGCATACACTTGGAATTGATGAAGCACGAGAGATGCTCGGAGTTCCGGAAGACACAGAAGTAATAGTAGTATCCGCAAAAATAGAAGAAGATCTGCAAGACCTTACGCCGGAAGAAGCCACCGAATTCCTCGAGGATCTTGCTGTTACTTCATCAGGTCTTAACCGTCTAATTAACGCAGCTTACTTCACTCTTGGATACATCACATACTTTACAGCAGGACCAAAAGAAGCCAGAGCATGGACTATTCATAAAGGCGACACAGCGCCCAAGGCAGCAGGCGTTATCCATACTGATTTTGAAAGAGGATTCATCCGTGCGGAGACAATTGGCTATGATGATTTTATTGAGTTTGGCGGAGAACTTGGTGCAAAAGAACAAGGAAAGATGCGATCAGAAGGCAAAAGTTATGTTGTTAAAGATGGAGATGTTATGTTGTTTAAATTTAACGTCTGATGACCTTTATAGCCCGCCAAGAACCATTCGTCTGTGAGCATTGCTCTGCTCAGGTTAATCCTCTCGAAAAGGGTACCTATCGCAACCACTGTCCTCATTGCTTATTTTCCAAACACGTAGATCTGGAATGTCCGGGAGATCGCAAGTCCCCTTGTGGAGGATTGATGAGGCCTGTATCACTTGATCAAAGCGGGAAGAAAGGATGGGTGATACTTCATGAATGTTTGATATGTGGAAAGAGGATTAATAATAAGGCGGCGGAAGATGATGATTTGGAATCATTTACGCCATTATAAACGTTTAACATAAAATCCTGATACATTTATTTGTTCACATTTTATCCCTTTTGCAAGACCAATTAAGCCATATCACTTGAAATGCTTTATGAATTATAGGAAGATTGCCGTCCCTTCCCCCTATCACAATGAAAGCATTTCTTTTGGTGGCTGTGTTTGGAGTCCTTATGATTAGTTTTTGATCGACAGTCGACACGCTCCGCTTTCGACAATCAACAATCGACTGCATGCCTACTACGCTGATTCATCCAAATGAACTCAAATACTTGTCTGTAACGGAAAGCTGCGGCTTTCCGCTGCGTTATCCAAATGAAGACAGATACTTTTCAGTAAAAGATGGTTTTATAGGAATCTTCTCACCCACATTCCCTTCCGGCGAAACAACAATTTGATCCTGATGTGACTCGGGGTTTTCTTCAACAGAAATATTAAAGCGGAAGATATCGATCTTCCGCTGCGCTTCTGATTGTTCAAGTACTTCCTCAATCCCATTCGCATCAATATCTTCCTGAATTTGCTTTTTTAATTCTTCTTTTATCTTTGGCTCTGTTTTCAAACTAAAACTGAGGTTAGCATATGACTCACTGACTTTTAGCTCCCTCTCCAGATCTTCAGGCCCCTTAACTTTTTCACGCAATCGCTCGTAAGCTTCTGGGCTGCGAAGCTTCGCTCGAATCTTTGCTTTTTCATTCGATGGAAGTAGATCGAGGTAGTGGGACATGACAACAGTTTAGTTAACTAGTTTCTAGTTGACTAGTTACAAGTTATCTCATTTATTAGAAACATTTACTGTTCTCTTTGTTTTTTGATCTAGTTTTTGTAGATAACGAATTAAATTCGTAATCATTCGCCCAATATATCTTGTCTGCTCGGACAATTTATCAAATTCATCACTTGAAATATATTCTTCATCAATAGCATCATGTAAATGTGATCTTACTTCTGATACTGATTTCCGTGAATGACCCAAATATTGAATAAAATCAGGATAAGTTAAGGCCTCACTTCCCTCAGCAATGTTTGCTGAAACAGATCGTGAAGCTCTGGTAATCTGATCTACAAATGCAAAATCTCTTTTTACATTGCTGCGCTTGCATATTTCACGAATTGCTTTCACAAGCTTTCGACTTTCTTTCCATGCATCAATATCTTCGAATGATTTAAACGTACTCATAAGCCACCCACTTAATCATCAAACTTGTAACTAGTCAACCAGTTAACTAATTAACTACACCCCGACGTCCCCCCGCAATCCAAACAAACCTCACAACTCCCATTAGCTTTGACTCGTAAGCTCCCACAATTCCCACACATAGAACCCGTGAACCCCTGCTGACGAGCTATCTGGATTTTGGTTTCGACTATGGCGACCTCTTCCGATGCCTCTTCACATTCCTCCTTATTCTTTTCATTGAGTGTTACTTCAAAATTTGGCGGATCTGCCTGCGACCCTTCATCCACAATCGGAAGCCTCATGGCAAATGCGTCTTTGCTCTTGGTGCCCTCGGTGTATGCAATCTCCACAAGCTCCTTATTATGGAACTGCTCTGCCTTTTCTCTCGGTAGAAATTTGAGTGCCAACCATCTGCCAAGATAGTCCATAAGACTTTTTACCATCGGTATCTCTTTATTTATAGTCATTCCCATTGGCTCAAAACGTGTGCGTGCCAGTTTTGCACAAAGAACTTCCAAAGGAACTCCATATTGCAGGTTCATAGAAAGAGACAGTGCCAGAGTATCCATGACTCCGGAGAGTGTTGATCCTTCTTTGCTCATCTTTATAAATATTTCACCGGGTGTTCCATCTTCATAAAGACCAACATGCAAATACCCTTCATGACCTGCAACTGAAAATTTGTGAGTGATAGACATCCTCTCATCAGGCAATTTCCTTCGACGAGGTACTTCCTTAATGACTATCTTTTCTACCACCTCCCTTTCATCTATTCCCTCCTTTCCCTCCTTTTTCTCTTTCTTCCCCGCCGATGCACTCAACGGTTGACTCAACTTACACCCATCCCTGTAAATCGCATTTGCCTTTAGCCCCAACTTCCATCCCAATAAATAAGCTTCCTTGACATCCTCAACAGTCGCTTCGTTAGGAAGGTTGATGGTTTTGGAAATGGAACCGGTGATAAATGGCTGAACTGCAGCCATCATTCTTATGTGGCCTTCGGTTGTGATTAGCCTTTTGCCTTCTTTGCCACACTTGCTTGCACAATCAAAAACAGGAAGATGCTCCTCCTTTACATATGGAGCATTTTCTACTGTCATGTGACCGCAAATAAAAGTATTTGCCTCCTCGATCTGATCGGAAGAGAAATCAAGCTCTTTGAGTAAATTGAAACCCGGATCGGAGGTTTGCTGAGGACTGAATCCCAATCGCTTAAGTGTTTCCTCTCCCAGAACAACATTATTAAAAGCAAATTTAAGATCAAAAACAGTCGGAAGATTTTGTTCTACTTTTGCAATGTCTTCATCCGTAAAGCCTTTTTCTTTGAGTGACTGCCTGTTTATATGCGGAGCTCCTTCCAGCGAAAGAGTTCCTATTACATACTTCATGATGTCATTTATTTCCTGCCCGGAATAACCAAGCATTTTTAGAGCAGCAGGAACAGACTGATTAACAATCTTCATATATCCACCACCTGATAGCTTTTTGAATTTAACCAAAGCAAAATCCGGCTCGACCCCCGTTGTATCACAATCCATTAGCAAACCGATTGTTCCGGTTGGAGCCAATACGGATACTTGTGCATTTCGAAATCCATATTTCTCTCCTTGTGCCAAAGCACGATCCCAACACTCCTTTGCCGATTGCAAAATATCGGAAGGACAAACCTTCTGGTCTATTCCAACAGGAATAACATTCAGATCTTCATATTCCACAGCCGGTGCAGCATAAGCAGCACGACGATGGTTGCGAATTACTTTTAGCATATATTCTTTATTCCGATCGTATGCAGGAAATGATCCCAGACTCTTCGCCATCTCCGCCGAAGTCGCGTACGACTCACCGGTTAGTATTGCAGTTATAGCACTGGCAATCGCTCTGCCTTGCTCCGAGTCGTATGGAATGCCCATGCGCATAA
Source organism: Patescibacteria group bacterium (assembly GCA_018818235.1). Lineage (GTDB taxonomy): Bacteria > Patescibacteriota > Gracilibacteria > Peribacterales > Peribacteraceae > UBA2144. The sequence continues at coordinate 6,130 of JAHISE010000065.1, forward strand.
GCATCGCACCAAGGTTCGCATATCCCAAACCAAGAGTACGAAATTCGTAACTAAGACGGGCAATCTCCTCACTTGGAAACTGTGCCATAAGAACCGAAATCTCCAAGACTATTGTCCATAATCTGACTGCATGTTTGAATTTTTCAATTTCAAAAGTTTTATGTTCAGCGTCATAGAACTTCATCAAATTCAAAGAAGCCAAGTTACACGCAGTGTTATCCAAAAACATATACTCACTGCATGGATTACTTGCATTGATTCGACCATCGACCGGACACGTATGCCAATCATTAATTGATGTGTCGTACTGAACACCCGGATCCGCACATGCCCATGCCGCATAACCTATCTTTTCCCAAAGTTCGCGCGCGCGCAGTGTTTTACAAGAAACAGGATCTTTACCTTCTTTCTGAGATTTTTTGAGCTCTGTGCGCCAGAACAAATTCCAATCTCCATCTTTTTCTACCGCTGCGAAGAAATTGTGTGGAATCCTGATTGAATTATTTGAATTCTGACCGGACACAGTTTGATACGCTTCACTGTTAAAATCCGTTGAGTAACCACAGTCCGCCATTGCTGCAACTTTCTTTTCTTCATTCACCTTCCAATCAATAAACTGTTCAATATCCGGATGATCCAGATTAAGACAAACCATTTTTGCAGCTCTGCGTGTTGTACCACCGGACTTGATTGCACCTGCGGCACGATCACCGATTTTAAGAAAACTCATAAGACCCGAACTCATCCCCCCACCGGAAAGCGGTTCACCATTACCGCGAATCTTAGAAAAGTTTGTACCGGTCCCCGATCCATATTTAAATAAACGAGCTTCGCGAACCCAAAGATCCATTATTCCACCTGGGTTAACCATGTCGTCATCCACTGATTGGATAAAGCATGCATGAGGTTGTGGATGAGTGTAAGCATCCTTGCTCTTTGTAACTTTGCCACCTGCGGCAGGATCACAGAAATAATGACCTTGTGGAGGACCTGTTATTCCGTATTCCTGATTTAGTCCGGTATTAAACCACTGAGGACTGTTTGGTGCAGCCATTTGGTGAACCAGCATGTACGAAAGCTCATCCTGAAAGGCCTGAGCATCTTGTGCGGTTTCGAAGTAATCATACTTTTCTCCCCAGTATCTCCAGCACTTGGAAAGCCTTTTAACCACTTGTTTTACGCTTTTTTCCGGACCTGTGATTGTATTACCTGTCTCATCTTTCATAACCTGACCTTTTTCATCAGTTTGAGGTACTTCCGCCTTTCTAAAATATTTACTGACCATTATATCTGTTGCAACCTGACTCCAATCTGCAGGAATCTCGGCACCGTCCATTTCGAATACAACAGAGCCATCCGGATTCTTGATACAACTTCGTCTTTTTTCGTAAGTAACTTCCTCCAGCGGATCACTACCGGGTGTTGTGAACCAACGTTCAATGGTGAGTCCTTTTTTCTTTACTGCTGAAGTTACCTCCTGTGTCTTCACAGTGGCATTAGTAGTATTGGAATGAGTAGTTGCAGAAGAGTCCATAATGTTGAATGTTAAGTTAATAGTACTACATAGTGTGCCTAGGGGCAGCAATCGCACACGATATATAGGTGGTGGTTGTTTAGCAAGAAATTGAGATTGACGGAGTTAGAGCAATGGGCGTAATGGCAATCGGCATGTTGGCTAATTGGCTAATTGGCTAATTTTCATCATTAACATAGAACTCATAGCCAACAAGCCAATTGCTAATTGCCAATTGCTAATCGCTAATATGTAATAACAACTACAAAATAAAACTCAATTTCTGTTATCATTCTCTCATGAACATCCTAACCCTCGTCGCCGGTACAAACACCCCAAGCAACTCACTGACCCTGGCAAATGAATTTATCAATGGAATAAGAACAATTGACGGAGCTGAGACCGAACTGATCAGACTAAAAGACTTATCAATTGAGCACTTTAATTTGCTCCATTATAAGGAGGACTTTGTACACGAAGAAGATTTCATCAAAATAATGAACCTAATAAGGAGGGCAGATGGAATTGTAATAGCAACACCAATATGGAATTTTGGAGTTCCTGCCCATTTGAAGAACATTCTGGACCGCCTGGGAAGCTTTGCTCTGGATGAAACCAGGTCCGTTGGCACCTTAAATGGAAAACCTTTCTACCTTATATTTACAGGAGGTGCACCTGTAGCTGCTTGGACCGGACTTATGAAAAAGACTACAAGCTCTGTACCCGAAGCAATTAAATACTTTGGAGGTTCCATATGCTCAATTCATTTCGAACCAAGATGCACCATTGGAAAAGGACAGTTCGGATTGGTAGTTGATAAAAGACCGGAAAGCCTCTCGCACATGAACAAAGAAGGAATACAATTTGCAAACCTTGTAAAACAATTTACTAAAAGCGGCAAGCTTCCTGTTAAACAAAATATTACTAACAAAATGTATTGGTTTGTTCGAAATGTAATAAATAAAATTACTAATTGAAAATATATGAACAAACATTAAGAACAATTAATTTGAACTACAAATATCATCTCATCAATTGAATAACCAACTGATCCTCTGATTAACTATTTAAAAACTTCTTATCCATAAAATCCAATATCTTCCCTTAAATCACGGGATAATATGAGTATATCTATATATTTGAATTTACAATTGATCTCACTTTAATAACTAAAACTATTATTAAGAACTTTTTTTAGTGATAGCGGAAGGGTATTAAAACAATGCTTTTATAATGTTTTATTAAACTTTTTGCAATCCCAATGTTTTCAGTAATGGTAGCACCATACGGTAACATTCTTAGAAATTGCTTATGTTATTAACCCTCTCCTGCAATGTTTACACCTTCACTTCTCTCAAGAGACACTTCTTTACTTCTTAAATGTGCCATTGCCTCCACGGCGCTGGGCATATTTTTTCTTGCAACTTCGCAAGCTCATGCCGCAACCCGCTATTGGATAGGGAATCGTGGTGGAACCACTAATGATTCATGGCATGACCCAGTTAACTGGTCGACCACCGAAAAAGGCACAACCGCCGGTGCATCAGTTCCGGGATCCAGCGACGTTGCTGTATTTACCTCATCAGGAACAGCTGTATACGTCAGAGGCGATACCGATGTATCGGTTGACGGTCTTGTTATTAAATCCACCTGGTCAGGTGCCATATATATGGGAACCGGAGCTCGGGTGCTCAGCGTTGGTACTACAGGTTTTATGATGGGTAGTGGTACTCTTCGTATGGGGACCGGTGCAGGCATGACCTGTAGCGGAACCTTTGTAATGACAGGAGGAATTATGAATGTTGGCCACCTTATTATGACAGGTGCCAACTTGATAGTCCGCAATCAAAATTCGGATGGTGGCACTACCAACTTTACTTCATCCGGAACTCTTACTTTCAGGGATTCTACCGCTGATCAGACATTACAAATTGCTCCAAATGTAGAATACTTACTGAGTGGAGTAACACTTAACAATACTGCAGGAACCACAGCCGATGACATCATCATGTCAGGAACATCACTTAGGATGTCAGGTTCTTTGGTAATTACCAGAGGTAATCTGGATCTGACAACCAATAGTCTGGCAATGAACGTTGGAGGAAGTATTACTGTGGCTAACAATGCACAATCCACTCTTACATCCAATTCAAACATTACCGCATCGGGAGATATATTGGTGAACGACTCGGCGGTACTTTCCATTACTGCAGGAACTCTGACACTTGATGGACAAGTCGATCAGCTTGTTGATCTGGATGGACAGACAATTTATGGACTTACTCTTAACAATACCGGAGGAGGAACTGCTGATGACATTATTATTAATGGAGGAGGCCTGGTACTGGATGGACCTCTTACCATAACTCTTGGTCACTTACAATTAGCAACAAATAGCCAAGCCCTTACGGTATCAGGAGGACTTACTCTTGCTCTTGCAGCACAGGCAACTATGACTACCAATTCAAACGTAACAATCTCGGGATCTGTTCTGGTAAATGACACTGCAACTCTTACCGCCACAACCGGCACATGGACATTACAGGGTGACAGCGACGATACTTTAGACTTAGACGGACAAACGATTAATCATTTGGTAATCAATAACCGCGGAGGAGGAACAAGTGATGATGTTACAGTGGCAGGTAGCGGACTTGTGCTTTCAGGTACCTTGACAATCACGCTTGGTAATCTGGATATGACAACAAACAGTCAATCACTTTCGTCATCAGGAACACTTACAATTGCCGACGCTGCACAAGCCGGCCTTACTTCAAATTCAAATATTACAACATCCGGAGCAATTACAGTCGGAGATGCATCAACAATTACAATTACAGGAGGTACATGGAACGTTCACGGATCGGGTTCATACACAATCGACTTTGACGGTCAGAAGCTAAATAGCCTCACAATAAATAACACCGGTGGAGTCGACGGAAACGTAGTTACTGTTGCAGGAGGAAACACGAGTCTTTCCGGAGCTTTAACAATCACGCAAGGTAACCTTAATTTAGGAACAAATAGTTCTTCTTTGTTTGTTGATCAGGGAATGACGTTGCAAAACAGTGCTAAAACAATTTTGCAGACAAGCTCAAATATGACTATCTCCGGTACGATTCTGGTAAATGACTCTGCCTCATTGTTGGCCACCGGAGGAACACTTACACTAAATGATTCCGGTGATCAGGCGGTAGACCTTGATGGTCAGTCTGTATACAACCTTACAATTAATAACACAGGTGGGGGTACGGACGATGATATAGTATTTGCCGGTGGAGCTTTGTCCGTATCGGGACTACTAACAGTTACACTTGGTAACGTGGATCTGACAACTAATTCACTTATAGCAGCAATGTCCGGTGGTCTTACGATGGCCGATAGTGCACAAGCACAATTCACAACAAATTCAAACGTTACACTTTCCGGATCGGTTTCGGTGGGTGACAGTGCCATCCTTGTTGTTACAGCCGGTACATGGACGCACGAAGGTCAGGACGCAACATTTGATATCGACAGTGAATCCCTGAACGCACTAACTTTGAATATGACCTCGGGGGGAGTAAATGATGATCTTACTGTTACTGGATCTTCACTGGTTCTTTCCGGTGCACTTACAGTTACCAAAGGTAACCTGAATCTATCTGATAATGATATACCTCTTACTGTTTCAGGAGGAATTACACTTGCCAACAATGCGGGAGCTACTATGTCAGTTGATTCAGCCGTAACATTCTCCGGAGCAATTGCTGTTAACACCAATGCTACACTTACAGCCGGGACAGGAGGAACATGGACAGTGCAAGGTGATGATCCTAATCTGGACTTCGATAACAACATTATCTATAACCTAACAATCGCAAGTTCCAGTGGAGCTAACCTAACTGGAACAGGTAGTGTTGCAGGAACACTAACAGTTAATGCAGGTTCCGACTTAAATATGGCCGGCTATGCACTGTTTGCCACAGGAGCCACCGTTGTAAATCTTGGTAGAATTTGGGAAAAAGATGAATATCTTATCTCCAGAGGTACAAGCCCATTCTCAGCCGCATCATATGGAGTAGCTGTACAAACTATCTACATTGATCTTCTAGATGGTTCAGAAAATATGAGTGGAACAATAATTGAATCACTTACGGGAACATTGGTTATAGGCGGCGATTCAGAAGAAATCACACTGACAGAAACAACTGTTTCTTCCGGCAAATTCCAAGGATCAATATCTTCTGCAAGCACACCTGTATCCGTCGGTGATGGAATTCTACAAACTAATGTTACCGCCACTCTGACCTTCCACTATAGTGACGAACAAGATTGGCTGGTTTCCACAGGAACCACAGTACTCGTTCTTGGTGGAGGAACATCAAGCAGAGACAGAAATGAACAACGCAGGCAGGACATGTTATCTGCAGGAAGTGGTGACGATGGAGGTAGTAGTGGAGGTAGTGGAGGTAGTGGAGGTGGAGGTGGAGGCGGTGTTACAGGAACTACTACAACTCCTGCAACTACAACGACTCCATCAACCACTACAGGTGATGATACGGATACAGCAGGAACAGATGATGATAGTGCAGGAACAGAAGAATCTTCGCAGGGACCTGTTGTACCAACTCTTGACCAGACAGGACGTACTCTAAAAGTTACTATTGATGGAAAAGAAGTGACAATGAGAGATGTCCCAACCTCATCATGGTACGCACCATTCGTACATGCATTGGTTAATTCAGACATAGTATCCGGTTACCGTGATGCACGTGGTAATCCAACGGGAGAATTTGGACCGGGCAATTCCGTAACATACGGAGAAATTGCCAAGATGGCAGTGCGCTCCGCAGGTATGCAACCACTTTCCGGCAAGGTTCCTGCTTTGCGTTCGGCCAAAGGACAATGGTCGGCGGGTTACGTTGCAAAGATGGAATCCCTTGGAGTCAGCGTATTTGCAGAACCAAGACTCAATGTAAATGCAACTGCCCCTCGTGGTGCTGTTGTTCAGACATTGCTTGAAGTCTTCAAAAAGGAAACCGGTAATCCTACGGGAGATGTTTACAGCGATGTCTCTGAAAGGTCTGAGTTTGCAGGCGCAATCGAGACAGCAACTCAGGACGGCTTGGTATCAGGTGACGATGGTAAAGGAACATTCCGCCCTCGCTCCCCTATCAATCGTGCTGAAGTCTCTAAGGTTATCTTAAATGCAATGAATCTATATAAGTAATAGAAGTGTTGGTGCCCCGCCCTCTTGATCTGCAGGATCCGGAGGGCGGGGTTTTTATATGACCTTTGACAATTGACACGCTTCGCTTTCGACTATCGACCAACCTTCGCCTCTGGGCTTCAGCCGTCGCCTCCAACCTTCGCCTCTGGGCTACGGTCGGCAGGCTGGGCTATGGCCGACAAGACGGTCGGCAGGCTAGTGACCAGTGACTAGTGACTACTGTTTGTTAACACCACCTCCTCATCCTTAACTGATTCGAATGCCTCCCACGTCTTCCTTCCGCCCTCAATCAATATACTGGAGATTCCATGGAAGTCGTCAGTCGGAGTTGTTAGAACATTAAATAATTCATCTAAATCAAATATGTCCCCTTTCATAGGAATTTCAATTATTCTTATTCCTTTTTCTACCGAACCTGAGGACAGGTGCTGCTGGGGAGCGGTTGTTTTTGGTTGCGTGATAATAATTGTCTTTTTTGCATATTCATCATTCAAAACTTTCGCTTCCAAAGGAATCCGTAGCTCCGGATCAAGAATAATTCTATACGGTTGATAACTCGTATCACCGTATCTGACTGTTAACTGAGGATCATCAGAAACTATCGTACCAACACCAACCAATATCGCATCGTGACGAGAGCGCAGATGTGTGTGGGACCAAACATCTTGTTCATCTGAAGTAATTTTAAGAGGGGATCCATCGGGCTTAGCAATAGCCCCTGAAGACGTCTGCGCACGTTTGAGGGTTATGTATGGCCTCCCGTTAGTCTGAAGTGATACAAAGCCTTTATTAAATCTTTCACAAAGCTCAGGATTAATAGGACCAGTCACCAATACTCCATTATTCCTCAGTAATTCAATCCCCTTTCCGCTAACCTCAGGATTTGGATCATACATTCCAAACACAACTTTTTTAATCCCCTTTTCGAGGATTATGTCCGTACATGGTGGAGTTTTGCCTTGGTGACAACAGGGTTCGAGATTTACATACAAGACATCCGCGGAAGATAATGGTTCGACTAAGCTCACCACAGGCGATCTTCCGCTACGATTGCGATCGCTCAAATGTTCCAATAACGCCCTCTCCGCATGTAGCAAACCAAAACCTTCATGAAATGCTTCTGCGATGATCTGATCTTCTCTGACGAGGACAGAACCGACCATTGGATTTATACCAACCTTGCCTCGACCTTTGGAAGCGAGGGTGAGGCAGTGGTTGATGAAATGATCATGGTTCATCACCCATACCGTAGCGGAAGATCGTTATCTTCCGCTACGGTGATTTTCTTCTTTTTCTTAGCTCCTGCGATACTTCTTCGATCTCAACCTCTTCACCTCTTAGCAATACAAGTAAGTGATACAGGAGATCTGCGACCTCCTCTATTGTTCTTTGCTTTCCTTCAAGCTTAGTAGCTCTTACAACCTCCTGCGCTTCCTCCAGAACCTTGGCACCATAAGATTCTTTTCCACCTTTTAGTAAACGCTGAGTATATGAATCATTTGAACCACCAATGCTTCTATTCTGGATCGTTCTTATAAGCAATCCTATGGTTTCCAAAGCAGACTCTTTATCTTCACCAAAACAAGATCTGATACCCGTGTGACATGTGGGCCCATTGGGCATTACCCTGACGAGAATCGCATCATTATCGCAATCTGAATCTATTGATACCACTCTGAGTGAGTTTCCCGAGACTTCTCCTTTTGTCCAGAGCCTCTGCTTTGAACGACTGAAAAAGGTTACAAGCTCGGTTTTAATAGTAAACTCCAAACTTTCCTGATTCATATATCCCAACATAAGCACTTGCCCTGTTAATACATCCTGTATAACAGCAGGGACAAGCCCATAGCAGTTTTTTTGCCAATTAATTGTAGAAGTATCAATCATAATCGAACAGGTAAAGAAGCATTATTAAGAGCTTTCTTAACATCAGTAATCGAATGTTTACCATAGTGAAATACACTTGCAGCAAGGAGTGAATCAGCTTCGCCCTGAATTACAGCATCAACAAAATCATTCAATGAGCCCGCGCCACCGGAAGCAATTACAGGAACATTTACTTGCTCTTTTATCTTTGAAATAAGATCGTTGTCGAAACCTTCACCTGTTCCATCCCTATCAAACGAAGTTACCAGAAGTTCTCCTACACCACGTTCCACTGCTTCCTTTGCCCATTCTATGGCATCTATGTTCGTTTCCTTGGTACCTCCACAAACCAATACTTTCCAGCTATTTCCACTTTTTCTGGCATCAATCGCACACACTGTATTGGCACTTCCTAAGCGACTGGAAATTTCGGAAAGTAATTTTGGATTTGTTACTGCAGCAGAATTTATGGATACTTTATCCGCACCGGAATCCAGAAGTTTCCCCGCATCCTCAACGGAACCTACGCCTCCACCAACAGTAAAAGGAATATTAATATTATCTGCAATTTCTGATACCAATTTATACATTGTTTTACGATTTTCATTTGTTGCAGCAATATCCAAAAATACCAGTTCATCCGCACCTTCATCACAATAACGTACGGCAAGCTCCACAGGATTTCCTGCATCTTTCAGATTATTGAATTTAATCCCCTTAACTGCACGCCCATTGGCAATATCCAGACAAGGGATTATACGAATCGCCAAATCAGAATTCGAAAGACTTAGATCCTTAAATGAAGTCTTTTTACTTATAAGAGCTTTGCCCACTACAACTGAGGAACATATTCTTTTTAGTTTATTAATATCACCCGAATTTCTGACCCCTCCGCTTGCAATCAATTTAATATCCGGAAACTTGGATTTAATTCTTTTGTATAAATCCACATTGGGCCCGCACTGCATACCATCTCTGCTTATATCTGTAATTAAAACCTGCTTAATACCAAGTATCTTTATTGTTATAAGCGCCTCCTCCAATTCTATTCCGGTTAACTTCCTCCATCCTTCCATACAAATAATCTCATTGCGACAGTCCAAAGCTGCAATTATTTTACCCTCACCAAACATATTAACTGCAGATGTAACTACTTCAGGATTCTTGAATATAAGGGAACCAAGTACAACCTTGTCCACACCTGCATCCAATACTTTTTGAATATCACTAATACTGCGTATACCACCGCCTACTTGCAATTTTAAACCTGTTTTAGAACTTATCAGCCTGATAGAATTAATAAATTCCTCTTGTATAAATCCATCTCTGGATCCTGATAAGTTTACCAAGTGCAAAGACTTCGCACCTTGCTGTTCAAAGGAAGATGCAACCGATACCAAGTTATCACCATAGTCAGTGGAGTTTTGGAATTCTCCCTGTTTAAGCCGAACTATACGACCTTCAAGCACATCAATAGCAGGTATTATTTGCATAGCTTATAAAAGTTAAGAAGAAAATCATCTCCCACAGCACCGGACTTCTCGGGGTGCCATTGAACACCTATAAAGTTCCCTTTACGGATGCCCGCACATATATTCTCTCCATATGACACAGACATTGTGATAATTCCGGCGTCTTCCGGTTCGCAAACATAACTGTGCATAAAATATGCATAATCACCGCTGTTTAGCTTATTCCATCCCATGTGTGGTCTGACTAATGTATTGGGAAGACCTATTACCCTACCCTTTATAGCTCCAATACAATCTGTTGAATTCTCTTCTGAATATTCAAATAAGAGCTGCATTCCCAAACAAATTCCAAGGAAAGGATTCTTGCAATTTTTAATGGCATCAATCCAATTATTGCATTTAAGTGACTGCATTGCATTACCTGCCGCACCGGCACCGGGAAATATGACACCATCAACTTCGCTCAGATCTTCCGGCTTTTTTAAGATATTGTACGGGATACAGAGTCGGTCTAAAGCTCTTTGTATACTCCCGATATTGCCTGCCGAGTAACTAATGATTCCAATCTTTCGATCCATCATAATAGAGTACCTTTTACGCCGGCAGTTGTACCGGCCTTCCAGACGTTAGAAGATAAAGAGTTTTTAAGTGCC
>JAHISE010000066.1 GCA_018818235.1 Patescibacteria group bacterium
GAAGCAGAATCGGTATCACAAGACGTTCCAGGAATTCTTCGATGTAACGGTTTCCTTTTTCCAAAACATCGAGCGGTATAATCCGGAGTTACAGTCACTTCTGTCAATGAAATTTGAGATTATTAAGTCAAACTAGTATACATAAGCCAAAAATCAACGACCTCAAGCTTGAGTGAATTAGTACTATTTTAAACGCGGAGGAGTATTGTCTTTGAATCAACCAACCACGCACTTACTTGTCTCTTGTTCGTGAAGCAACACAAAAACCCTTGCAAGTCTAATCTCATCATACGAATATTTACCTTCCAATTCATCATGAATAGGTTTTAGTTTTTCCGTACCGTGCACATCAAAATACTTTTTAATTTCCATAAAACTTCCGGTTGGAGGATGGAGGTATGCAATGTCGGGTGTGTGTCCTTCCAAAATCAATCGTTCTATATGATTTATGATAGTTCCTTCTTTCCAGCCAAGCTTCGTAGCAATGTCTTTTATCGAATGCCGCTCCTTTATAAGTTCTTCTGTTTGAATATGATTTGGAATATTGCTTTTACGTTTGCGACCTCTAAGTTGCTCATTTTGATTTTTGAGAGTTGGTATCGGATTCATTGGGGGCTCATTCGGTAAGGATGCAGACAAGTAATCCCATTCCGATTGAACGGATTTGTAAAATTCCTGAACGGCATATTCCACAAAGATACTTTTTTCATCCCATGCTTCTATAAAGAGCCCTTCCTCGGATCTTGCTCTGCTAAGAGCAACATAAGCATGTCCCGATTCCCAAAGTCCACTCATGCTTACCATCAATCGATCTATGGATGCTCCCTGTGCCTTGTGAATCGTAGTTGCCCATGCAAGAGTGACGGGGAAATTCTCCGCACGTGCTCGAACAGATCCGTTGCCGTCAAGCAATGTAAATTCTTCACGGCTAAGTTCTATGTTTTCTCCATTAAGCAAAGAGACAGAAAGGAATTCATTGTTCATCTCTTTTACAATGCCAAGGCTGCCATTAACGTATGAATAGGGGAATGACATGGCGTTTTTCCTGAGCATTACCAATGCACCGATTTTAAGATGAAGGACTTCGGGGATCGGGCATTGTTTTTTTAACCGATCCACGTATTGGCTTCTTCCCGCATATGATGTTTCGAATGATCGTGATTCACCCGGCAGTATTTGCAATCTTTGCATATTGTATCGGTCAGCAGATACTCGGTGAGGAAACAATCTTGTTCCGGTAAATGTGGGATCTGACTGTGCCATTCTGCTTGCGAAAAACATTCTCACTTCTTCGGTCACCATTCCTTCGCGCACGCTACGCAGTATTTTTAAAAGATTTGGTTCATTTGTTCGAACTGATGTTTGCAGGAATACGGATCTAAATTGGCTTTGTTCCCAAGCAGGATGCAGGAATGCCCAATCTTTATCTCTTTGCTCTGTTTGTACCGGAGGTAGCTGTGCAAAATCACCGACGACAATCATTCTAAGCCCTCCCCAAGGCTCAAGACTTTCTCTTACACACTGTGCTATCTCCTGTGCTGTTGCGATTGTTTCCCCCGAGAGCATAGATACTTCATCAACAACAATACACTCCGCTTGTTGAATACGTTTATGTAGAGGACCGCTTCTAAGTGCGCGTTCAACAGTTGCAGCCCTTCCACCTTCCAGAATACCCAAACCAAAAAAACTGTGGAATGTTCTTCCTTCTACAATAACTGCTGCTGCACCTGTGCTTGCCAGAACCGGATACTCTTTGCGGCTTTTCCCATGAAGATATTGTTGTAACAGAAAACTTTTACCTGTTCCTGCAGCCCCAGTTAAAAACACATTCTCTTTTCCGCAGAGCAGATGTAAGGCCTTGGATTGGCAGGGGGTGAATTGCATTAAATATACTTAGATTGTTTGCTGAGTTTAAAGGTTATTTCAGTAATGTGCATATGGTGTATTAAAGTACACCTGAATGCAAGGGGAAATTCGTTCGGAATATATCAGTGCTTAATGTAAACAGGCTATGATGGATCATAGATCACAATGATTTATGATGCTGCGCGATAGCCGGATCTTTTACGAGGGATAGCTTGCAATCAATTTTGCGGTCGTTTTCTGGAATAAGTGAGGGATCCACTCGTAGTATGTATTGCTCACCTCCCATTTTGTCTTCGCCAAAGATAGATGCCATTCGTTTGATCCGTTCTGATTCCGGTAACTGTAGTTCTCGTTCGATTTCCATATGTGCAGAACCAATAGCAATACAACTGCGTGGTTTCTTTCCAATGGTTGGAGTCAGCATGGCAGCGATGCTTTCTGCTTTCTGCGCGATTAATGCATTGCGACCTTCGAATCCTGCGGAATCGAGCTCCGGATGTGCGACAGCATTAAATTGTGTAAGTGCTTTTGATGCTTTGGTTGAGGGTGCAGCATTATCAGGATTCTTTCCTGATATCGATCTCAAAATTGTGCTGCTTACCTGTAATGCCGGGGTAAGAAAGTAAGCTCCAATTGCTCCCGTGCCGGCACGCAACATGCCACGTCTTGTTTGTCCTTGTATCGATTTATCCTCTGATCCTTTGGGAAGCAGTTTGCGAGATATCGCTCGAGCTGCAGGAGTACTTGTATGGTTTTCTGGATGAAGTGCGAACTTCAATGCTTCGGTTCCTACAAAAGTTTCTGCAGCCCCGACAGCAGTTAATCCTGCCCAAGTGCTAACTCCGGTGAGTGTTTCCAGGTTTGTAGAGCTATCGACAAAGAAGATGGGTTTGTGTTGTGTAGCAGCAGCAAGAACCAGATTTCTGTATGGTTTGTAGGAGGGAAGATTTTCAATCATTTGTTTGATATCAATATCATCCTTGCAGGAGCTGTAATCAAAATCGCATAATTCAAGGATAAGATAGTCTGCTTCGTCCATTGCATTAGCTTTTAAAGAAAGATCATGGCGACAATAGAGGATGTTGTGTATGCCTTTCTCTCCTTCGACAACTGATTCATTACCTCGTTCAGATTCAACCACGCTATCCGCTGCCGATGCTGCCCCCAGAGAAAAGACACCAAGTGCGGCTTTCTTGAAAAAATTTCTACGTGATTTGATCTTATCGAGCTTCTTCGGTTCAATATTTTCTTTCTCATTCTGAGGCGGTTCGTGATCAGGGTTTTGTGTTTGTTGTTGATCCACAAAGATATTATATCATTATTTGTTATATATGTAAATTTTAAGTCTTCTCCAATACAAGATGAGCATAAACCGTGTTGACTCTTGATCATCCGATTTGGGTTTGGCTCCACGAGTCAAACGCGATAATAACACTGGTGATGGACAACGGTTATTGGAAGATTGTGGCTAAGAAGTTGAGGTTGATTGAGAGTATTATCAGTAACGAAACATCGAGTAGGGGGATGGGAATAGCATTTCAATAGTTCTTAAATCATCAGATGTTACGTATCCTTTAAACATACGCCCATCTTCATACGCTTTCTGTGTAATGATCTGTAGATGGGTGTGCGTAAACCAACTTCCGCTATCAGAATATGCTCCAGTTTTTCCAATCAATTGCCCTGCCTCAATATTGTCACCTTCTTTGATTATATGATTTGAGTTCAAATGACCATAGAGTGAATAGAATGGTTTAGAGTTTGTCTGATGCTCTAAGACAACGTATCCACCATAACTGCCAACTTCTATTTCTTTGCCAATGTGAAATACTCTGCCTTCGATGGGTGCATGGAGTCGTAATCCTTCGGGAACAATAACATCCAAACCAGCATGATAGATGCGACCCTCTTCAATCATTTGTGGGTAGTTTCGAAGCACAGAAGAGCGTTCCTCAAGATATTTTCCAATGCCCCACTGATGACCCGAGGCTTCTAGTTCATCAAAGACTATCTTCTGAAATTGATCAAAGTTTCTTGTGTCAAATTCGAGAGTTGTTGGATTCTGGGATGAGAAGTCGAACAAGTACGGTTCGCCCTTCAGTTGTGTATCAAACAGTGGAGCAATATATTGCTGGTGATGGAGGAGATTAAGCGGATACATGTTGTTGTGGGGTAACTTGGGATGTATGGCGGTTCATATGCATGAAGATATGTTCAACATAGTGTCGTAGCCCTGTTACCAACAGCGGTAACTTTGCTTGCTGGTAATTGCGATACCGAAGATGTTGTGGGTCATCATATGGATAGACGGGTGTGCCTTCCATGTGAGCAATGGGCGGTCCGTCGTCAATGACTTTGTTTATGAGATGTAGTGTAGCTCCAGTAATGGTGTTCTCATCTTGCTGTGATCTATCAATCGCATCCTGTGTTAGCGTCGGACCACGGAAGCAGTACTGATGATTCTTCAAGGTAATTGCAGGGTGAATATTCAATATTCGCCCGTACATGTCATGTTCTTGTCCAATCAAGTGCTCAATTCTTGCCATGTAGTGATCAGAGAGCAATATATCGGCATTTCGCTGCTGCATCCGCTCTGCAACCTGATGTTCAAACTCTCTTTTGAGCTCTGCTTTTTGCTCAGGTTCTTGTCGTCCATTGATTGTGCGGAAGTTTGATGGAATCCAGTGCGTCATGCCTTCTCCGATTACCAGCTCACCAGCATCAGTCCGTAAATGCGGCAGATGTATCCAAGGCTCATAGGGTCGAGGTTGAGCAGGGTATGGAGATTGCTGCATGTCAGACTCCATGTCATCCGTAATGATGCCGACGATTTCAATAAGTCCTGACAAGGCGCCACCTTCTCGAGTTTCATTAATCAATCGTTCGATTGCTCCTTCCATATAACGCCAACCTTCTGGCGTACTAACATTTGTACCATTTTGGTCACATGAACCAACATCGCGAACAGATGTGAGTATCATTAGCTTCACTGGCTCTCTGGGCTGTTCCGGCTGAGCAGGTGGTGTAATCCAGTGCATGGTGCTTTGATAATGAGATGAATGATTCAACATGAGAGAAATAGGTACAGATATAAAAACAGCTCCTGGGAAGGAGCTGGTAGATTCAGAATAAAGTCAGATATCAGCAGCAGTCCTTCCCTGTACGGGAGGTCTTCTTAGCCTTTTTCTGCTTCAAGAGTGAAATCTGCATAACATGAGGATCATAGAGTAGAAACCAGCTATGTCAAGTGCAGTGAAACTGAGTATAAGAGTGTTTGAAGTTGGCTCCCGAGTTCAAATGTTATTATAATACCAATTTGCATTTTAAATAAAGCTAACCTTGTATCCCCCTCACACTTCGACATTACTCAGTGTGGCCAACAATCTTGTTGCAAGTAATATCTATGAGTGACCATGAGTCATATCGAATGGCCACCCATCCTCTCCCCCTTCGAGAACCCCCTCACCTTAAAATAAGGAGGGGTAGGAGATAAGGAAAAGTAAATAAAACAATTCTTTTCAATTGGAGCATCGAAATTAGTACCATTCTAAATGCTAATTGGTATAACTTTGCTGGCGGACAGAGATTATTGGAAGATTATTGCACAAAAATTGCAACTGATTGCGGAATGCTCTAAGCAATCGCATAGTTCTCCGCGGCAAACAGATATTGTTCCATATAGATATTTTTAAACGGTACAAGTGAATTTAGTTCATAAAAAATAAACATGGCTTCCCTGTATGCGTTCTCATCGACACTGCGGTAAGAAAGCGGAGCGCAATCATGCGCGATGAGTATTGCGTTTGCCATTATACGGGACGTACGCTTATTCCCGTCTTCAAAAGGTTGTATGTAACTGATGCCAAGTAAAGCCATTAGCGACTTCGCGTATGAGGATTTCATACCGTTAACGGAACTGATGAGGCTTTGAACTGCATCTGTTATCTGGTGCTTATTATCCAGCGGCCGATACCGCGATCCCACAACACCAACCGGTGACGATCGCAGGCCTTTTCCCACGTCCAGATCATGTGTAAGAAGACTGTGTACATGCTCTATGTTCGCACGGGAAATCTTTTTAAACTGGTCAGCATGTTGATGTATAAATGTGAATGTGTCCTTATGATTAAGAATCATTTGTGCCTCTGCGTGATTGTGCCCGGGTGCCTCGCTATGTTCCATGATCAGTTTTTCTGTATCAAGAAGTGTGTAAGTATTTCCCTCAATTTTTGATGACTTCCATGAGAGTTCGATTACTAATCGCTCGAGTTCTTTCTTCGCGATTACCGGAGAAACATTCTTTTTGCGATTCTGAAAAACGCGCGTAGCTTCCGCTAGCCTGTTAAGCTCCTCTTTATCAAAGAGTTCCGTTGGCAATTCCTTCAGCAATTCAAAGTTATAATTTGTTTGTCCGAAACGCTTATCAGGTTCTGTCTTGCTGTAATTCGTGGCTTCAATTGGCAACTTCAATCTTCCAAGAGTAGTTAATCTGTATGCTGTTGAACGGCCGGCACCGGTAGATTCAATAAGTCCATTTTTTACAAGCGCGGAGAGCATTCTTTTTACCGTAATAAGCGAACACTTCTCATTCTGTTTCAGCAATGCTTCATGGATCTGAGAGGATTGCATTTTCTCCTCCATAATCAGAAGTTTTAAAACGCGTTGTTGCTGGTTTGTAATAGGTTTCATATTCGTATCAAAATGATACGATTATTATATATAATTGATACGATTAATGCAAGTGTATTTTGGCTAATAAACCCACTTTGGACACTATTATAACTATTTTGAATATTATTTGGTTTAAATAAGCCATTTCAATTTGGCTCCCCAGTTCAAACGGTATTATAACTTTGTTGGCGGACAGAGATTATTGGAGGGAGATGTCTACTCGATTGAAGCTTATCAACGATATATTTATCAGTTCAGGCTCTTATCTCTATTCACAAATATGATAAACTCAATCGCGTTATAATAAAATTCTTTAATTCTGGAGGGATGTTTGGAAACAGTGGGAATTAAGCAATCTTCCCGCTATAGTCTTCACCATGGAATCCTATAAGGACGTTTTTCAGGCTCTTGATAAAGCAAAAGTAAGCTACATTATTGTTGGAGGGGTAGCGATGAATCTTCTTGGTTGCCCCAGATTTACAAATGATATTGATATTCTTTTGGCTCTTAACGAAAGAAATATTACGAAGATGAATAAGGTGATGGAATCTTTGGGGTATGAGAGAAGAATCCCTGTTGCATTGGATGAACTGGGAGATGAGAAAAAAGCTGTGAAATTCGTAAAAGAAAAAAATTTGTTGGCATATACTTTTTACAATCCCAAAGAGCCACTATACAGCTTGGACATAATTGTTGATGAATCACTGCAGTTTGATAAATACCGAAAAAATTTGGTATATAAAGAAGTTTGGGGCATTTCGCTTCCGGTTGTATCCATAGATGACTTGATTGGATTAAAGCGAAAATCCGACAGGGAAAAAGATGCAATGGATGTCGCAAGCCTGTTAGAATACAAGGGCTTATGAAAAACTATTCTTCATCAGTTGACAGGGAACATCTTCGATTTATCAAGCATAATTCAAGCCCGGAGCAAAGGATGAATTGGTGGCTGGA
>JAHISE010000067.1 GCA_018818235.1 Patescibacteria group bacterium
TGGAAATATTGATATTTTTCCGTATATTAAAACAAATCCGTCATCAGCCTTCGCTCCTCCGCTACGCTACGAAGCTACGGCCGACGAGAGGATGCTGTTATAGATAGAACTATTTTTCGGCTATAAAAAACAAATCCGTCACCAGAACGAATCTTTGCGGCGGAAGTGTTTTATCATCAGAATCAAAAAGTAAACTCTAATCAACTGACGACATAACTAGTATAGCAAACTTGACCCTAAATCTCAATACTTCAAAATATTAAGTACCATTTATTGGCTTATTTAAGCCATAAAAATCTTTTTGACAATATTTCCCCAAAATCGATGATTTTAGGAAATCCAGAAAAAAATAGGTAAAAAAGCTGAAAATCGAAAAAGACCTCATCCCGCTGTGGAATGAGGTCGGTTCTTGTTGGCAGATATATCGACGATGTCAGCACGCCTGACTGGGCATTTGACTCGCCGCGTCCAGTTTTTTCCACATGTGCCGCAGACTTTCCTTGGCGAATTGGTTGACGTCCGGATCCGAATTGAAGGCTTCGACCGACACATACCCTTGGTAATTGATGTCGAGCAGTGCCCTGAAGATCTTCGCAAAGTCCAGATCGCCGTATCCGGGAGCTTGCAGGTTTGATTCGTTGGCATGGAAGTGAGCAAGCAAATTCCCATACTTACGAATCAAAGTAGCAACACTAGCTGTTTCCTTCTCGCCGAGTTCAATGGCCTTGCAGTCCAACAGCAGCTGGACATATTTCGAATCAACTGTAGTGGCAAGTATCGAAGCTTCTTCAGCCGTAGTCACGAAGTCATTCTCGCATTCCGCCAGCGGCTCAAGTGCAAGTGTTACACCGGTTTGCTCCAAAGTCGGAACAACCCTCCTCAGCGTTTCTACCACATTAGAGAAAGCATCTCTGACATCCGCACCACGCAAGTCACGATTGGGTGGCGAGCCCAAGACCATAACCTTGCCACCGATGTCTGCGCAGAACTTCGCAAGATCCTGCAGGTAGATGGCCGTCCGCAAACGAGTTTCACTACTACTGCTCGTCACGTGGAACTGCTGCGCAGAATTCTTGATCTTGGCGAAGAGCCAATGAAGGCCAATGATTTCGATCCCCGCATTCGAAGCTGTCTTCGCAATCCCCCTGCGTTTCGCTGCCGAAACCCCCCTGATGTCTCCATCACCTTCGTTGACAGAGAACGGAGTCAGCTCCGCTGCAGTGTAGCCGCAATCCTTTGCAAGATGATCGAAAATCCTTCGCAACTTCCAGCCTTCGAATAGTTCAGTACAACATGCAAACTTCATCGTACCACTCCTTTTCTCAAAACCCGGGTTTCTGAAACAGAGCTTTATGCTCCAACAATCTAAACATCGGCTATTGCCGTTACTGCCAAAAGAACAATCCCAAATCTAGTCTTAAAAAAAGACCATATCCAGAGAACCATCCTACAACCTACAAGCTAATTCACCCTCCAATCGCCGCCACCGCTCTAACCCCACTCTCCGTCAAATGAATATGCTTCTTATCAATCTGAATTAAACCGGTCTGAGCCAGATCATTTAGCTGCTTGGTAACAGTTTCCCGTGTCAGCCCTGTCATATTTCCAAGCTTTTCATGAGTGATCTTTGTCGGACGTCTGAGGATTTCAGGAAGAATACTCCCGGAATCTTTTTGATTAAGAAGTTTTACGGTTGCCAGAATTCTGTCCTTTGCCTGCAGAGCAGAAAGAGCTCTTATTTGTGACTCGTACTGAGCAAGACGTTTATTTAAAACTTTTAACGCACGGAAAGCAACCTCCGGCCTCTTCTGCAATATCTGCAAAAAGTAATCGTGCGGCAAAGTGCAAAGGTAACCCTTCTGCGTAAACTCCGCATAATGCTTATCGTGCGACTCGGGATCAAATCCAATGTTTCCGAATACCGCACCGGGTTTGAGTATATCCAGTATCACATGTTTGCCATCCACTGACTTATAAAGCGTCACCTCTCCCTCTTTTAATATATAAACATTCTCTACTGAATCTTGCGGAGTATAAATGAACTCTTTATTTTCATATTCCCTGTCAAAAACTCCCTGAACCATCTCGTGCATTTCTTCTTCACTAATTCCTGCGAATAGTTCGATGCTTTGGAGGTACCAAAGAGGTGGGCGTGGCATAGTAAAATGAGTGTAGGAGTTTGGCATAGTAATAGGAAGGTAATTAGACGTTTCTTTTGTGCCTCTTTCTTACAAAGAAAGCTATAACGAGTCCAAAACCGGTGAGTAAAGAGATTCTAAACATGCGTGTATTTTGATCAGATAGTGATTTGAGTTCTGTAAGGTTGATTACAATTTTCCCTCCACCTCCTCTCCCCCTGGCCCCCTCTCCACGGGAGAGGGGGAACTCCGCTATTGGAGAGAACAAACTTTAGATTCTCCAGTAGCGGAGCTCCCCTCCTCCTTAGGAGGAGGGGCCGGGGGTGGAGGGGCTACTTTGGAGAGGGGCCGGGGGTGAGGTAATATAATGCAAACAACAACAGCATCCATCTAAACCGAAGGTCATTAAACAAAACCGCCAACCAGCCTTCGCTCGCTGCGGCGAGACTACGGCCGGCGGGAGATGTAATTAATCCACAAACATAATTTATATGCTGTTATTAAACAAAACCGCCAACCAGCCTTCGCCTATGGGCTACGGCCGGCGGGAGATGTAATTAATCCACAAACATAATTTATATGCTGTTATTAAACAAAACCGCCAACCAAATAAATTCGGAAGACGGTCCTGTAGCGTCACCGGATGAAATAAAGCAAGCTCCATAACAACCAATGACATTACTAGTATAGCAAACTTTACGTGTTTTTGGAACCCCAAAATTTGTATTCCATTAGCCATTTAAATGCAGATTTTTGACCTCGTGATCAACTAATCGCAAACATTTGTTGAAGATCAAAGGCCAGACGGATTCACTCCGTCTGGCCTTTTGCTTACCTACAAGTTACCTCCTTCAACCTAATACAAGTCCCCTTTTCATAAAACCCACTCATTGCTATAGTGACTCCCTTCATTTCCTCTCCCACTCAATGAAATACCAATCAAAAGAACAAGTCATGGATGCAATCGGTCGCGAGAATGTGCAGTTTATTCGGCTGCAGTTTACAGATACTTGCGGAGCACTAAAGGCTGTAACCATTCCCGCAAGTAAAATGGCAGACGCAATAGACCACAATGTTTGGTTTGATGGATCTTCCATAGAAGGATTCACCAGAATTTGCGAAAGTGATATGTTCCTCAAGCTTGATCTTAGTACTTTTGCAATTATCCCTTGGACAGTTGGAAATGGGATAGTTGTTGCAAGATGTATATGCAATGTGTTTCTTCCTGACGGGCAACCATTCGCAGGAGATCCCCGTCATATTCTTGCTACACAAATAGAACGTGCAACCCGAATGGGATTTGATTACTACGTTGGACCGGAATTGGAATTTTTCTTGTTCGAAAAAGGTGAAAATGGAGAACTTATGCCACTGCCTCACGACACGGCAGGCTACTTTGATCAAACATCAGACAAAGCTGCACAAATCAGAAAAGAAATTGCATTGGCACTGGATAAATTTGGTCTGGATGTGGAAGCACTTCATCATGAGGTTGCGGCAGCACAACACGAGATCGATTTTAAGTACGCAGATGCGCTATCAACTGCCGATGCTACGATGACAATGAAGTTTACAATCAAAGCCATCGCAGAACAGCACGGACTTTATGGAACTTTTATGCCCAAACCGATTGCCGGAATAAACGGATCCGGAATGCACGTTCATCAGAGTCTTTTCAGGGAAGATACTCCCCTCTTCTTCGATGCAAACGATCCTTATAAGTTGTCACAAGTAGCAAAACAATTCTTAGCCGGTCAGTTGGCACACATAAAAGCGATATGTGCGATAACAAATCCTCTGGTTAATTCATACAAACGACTTGTAGCAGGATACGAAGCACCTGTTTACATAGCTTGGGGGCAGAAGAATCGTTCAACTTTGATTCGCGTTCCCAGATATACACCGGGACGCGAAAAAGCAACACGCTTCGAGCTACGATGTCCTGACCCAAGTACAAATCCATATCTTGCATTCGCAGTAATGCTCGCAGCGGGGCTGGATGGAATAGAAAGACAAATGGAAGTACCAACTGCCGTTGAAGAAAACCTTTATGAACTTACCGTAGCAGAAGCTCGTGCCAAGGGATTTGACGTTTTGCCTCAGTCACTGGATGAATCACTAGGCTTTCTGGAGAAGGATACTGTTATTCGCGGTGCGCTCGGTGAACATACATACAACGCATTCACAAGAGCAAAGAAATCGGAGTGTGAACAATACAGAGTTCAAGTGAGTGAGTGGGAGATGGATGCTTACTTTGGGAAATACTAGGCGACAGTTGACATTTGACTTTTGACAATTGACCTTCGACTTTCGACTTTCAATAAATCACATACTCTGGCGTGGCTATGAAGCATTATTCACAAATTATTATAGAATTGACATTGGTATTATTTTGATATGGAATTGGTGTAATAATATATTCCCTTATCAAAAGCAAACTGTTCTGCCTTGCAATAGTTTTGCTGAGTGGTGTATGCTCTTCCACCCATGGCAAATGACACCTCACAACAACCGGCTACTAAACAGGATATTACTGAGGCAATCGGAAATCTTCATCAATACATGGTTAAATGGAAAGATGAGAATCTGGTAAGTAATAAGAAATGGAAAGATGAAATCATTAATGCGACTGATGAAAAGATATTAAAGTCAGAAAACAGGATAATTCGCATACTCAAAAGATATTTTGATACCAATATTGAGCTTGCACTTGAACGTCAGGAAACAAGCTTGATACATAAGTTTAATGTTATCGCCGAAAACCTTCATCATAATGCAGTGGGTGCCAACAAAGATGAAATCGAAACGCTAAAAGATACACACAAAACTCATGACCTACGAATAACAAGATTGGAAAAACACACCAACCTCATTGCAGCCTGACCTACTGTCGAAAGTCGAATGTCGATTGCGTAAAGCAACGTGGTTGCCACGCAACTTTACGTTGTCGATTGTAAACTATCAATTATTGACATAAACCGTCTGCGTCGGGAACGCCATCTCTATCCCCTCTTTTGCAAACGCTTCCATGATTTTCAGATTCATCTCCTGTTGAGATTCCATATAATCAACATACTCGCTGGAAGTTGTGTAGTAAACAATCTCGTAATTCAGACTAAAGTCACCAAATTCAAAGAAATGCGCCCGATCAAACTCTGTCTTTTTCAAAGGATCAATGCTGTCCTTAATTATCTGAGGAATCTTTTTTAGTTTTTCCGTCGGAGTTGCATATGTAACACCGATATTAAACACAACCCGTCTCTTTTTCATTCTCTTAAAATTCTGCACTCTTGCCGTAGTTAATTCGCTATTCGAAATAACAATTTCCTCACCCTGTACCGATTCTATTCTGGTTGTTTTTACTCCAATGTGTTTGACCTTACCTTTGTCCGTGCCAACTACAATAAAATCTCCTTCCTGAAACGGCTTGTCTATTGCAATCGAGAGCGAACTGAACATATCACTAAGGACACTTTGTAGAGCAAGTGAAATTGCCAAGCCTCCAATACCTAAGCCCGCGATAAGTGATGTGATATTGAATCCAAGGTTGCTTAAGATCAAAAGCAAACCAACTGACCATAGAATTATTTTGATAAAGATAGAAAAAACTCCTGACACCCTTTTTTCTTCTTCCTCAGACAATCCTTGTTGCTTTGCCTTCATGCTTTTTACGATGAAGAAGTGTATTACTCTTTCGATGAGTTTGATAACTTCGTAGATTACCGCGAATAGGAATATTCCCTTAAGCAACACATTGATCACCGGAGTTAATGAGAGCGACTGAACGGATGAGTACAAAGCAATCGCCACATAAAACAGTCCCCCAACTCCTTCCAAGACATCCAGAATTACATCATCCAACTTCATACTTGTCTTGCTTGCAATTTTACGAACCTTTTTAAGCAGAAACTTCCATATGATTGTAAGTGCAATATAGACCACAACAAACGTAGCTGTGGCAATCAGAAGATCCTGAATGGTATTTGAGCCGATGCTTTTGGTTAGAATATCTGAGTAGTTTTCCATATGGAAATATTGTAACGCAATCTAATGCAACCGACCAGTTTTTAGTACTATACTGGTAGTCCATGAAACACGCCCTCCTTTGCACCGAACAAGGTATCCCGCAAGGAACCTCAAATGTCGACTACGCACACGCTGCGCCGGGCAAGCTGCATAGAGCTTTTTCCATATTTATATTCAGAAATAATTATACTGAATTACTTATCCAAAAGAGGACTGACGGAAAGCGATTTGGAGGACTCTGGGCAAATACCTGCTGTTCCCATCTGCAGGAAAACGAAGATTTGATCGCAGCAGCAGAGAAAAGGCTCAAGGAAGAGTGCGGATTCACCTGTCCACTCACTGAACACTCCTCCTTTATATATAGAGCGAACGATCCAACTGGAGATGCTGTTGAATATGAGTTTGATTCGATATTAATAGGTGACTTCACAAACCCTAACCTTAATCCTGATCCCACCGAGATTTCCGAACTGAAATGGATCAACATCGATAAGCTTACAAACGAAATCGAAAACAATCCTGAGAAATTTGCACCATGGCTTCCAATAGCACTTGATCGGATCTTGAGTATAGAAATTTGATAAGATATCGACCGGATTCCGGATTCCGGATTCCGAATCTACGCTTCGCATAACAATATGGATAAACCTTCAAGCTTACATCTCGCAATCATCCCTGACGGAAATAGACGTTGGGCGAAGAATCGCAGCCTCCACCCCTGGAAAGGACACGAACAAGCAATAGAAAACTTCCGATCTATAACAGAGTGGTGCAGAAACGATCCGCGTGTGAACATTCTGACTGTCTGGTGCTTCTCTACAGAAAACTGGAAGCGTGATCCAAAGGAAATAGAGATGCTTATGAAGATGTTGGAGGATTATTTAAGAAAGGAGCAGGAAGGTTTTATCGAAAAGAAGACAAAGTCCCTTCATTCCGGAAGAAAAGATAGGATCCCCTCTTCTCTTGCGCAGTTAATTGAGGAAGTTGAAAAGAAAACTGCTGACCAGTCCGAATTTACTCTGCACTTGGCTGTTGATTACGGTGGGAAGGATGAGATCATACGTGCAATCAATAAAATATCCGTAACGGAAGATTGCGATCTTCCGCTGCGATCAGAAAATGGTATTCGTGAGCATCTCGACCATCCGGAATTGTCTGATATTGATTTGATCATCCGAACTTCCGGTGAACAAAGAACCAGCAACTTCTTCCTTTGGCAAACTGTTCACTCCGAATGGGTTTTTAATAACAAGTTGTTCCCTGATTTTGAAGTTAGTGACCTAGAATCTGCAGTTGATGACTTCGCAAATCGTACACGTCGCTTTGGTTCATGAAAAACATAGGTTCAGCTCCGGGAAAAATAATTCTTACCGGTGAGTACGCCGTAGTTTTCGGATTCCGTGGTATCGCAATCCCCTCTCCTCTGAAAATGGAAGTTGAGTTTGAAGAAAACAGATCGATCGAAGGGATTGAAGTTGAGTGGGAAGGTATTAAAGGTGACGAAACAGCCTTCGCCCAGCCGTCGCTCTCCGAGCTATGGCCGGCAGGCAAGGCTACGGCT
The DNA here is from genome assembly GCA_018818235.1 of Patescibacteria group bacterium. Lineage (GTDB taxonomy): Bacteria > Patescibacteriota > Gracilibacteria > Peribacterales > Peribacteraceae > UBA2144. The sequence goes on from JAHISE010000067.1 coordinate 7,726, forward strand.
GTCCAGGGTTGGAATTCTAATTTAATAGAGATACTAAATTCAATTCAGCAATTCAAAGGAAAGATTTTTAATGGAAAACTGACTATCAAAAACTCAATCCCACTCGGAAAAGGTATGGGATCTTCAACTTCACTCGTAATTGCTGTGGCCAGATGCATGCTTGGTGGTGAATGCCGATCCGAAGCACTTGCGATCGAGAATAAACTGTCACCAAACAACAGTGGAATCGATTTCAATGTGATTTGGGAAGGTTGTCCCATACTGTTTAAGAAAGATGAAAAACATCAATTAATTGATATACCCAAAGACTTTCTGAGTGATGCAATATTAATTGATACCGGCACACCAAATGAGTCAACAAAGGAGTTGGTAGCATGGGTAACCGACCGTCGTGGTCGTAGCGGAAGATCGTTATCTTCCGATAATGTTTATGAGGCATTGGAAATGATCGGAAATTGTACAGAGCGCCTCATTAATAATGATGATTTTTCAAAGATTATTGCTGATAATTATCGCGCCCAACTCACCCTCGGCATCGTCCCTCCTCAGGTTCAGGAATTAATCGAAGAAATTGAACAGGCAGGAGGAGCCGCAAAGGTTATGGGGGCGGGCGGGAGAACGGGTGGGGGTGGGATGGTGTTGGCTCTACACAAAAATCTGAAGAATATTGAAGAAATAGCTGCACAATATCATCTACAATCACTCACACTTAACTAAGTCATTTTCCACTTTCCACTTTCCACTTTCCATTTTCCATTCCCATGACAACCGCCTCCTCCTCCCCCAATTCCGCATTCATTAAATACTGGGGCAACCGAAATAATCCCCTCAGGCTTCCTGTGGCAGATTCATTCTCTATGTCACTCGACGGTCCTACCGTAGAAATAGATATAGAACACTCAGATGCTTTAAAAGTCATATCATTTAATCCTGATGGAACGCAGCTTGAGCTGGGCGAGAAACATGTGAACAGATTTGGAAAGACTTTGGATATGACAAAGGAGTATTTAACAAAGTTGGGAGCACCAGATGCAATTCCTGCTTCCGTTTCCATCACCGTAAGATCTAATATCCCACCTGCTGTGGGACTTGCCTCTTCCGCAGCAGTTTTTAGCTGCCTTGCAAAGGCAATACAGGGTTTGGTTGCTCCGGTGATTGAACTTACTAATGATCAGACGAGTGTAATAGGTCGATTGGGATCCGGTTCTGCAGGAAGAAGTGTACATGGAGGCTTTGTTGCATTGGTTGCGGGTGAAGGTGAAGAGATCGACAGCTCTTATGGCAAACAATTCGCAGACCAGAACCATTGGACACTCCATGACATCATAGTTGTACCCACAATGCTGGAGAAAAAGGTCGGATCAACCGAAGGGCATGCCACTGCACAAACCAGTCCCGGCTATAATGATCGAGTTGAAGCAATAATGAGCCGCAGACAACAGGAATGTATAGATGCAGTTCTTAAAAAGGACTTCGAAAAGCTTACCGCAGTGTGCGAAGAAGATGTTCTGGACATGCATCATGTGATGCAGACCTCCAATCCCCCACTTAACTACCTGACTGACGACACTCATAGGATCACAAACGGAATAATTGAGCTTAGAATCTCCGAACACCTTCCTGTGTTCTACACAATGGATGCCGGCCCTACAGTTCAGCTGATATGTACCGACGAATCCGTTGATCGTGTTCGGGAATTTGCCTACGCACAAGAAGGATGCAAGGTTTTTGAGGCGAAGACGGGGGGTGGGGCGAGGATTGTTAGAGAGGTGGCATTATCTGCTTGATATTGCACCCTTGTCTGAACCATGATTAATAGGATTATCAGCCTACGCCTCTGGGCTACGGTTGACAGGAAGGATTACCTTGATTTCACAATCAGAGCTTTTTTAAGCAAAAATCCACACTTAATGATCATGTAAATCCTTTAATCAAGAAAATCAAGGTTCAGACAATCACCACTTTTCACTATTCACTATTCACTTTTCACTCCACAATAGTCTCAATGGACCTCCGAAGCCTCCCTACATCATTAAACTCTTCCGATCGCTGTAACGAGCGTCGCAAAATCATCGAACGTGAGCTTGGAGCGGACCTTGGAGCACTGAAGATTGATCCAAATAAGCTCGGCAGTGCCGAAGAGAATAATTGCGAACAAATGTTCGGACATGTTCCGATTCCTGTAGGCCTGGCAGGCCCACTCAAAATTTATTTCAACGGTCGTAGCGGCGATTCGAAAATCGCCGATGAGAATGCCACAAATATTTTCCTCCCACTCGCAACAACAGAAGCTGCACTCGTCGCAAGTGTTAATCGCGGGTGCAAAGCTCTCACTTTATCAGGTGGAGTTACAACCAGATCTATATATCACGGCATGACCCGATCTCTCGCATTCCGGATTCCGGATTCCGGATTCCGAAACTTCATAGAAACAATTAACAAACTAAAACCTGAGTGGATGAAAATCGGCGAATCCACCAGCTCCCACCTCAAAATAATTAATTACTACATTGATGAATGTGATAACCATCTATTTGTAACAATCAACTGTGATACCGACGAGGCAATGGGTATGAACATGGTAACAATTGCCGCTCAGGCAATCGGAGAATGGATCGAGGCACATATTCCTGAGCTTGAATTTATAACAGTGGCCGGAAATGTGGACTCGGATAAAAAACCGAGCAAAAGAACTCATGATTTGGGAAGGGGTTACGAAGTTTTTGCTGAGGCTGAACTCTCTGAGGAAGTCATCAAGGACGTACTTCATACTACCCCCTACTCACTACTCACTACTGCCCAAGCTAAACTTGAATCAGGCTCTAAAGTTGCAGAATCAATAGGTTCAAATCTTCAAGCTGCAAATATTATCGCTGCACTCTACCTTGCAACGGGTCAGGATGCTGCGCACGTTGTCGAGGGATCGATGGCGGATACAACAATTACAGACGTAGCGGAAGATCGTTATCTTCCGCTCCGCATATCGGTCCGTTGCCCCGCCATCCTCGTCGGAGTCCGCGGAGGTGGAACTCAACTACCTGCACAATCTCAATGCCTTCAACTTCTTACAAAACCAATTAACCAATTAACCAATCAACCAATTAACCTACACTTAGCTGAGATCATTGGAGCCGCCGTCCTAGCAGGAGAAATATCGTTATTGGCTGCTCAAGCAACTCATACTTTGGCAAAGTCGCATAAATCACTTGCAAGAAATAGTAAAGAACTGGAAAGACCCCAGTTTTTTAAACCCAAATCCTGAGAATAGCTTAAAACCATGCGGAAAAGGGGCATAGTGTATTTTGACATAGTCCAAATGTCTACTTAACCCATTTTTCGCTATGCAACAATACCTCCATGATGCTCTTAGAAACAACCTTCGTCCTGTAATTAAGTATTGCACCAGGCCTCAGCAAAAAGCTGTAAGCGAGGTTGTTCGTGGTCTATTCACAGAAGCCACACCTGTCTTGAGGCATGTTGCGCAAGACAAAACAAAAACAGTTAAAAAGCAGGCTGAAAAATACAGCTATCACTTGGGAAACATTGATGTAACAGATGAAGTTGATGCCCTTGCATTGAGGAAAGTTAAATCTCAAGTGCGTAAGCACACAGTGATTGCCTATGATCTTTGTGATATCAACAAAGAGTTTTCAAAAAAGATTGAGAAGATGACAAATGTATTTGATGGAAGCAGGAGAAAGATAGCACCGGGATTTTTTCTGCATGGCGTTGGTATCAATGGCATTCTCTTAAAGTTTCAAGTGCACGATAATGAGGTACACACACTCAGCCAAATTCGATCAAAGATCGTTGGAAACATTTCAAAAGAACTCAAAAACAAGGGTATCTGGGTTTTTGATCGTGGCAATGACAGCAAGACATGGTACCGTGAACTCTGTCAGGTTCACGAAGCTGATTTTATCGCAAGAGTAAAAGAAAATCGTTATGTTGTCTTAAAAGAAACTGGGGATTATTTGCTTGTGAAAGATTTGGAACCGGGCATGTATGAAGTCCACTTTATGAATTATCACAACAACAAAGTGCACACAGATATCACCTATACACTCATCATCAATGAGCACTTGGAAGACAAAGAGCCCATCAGACTAATCAGCAACCTTGGCATTGATCAATTCACATCAGAAGAGTTTGTAACAATGTATCTGGAACGCTGGGGTATTGAGAATGTTTTCAAAAGAGCAAAGCAGAAGTTTTGTCTTGAAAAGATCAGAGTTCTGAGTTTTCGGAAGTTCAAGAACCTTGTGTCTCTCATTCAGCTTGCAACCATTATTGCTACTGTAACATTTGTTGCCATTCAGAAGTCCACACATGCAGTTATCGTTGCTGTTGTGAAACTTTACAAAAACTTCCTGTGGCATCGTTCACTTGAACAAAATCTCGACTCCTTCATTGCATTCATGCAGGCATCTTTGCCAAGACTTGTACATCGTATCAAACTTCCTTCTGACCAAATGAGCCTGTTTTCAAGGAAGTGTTTAAACAGAGTGGGGTAAAAACTGGGGTCTTTTCAGTAAAGAATAATTGACTTATGCCCTGTTTTATTGCAAGATACTGCACTCATATCCTCTTTTGGATATGCGTTCATTCCCATCAAAGGACAACGGATAAATCTCCGGAATCAAAAACCGGAAGATGAAGATATCCCAATCTAGTTGATCAAGTAACCGTCACCCGTCACACGTTTCGCGAAAGAAGGAAGAACCAATGAGAAAAGCTTTGCTGACCACATTGTCGTGGATTGTAGTCGTAGCACTCATCATGCTTGTTTGCCAATCGATCCGTCAACAGGATCGGAACACAAGTCAATTCCTGATGATGGATAAGTCAAACCGTGTTATTTCCGCCTCAAAAGAAAGGCACGAACAAAAAATCGCCCATATACTCGAGAGCCCACTAGACCCGGAATTGGACAAAGATACATGGAAGTATCTGAATTGGGAAAGGAAGGAATTGGATCTTATGATCCAGAAACACAACAACGAAATCTCTTGTTATGGTTATGACAAAGAAACACCGGCGAGCGAGTACAAACCGATTCCCAAAATCCCGGCCATTCAGTGGCCGGAAACTGCCCCACCGTGACCCAACCAACCGTTGTCCAATTCATGTTAATGGGAACCGATCCCGACGTCCACAGCGACGTCGGGGTTTTTGACATATTTGTCTGAACCCACTTGTCTGAACCATGATTAAAAGGATTATTTGATTACCTTGATTGCCTTAATCAGTATAATCAAGTTAATCCTTTAATCGTGTAAATCAAGGTTCAGACAAATGCACTCCTCAATAATCTCCTTCGGCCAATACATCCCCTCCAAACGAATCAAAACTGAGGAGATTGCACGGCAACATTCAAAGGATCCTGCTCCTTATATAAAAGGATTGGGAGTAACCGAGAAATCAGTCCCCAACCAAGGCGAAGATACTTTTACGATGGCGGTTGAGGCGGGTAGGCAAGCATTAAACTCCGTAGCGGAAGATCGATATCTTCCGCCCCTGCGATCCTCGCAAATTTCCGCTGTCTTCGTCGGCTCCGAAAGTCACCCGTACGCAGTTAAACCCACAAGCGGAATGGTAGCCTCCGCACTTGAGTGTCATCCCTTCTGTCATTGTGCTGACTTGGAGTTTGCATGCAAAGCCGGAACCGCAGCAATGCAAATTGTTGATAGCATGGTGAGGTCCGGTCAGATTGAATATGGAATGGCTATAGGATCGGATACTGCTCAAGGCAAACCCGGTGATGCACTCGAGTACACAGCTGCCGCAGGAGCAGGTGCGATCATACTTGGACCGGAAAATTCCAAGAATGCCATCTGCAGAATAGAAAAGACGCTATCTTTTACATCAGACACTCCTGACTTTTGGAGAAACTCAGAGAAAAAGTACCCCGAACATGCCGGGCGCTTTACGGGTGAGCCTTCTTATTTCCGTCATACCGAAGAAGCACTAAAAGGAATACTCGAAATTACTAAAATGGAGGTTGGCGACTTTGCTCACGCAGTATTCCACATGCCCAATGCAAAGTTCCCTTCCAAGATTGCAAATAAATTCGGATTTACCAAAGAGCAAATGGAACATGGCTTCATTGTTCCCAAAATTGGGAACACATACAGTGCATGTTCACTGCTTGGGCTGATATCAGTTCTGCAAAAAGCAAAGAAAGATGAAAAGATACTTCTTGTTAGCTACGGATCGGGTGCGGGGTCGGATGCGTTTGTGTTTACGATGCTGAAGGATGGAGTTGAACTACCCTCAGATGAAAGAGCAACTGAATATGTGGATTATAATGAGTATGTAAGGTGTACTTCTTAAGAAGAATCTTCAGATTTTTGGCATCACTGTGATCCGACCTCACCCCCTGTCCCCCTCTCCTGCCACGCAAATGACTTTGAATAAGTCTGATGTATATATTCAATTCTGGATACACACAGGAGAGGGGGGAGCCCATATCATAGAAATGAATATCATTGCTACATGATAATGAAAAGAATCTAAAAACCTACTTAAACTTAGGCTCCCCCATCTCCTCTGAATCTGATTATATATTAGCAATAGATAACATAGGGGTTCACTGACGTGGGAGGAGAGGGGGACAGGGGGTGAGGTCGAAAAGAAAATAGAAAGAACAAATAAAGACTTTGAGTGCATGCATGATCCTCTAATTTGTAGTAGGATATCCCAGAGCTACCCATGAATCAGGACATCTACATCACCGGAACCGGCCAAACACCCTTTGGAGAACATTGGGACTTAAGTCTAAAAGATTTAATGGAGCAAGCCATATCAAAAGCTATTGAATCATCAGAATTAACCGCACTTGATATCGATTTTATCATTGTCTCCAACATGCTCGGCGAAAGAACCAATGACCAAGCACATTTGGGAGCAATGGCATCCGCAATGCTTCCTCATAGACCTCCTGCCATAAGAACCGAGGCCGCATGTGCATCGGGATCGGTCGCAATTCATACGGCGTTGAGTTTACTGGAGAGCGGACGTGCCGAAACAGTCTTGGTAATAGGAGTCGAGAAGATGACAGATGTTCCAACAGAAGAAATTTCCGCAGCACTTATGGGAGCCGCCGATGCGGAGAAAGATATTCCTTCAGGGCTCACATTCCCCGGAATTTTCGGACTGATCGCTAACAGATACATGTACGAATATAGTCTGACCAGAGATAAATTGAATATAGTAAGTGCCCGACATCACGAAAATGCGGTTTATAATCCCAATGCACAGTTCCAAGTTAAGATTCCTGCTGAAAAAGTCTCTCAGAGCGCAACAGTTGCGGACCCACTTTGTCTTTTAGACTGTTCTCCAATCAGTGACGGAGCTGCTGCTGTCATTCTTTCCACTAAACATGAGTCACCAATCAGAATTGTGGCTTCACAAATGAGCACTGATACTTTAAGTATTACAGATCGACCCTCATTAACATCGTTCCCGGCAACAAAAGATGCTGTTGAACGTGCACTGGAAGAAGCTCAGATTTCTCGCGAAGATATTTCCCATTTGGAGATACATGATTGCTTTTCCATAGCTGCCATAATCAATTTGGAAGACCTAGGGTATGCAATTCCGGGGCAAGGAATTCGGCTATATGAAGCGGATAACTCGATGCCTTCAATTAATAAGTCCGGTGGACTTAAAGCATGCGGTCATCCTGTAGGAGCAACAGGTGTAAAGCAGATCAGCGAACTTACTGCGCAACTTAAATCTTCAAATGAGCGCTATGCTCTTGCTCACAACTTTGGAGGAGCCGGTGCAACATGCTGCATTCACATTTTAGAAAATTCAAATGCCTGATTCTCCTCAAGTAATTCACCGAGCCAATAAAGAACAGTATAAAAAAATGCAGAGTGGTGTCATCATCTCTCATACAACAATAATGAATCCGCCTAAGGGTTTCGGAAGCAAGCCGAAGACTATTGGGTTAATTGAATTGAATGATGGTAGCCGAGTGCTTGGTAATATTATTACGCGCGTTTCGGAATCCGACTCAACATTCTGTCCGGATTCCGGATTCCGGATTCCGATCATTGGGCAAAGCGTTACTCCCCACCTAAGACTAAATAGAATCAATCCCCAAGGCCTGCGCATCTACGAAGTCCAATACCAAGTAACTCAAGAACAACCCGTTAAACAAAAACAAGAATTCCACGGTTACATAATTGCCCTTACCGGACCTTCGGGAGTCGGGAAAACAACCGTAAGTAAAATTCTTACTACCAAAATAGGAGACTATGCTGTCAAAGTTCCGATACTTACAACCAGAAAATCTTCCAATCAGGATGATGGTGAATATGAATACATCTCAGGAAGAGAATTTGATGTACTCAAGAAACAAAACAAGCTCGCATCCTTCACTCGCATCCCATCTTCTACAGAATCGCGATGGTACGGATATAGAAAGAGTGATATCGAAGTAATTCTTAAGCAAAAGAAAATCCCGGTTGTAATTACAGAGATGGGACTACTGCAAGAACTTGCAAATAACTACGGTCGCCGATCAATTCTTTCATTCGGACTTCTCCCCCCGGGAAAGAGCAAGAGACTAATGCTCAGTTGCCTGCTCCATCGTCTAAGAAAGCGTGGTCGTGACAGCGAAGAGGCTATCGAAGAGCGCTTAAAGAACGCCGAACGAGATCTGCAGTACTTTGACGATATGGGACATCTGTTTGATGATTTGATCGTGAATGAGGATTTGGATACGGTTATTTCTATGCTTAAGGGGAAAGTATTGGCAATCGCGAAGGGGTAATAATGAATCAGAATAAAACTGAATATTCTTGGCACGCGTGGGTGGGAACCGCGACATTGTAATTTTGCAGTTTCAGCCTCCAAATGCGTAGCGTGGCAAAAATGTAGGAGGGGTCATTTGTAAGTCAAATCCTTATCCGACCTCCGCGCATTGGAGCGCCGGTCCCTTTCCAACTGACCTCACCCCCGGCCCCTCTCCTCTGAGGAGGAGAGGGGAGCTATGCTTTTGGAGAGAACGAACTTTGATTTCTTTAATATTTGAGAGAACAAACATGGTTTTCTCCAATAGCGGAGCTCCCCTCTCCACAGTGGGCAGGGCACGTCTCACATGTGAGACGTGCCAGGCGGAGCGGTGTGGAGAGGGGCAGGGGGTGAGGTCGGATAGAAAGCTAAAATTTATTCCAGCAAATTATCTTTTGATCCCAGCCAATATAGCAATATTTTGACCCCATCCTGTCTCTACTATATTGCCCCAATTTATGCTATAATCTAAAGATTCGTTGAATCTAATATCAAATGAAAAAACAAAAACACACCATCAATATCGAACTTTACGAGGCAATGTTTGTTGCCAGCTTACTACTGACAATAACCCTTGCCACGCTATCATCTATGAATAGGACGCATAGTGCTGAGGTTATGGATGCTAAGAGTGGCAGTGGTGCTGTTGTAGATCAATCCGGAGCATTGGTGGTTCCACATCTGCTAACTGAAGATGAACGTAATGAGCGAATATTCGGTTTTATACTACGAAGACGAAGCAAGCAGAAAGAGTTTTTTGCATATAAGAATGAAGATAGCGAAAGATGGATCAAGCGCAAACAACACGGAGACTCGTGCCTTATGGAACTTAGGATGGCAAACAGAGATACCAAATTGCCAATCCTCTTTAGATGCTACAGAGCTCAACTTACTTTGAATCTGGAGTCACTTCGCAAAGAAAAAGCATTTGTACTAAATATGCCCGGTATTTCCGAAGATAAATTGAATCAAGCGACGAGTTCAATCGATAATTTGACTGAAGCAATCACAACAATGATAGATGGAATTGATTCCGTAGTTTATACAACAAAGGAATCTTTGGAAGAGTCCAAAGTGCTGCTTGCAGAAAATTACAGGACACCTTATTGGAAAGCTCAAGAAGAACTTCGCGCAGATTACCTGCTTACATGGGCTGCATATTTTATGGATAAGATCGAAAAGATAGAGAACACCGACCTTTCTCCGGAAGATGAGGAATTGGTGACTAATGCGCGTGAATGTATCGAGGATGTGATGTTAAAGATTCAGCTTGAGGATGCTCAGGGTAGATTTAAGGAATGCGTGGAAATAATGAGGAATTGAAGGCAGTTGGCAGTTGGCATATTGGCAGTTGGCTATCGGCGGCTGTTGAACATGGTTTATTGGCCATCATTTGCGACCGCAAATAGCCAATAAGCCAACCTGCCAAAAGCCAATTGCTATTCAATGCAACCTCTTGACTCATGCTGTATACTTCGCATCTCCATGACCCCCAAAAAACGTATCCGCCACAGGGTTGAACGCACAGGAAACAAGCATTCCCGTGCCGTATTTACCGATGGAACCATAGTTATCAGACTAGCCAGAAATCTATCGCGAACAGAAGCGGAAGAACATGTTCGCGACCTTCTGCGCAGAATGACACAACAATTGCTGGAGGAGGAGCAAAAGACAGTTATAGACCCATTCAGACCACTGCTTGATGGTAATCAGAGTCTTACAATCACACTAGCTACAGGAAAACAATATCACTTTACTCTTAAATCCGGATCCAGGACTTCAGCCAGAAGAACCTCCAGAGGCTGGTCTGTTACAGTTGGTCCACATATCCGACGCAAGGGGCTGCACAGTTTTCTGTGGAAATTGCTCTCTAAATCTGAAGAGAAACGAGTCCGAATTCTGGTACATATGATTAATGACGAAACATTCAGCTATCCTCTGCGAAAGATCACTCTTAAATTTGCAACATCCCAATGGGGAAGCTGCTCAACCAGAAAAGTAATCATGCTGAATTCTGCATTGCTGTTCACACCACCATCAGTTCTAAAATATTTGATAGTGCATGAGCTTTCTCATTTGCGATTTGGGAACCACTCCCCTACTTATTGGAGAAATGTGGGTAGCGCGATGCCTACTTTTAAAAGAGCGAGGGAAATATTGAAGGATTATAGATTGCCAACTCTGTAAAAAATACAAACATGTCGATTGTGACAATATTTCTCTTGTTTTCCCTTTTTAAATAACTACAATTTACGCATGCGCATGAAAAGATACCATTCCAGCCAAGGATTCACCCTGCTAGAAATACTAATCGTAATGGTGATTCTTATCATTCTTTTTGGATTAATATTTGTAAAACTTCGTCCAATAAAGCATAAAGGGCAAGCTTATGACATAGAAAGGATGGCTGAAGTAAAAAGTATTGAAAGCGGAGTTACACAATACATTATAGATAACTTGTCTTTGCCCTCAGGCACTCCTATAGGAGACGCATCGGTTGCAAAAGATATATGTCAGGAATCTGTCACCGGTGCATCGTGTACCGGTAGCCCTGTTAATGGAGTTGATCTTTCTAGCCTAGTACCCGTTTTCCTTCAAACAATCCCTGTGGATCCTGCGGCCACAGGATCGATCGTAACTGGATATAAATTTTATAGCGACGGCGAAGATGTGTATGCAATAGCACCATTGATTAGTGCTTTGCCATCCTATACTCCGCCAACCGGAGATGATGATGAAGGCGAAGACGAAAGCGGATGTGCAGGCAGTCTAATTGCGTATTGGAAACTAGATGAAACTACCGGAACATCCTCTACTGATGAATGTGGCGGTACTCACAATGGCACACTTCTTAATGGAGCCACTTGGATGAGTGGACTTTTTGATAATGCAATTAAGCTTGACGGATCTAATGATTCGATAAATATACCCACACATTCCGACTTCAACTCATTAAATTCCTTCACAACTTCTGCATGGATATTGCCTTATACACTCAATGATTCACGAATAATACAAAATGATGCTTTGGAGATGACATTTTATTCTGATGGGCGCGTTCGATTTTCTATTGCCGGAATACTTGGGAACTACTATTCAATAAGCAAGCTACCGGTTAATCATTGGTCACATGTAGCAATAGATTATGATGGATCTAATGTTAAACTATACATCAATGGCGCATTGGACATATCTTTAGTTGCATCTGGCACTACGTCTTCGGATGCAGGCGATTTAAACATCGGATCTACAGGTTCATCTAATTACTTCAGTGGAAAAATCGATGATGTACGATTTTATAATTCATCTATCAGTGCCTCCGAAATAGGAACACTTGCAGCTGCAGGATTTGATGGCTCGTTAGTTGCTTATTGGAAACTGGATGAGGGATCCGGAAATACTTCTGCGGATTCTTCCGGTAGTACAAACGAGCATTTTCTTACATTGTACAATAACCCTACTTGGGAAGCTTCTTCTACTCCACCAACAAATTATAGCAATCCATATTCTATCAATCTCGATGGGAGTAATGATTATGGACGAGTTGCCTCCCATAATGATTTCACATTCCCCGAAGGATTCAGTGTGAGCCTATGGGCATATCTGGATACAAGCATGCCTTATGGTGGCGGTCTTGTAGGAAGCCAACACTTCTATTATCAAGGATGGATGATTTATACATATAATAATAGCGTACGTGTTTATATTAATAATGAGCTTAAAGGAAATACCAGCATAAGTTCTGCAGAATGGAAACTGATAACTTTGGTATGGGATGGATCAAACGTTAAGCTATATATAAATAGCACACTCACGAATGATACTGTTTATGGTACTGCACCAAATAGCGGAGGTGATAGTATCATCATTGGTGGCATGTACTCCTCCGGTTCCGACACAGGTGGCAATCCCAGTTCTTTCTTTAATGATAAAATCGATGATATTAAAATATTCAATAGACCACTGTCTTTTGCGGAAGTGCAAAGAATTGCTTCGGGAAATCCGCTCCCTTAAAAAGAAGAATCTATGAAAGATTCCTTTATCAGAAAACACAATGGCTTCACTCTATTGGAATTGCTGATGGTAATGGCAATTATGGTAATTCTGTTGGGTATTATAAGTGTTAAATTAAAACCAATGCTTCGCACCGGTCTGGCATATGATATTCGAAGAAAGAGTGATGTAAAACAACTGGAAAATGCACTTACGCAAGCTATGATTGATAGAATTAGTCCACCAAATAATATTCCTTCCTCAGAAGCAAATGCAAAATGGATTTGCCAATACACTTATAAGGGCATTGACTGCATTGATCCTCCTTTGGGAGGTATTGATTTATCTTATCTGGTTCCGGATTATTTATCAGATATACCAGTAGATCCTATAATTGAAACAGATGATTTATCAGGATATAAAATATATAAGGATGGTTCATTCTTTTACATAATTGCTCCATATTTGGAACAATTACCAGATTGATTTACTAGTTTCCTGTTAGTTTGCTACCATAGAGTCACCAATTCCCCCTAATAATATGTTCTACGATGACGACGATGACAAGAAGCCCGAAGATGACAACTCAGAGGAAGAACAAATAGTCGAAGCCGGTGACTACAATCTTGGTGAAGATATCGGAGCTATGATTGACGAAGGACAGGATTCCGACACTGCACAATTATGAGCAAAGAAGTAAATTTAGATATAGCAATGGAAGTTGCATTGCCAACTATAAAAAAAGCAGCTGAGCTAGCTTTGGAATATCATAAAAAGATAGATCCAAAAAATGCAGGATCCAATCTTGGCATAGATACCAAAAGACCAAGGGACTATGTAACTGATGCCGATAAAGCAGTGCAAAAAATGATTATTGAGGAAATTCAAAAGACGTATCCATCGCATCGCTTTATAGCAGAGGAAGAAGGATCAGATAATTTGGGTGATCCTGAATCACCTTACACATGGATTATTGATCCGATTGATGGAACTTGTCCTTTTATTCACGGTCGCCCACACTTTGGAACAATTATTGCACTAAAAAAGGATGATGAGGTTGTTCTTGGATTGATGTATATGCCTCTTCTGGATGAACTTTACACATGCATAAAAGGAAATGGTGCGTTCTTTAACGACAAACCTGTTGTGTTACGCAATACAAGAAATATGGATGATGCGGTGCTCTGTTCTAATTTTCGACGAACTGTTGATATAAATGGCATTGCACATCTGCCAGTTATTTTATGCGCAAATACAGAGAACTACGGATGTGCAGTTTATGAACTTGGTCTAATCCTTCAGGGATTAAATGATGGGTTCTATTGCTCCGGCCCACGCCTCTGGGACATAGCTGCAGGATGTTTGATGATAGAGGAAGCAGGAGGCAAAGCTAGATATGAATTGAAGGAACCGGATAATGTAAGGTCAGGAGTCCTTTGCGCAACATCAACCGCTGCGATTTTTGAAGAGCTTGAGGAGTTTGTCTTCAACAAGATGAAGTACTTGAGTTAAATACAGATAAATCCAATACTTACTACTCACTACCAACTACAAACTCGATATTACTAATAACATATGATTAGTGAGTAGTTTGTAGTGAGTAGTTAAACTCCTGCCTCCTCAAGCAACCTCCTCAACAGCCCCATCGGCAACCCCACCACCCCCGTATAGTCTCCTTCCAAATGCTCAATAAGTTTCTCCCCTTCTCCTTCAATTTGGAATGACCCGCTGCGATCTTTCCAAAGACCCAACGAAATCCACCAATCCAGTTCCTCATCAGTTAATGTTCTAAAGTGAACGTGTGAGGTTTCTACTCCTTCGAATTTTTTCGACTTTGGAGCCAAAAGACTTATTGCCGAATGAACCTGAGAAACTCCCCCACTCTGCTCCCTAAGCATTTCTCGTGCATGATGTTTATCCTGAGGTTTTTCCAATAGATTACCTTTATGCGAAACAACCAAAGTATCTGAACCAATCACATAATAATCAGGATACTTTGCATAAACATCCTCTGCCTTAAGTCGAGCCAGAACCTGAGCTCTCTTTATAGGATCTTCAAGCTCACAAAGCGTTTCATCCACATCGCTTGCAATTACTTCAAACTGAATGCCAAGTTCCTCCAATAGTCTACGACGCTGAGGACTTCCCGATGCAAGAATAATATTAGACACATCAATATACTAACGAATAAACGAGTAAACGAGTAAACGAATCAACGATTTTTATTCGCGCTCGTTCAACAACAATACATATCTCAGTAGTTTATATACGGTGTCGGCCTCCCCGGTACAACCGACTCCCTTCTGTTAGACCTATCCAGCGCCTGCTCAAGCATCTGCATCCTAAGCTTCATGGTCGGAATGTAATTAACCTTATCCCTATTCAACCATTGTATTGGATTCGAAAGACCCTGACGTGGCAGCGTAGTTGGAGCTTTTGTCACGGAAAGACAAAGCTCATAAAAACCTTCCAGAGAATAATCCTTTAGAGTCTCGGGGCAATTGTTTGCATTCATATATCTTCGCAATAGATGACGCTCTTTTTCGCCCAGCTCATCTGTGGTCAGGCTACTTGTCTTTGGTTCAGGTACAACCTCAACCACAGGTTCAGGTGCAGGTGCGGCAGGACGTACCTCTTCTATTTCTATTTCTACTTTCTCTCCACTCAAATACCAAGTTATAGATTCATAATCATTCATATCAGGAGGAACAAGATCTTCCTCGCCTGCCTTTGTGCGGTGTTGAAACATCTTCATTGCCTGCCAATACTCTCTTCTTTGTTTTCTCAATCTTACTTTATCTACTAAAGCAGTTTCACGAACAGTAGTTCTCTCTTCGGCATCCATAATATCGAATGCTGATCCTTCCATATCCTCATCCTGAGGCACCTTTGAAATTAAGTTCGCAGCTAAAGGTGCAGAAATAACCACTAGCAGAGTTGCTGTAATTAAACGAGTTCGTGAGATTTTGAGTTTTTTGTGGGGCATAGTTTGTATTGGTATTACGTGGATATTATACCATAATTGATGACTTCTAGCTATGCTCAATTTGCTCGTTTTCTGGTTTACTCGTTTGCTCGTTTGTTCAAAAATTTAAAGGTTATTAGCCCATTCTAATATAACGAGAAACGAGCTAACGATTAAACAATTAACCTAACCCAACCGCCTTCCTCACCCTCTCCATCGTACCCCCCGCGATCTCCCCCGCCCTCTCCCTCCCCGAGGCCAAAACCTCCTCCACATCTTTTGTGGTCAGCTTCTCCCTTGTTTCCCTCATCGGCTTCATATAATCCATATAATCTTCAAACAACCTCTTCTTTGCATCACCATAAGAAATTCCGGACTTATATTCATCCGCCAATTTTTCCGCTACCTTTTTATCCAGGAACAACTTATTAATAATATATATTGTGGATTTCTCCGGATCCTTCGGATCGTTCTGACCCGCTGAGTCTGTAACTATTCCCATAATGATTTTCTTAATTTTTTTCTCATCTCCGAATAGTGGAATTGTATTCCCATAACTCTTACTCATTTTTTGCCCATCCACACCCGGAACAACCGCAACTTCTTCTCTTATAACAGGTTCTGGAATCGTAAGAGCATCTTTTCCAAAAATAGTATTAAATTTCTGAGCAATATCACGAGCCATTTCCACATGTTGCTTTTGATCCTTTCCAACAGGCACATGCGTTGCATCATATAATAGGATATCTGCAGCCATTAAAACCGGATAAGCAAAAAGCCCGACCGAAGGAATAATCCCCTTTTGAACTTTATCTTTATAGCTAACTGCACGTTCCAAAAGTCCCATAGGTGTTATGCAGCTTAGTATCCACATAAGTTCGGTGTGCTCCGGAATCTGAGACTGATCAAATATAATCGCCTTCTCCGGATCAAATCCACATGCAAGATAATCCAGAACAATATCTTCACGAGCTTTATTAAGTACACTTGCATCCTGAATTGTTGTAAGCGCATGAAGATCGGCAACAAAGAATAAGCTTTGGTCGGATTTTTCCGTGAATTCCAAATTAGGCTTTATTGATCCGAAATAATTTCCTATATGTAATTGGCCGGAGGGTTGGATACCCGAAAGTACTCGCATGGGTGTATGTTAACGTTCAGAGAGGATTTTGTATAGAAATAATGATCTACCTTCCTCGTGGGTCGTATTATTGAACCTTCCTTTTTCTCTATTTTATTGTATAATATATTTAGTGAATGTAATACCAACACCGGAAAATATAATCCCCGCTTCCGAAGTCTCTACAGGTGCTGCTGAGCAAATAGCAGCTGACAAGGCACCGGTAATTTCTCAGGTTTCGCCCGGACTGGAAGTACTTAAACAATCAATCGGACCAACTATTGCTCCGGTTCTAACAATTGCAGGGATTGCATATATTACATATCTGGGAATTAAAACAATAATCACGGGGAAGAAGCCTTTTGGGAAAGGGTCAACAACAATGGTTGCTTAGATCCTTGGCCAACCTTCGCTGCTGGTTGGCTTGCCACGATCAATCACGACTGACGTGGCCTGCCAACCGAAGCCAGGAGGTGGTCGTAAAATTGGTCAACCTTCGCTCGCTGTGGCGAGGCTATGGTTTACAACCTCCTGCGGAGGTTGGTGGACGATACTGGATTCGAACCAGTGACCTTACGGATGTGAACCGTACGCTCTAACCAACTGAGCTAATCGTCCATTATGTTGAGTGCATTGTACCAATAACTACTGAGTATAACTAAAAATATTGGAATTTCATGATTATTTGTCGTTCAATAATACAGAATACTTTTGCACAAATGTATTTGTGATGTAGATATTTATGCACCCTTAACATGTAAGGCAATTCCGGAATTGCTTTACTGGTTTTTTAGACAAGTCAAAGACCCTGACGTCGTATAGATCCTCGATCTTCCAGATCGAAGAAGAAACCTACCTTGTATCCTTTTATACTCCTTCGCCTAAATAGTTCCGATTCTTGAGGACTCATTAATTATTAACAAATCTATTTCTAATGGCTATGGAGTACGAGATTGCATAACAAAAGCACAGTGAATTTTTCGGAATTATTAACTAAAAGCAGTATATCAAGGGCGTTAGGGGTGGTTTTGAATTTAAAACACTGTTGATTTTTGGCTTAAATTAGAGCCTTTAGGGATCACTAGTCGCTTGCCTGCCGACCGTCTTGTCGGCCATAGCCCAGCCTGCCGACCATAGCCCAGAGGCGACGGCTGGAGGCGACGACTGAAGCCCAAGAGGCGAAGGTTGGTCACTAGTCGAATGTCGAATGTCATCTCAAACCCCAATCACATGCCTCTTCTTTACTTCCTCCTGAATAAACTCGGGGTCACTTCCCAACCTACTACCTTCCGGTTCAACTTGTCCCATATATTTGCTATTTGGTTTTTTGTTGTAAGGAGTCTGCGCCGGACTTGTCATCTGTTCAAAAGAAATCTGACAAACTCGCATCCCTGAATAAAGCGCAACCGGCATTGTATTTAAGTTACTGATTTCGAGTGTGATTGTTCCGCTAAATCCGGGATCAACGAACCCTGCAGTTGAGTGGACAATGATTCCCAGACGTCCCAATGAACTTCTGCCTTCCACACGTACAACCAAATCATCGGGGACTGTAATTTTTTCCTGAGTAACCCCAAGAAAGAACTCACCGGGTTGCACTATAAATGGCTCCCCGTCTGCAACTTCTATGGTTCTGATGTTATCGGTTAGAGTTTCTGACTTTCTTGGATCCAGAAGTGAGGCTTTGGAATTATCGTAAAGCTTAAAGATGTTTCCAAGATGCAAATCCATAGAACTTGCATGGATGTGGTACGAACTCGGATCACAGTTTTCTATTTTTACGTGACCTGAGGTGATGGCTCGGCGGATGTCGATGTCGGAGAGGATCATGATGTGAGAGTATCATAAATAATATAAAAAATCCCAAATCCCAAAACACAAATCACAAAGAAATCCCAAATCCCAAAACACAAATCACAAAGAAATCCCAAATCCCAAAACACAAATCATAAAGAAATCCCAAATCCCAAAACACAAATCACAAAGAAATCCCAAATCCCAAAACACAAATCCCAAATGCCATTTATTGTGTAAGCTTTAATATTATTGAACTTAGAATTCGTAATAATTGATTTGCCTCATCCTTTAAATAAGTCTGTTCCTTTTGTAGCTCAGTATTGTTTCCGGCATCTATAAGATCTAACCAATGAATACTTTCTTTAGCTTCTTTTCTTGAAATTCGCATATGCATTATTCGATCCTTTTTACCCAGTGCCTCATCCGCCTCAATAAAATTTGCTCCAATAGATCCTGAAGAACGAATAAGTTGTTTAGTGTATTCGGTGTTGGAAATTGAGTATGGGATTTTTTCTGTAAAGAATTTAACTTTGCGTGCAAATTGCCTAGAGCGCTGCTCAAAATCAAATGGTTTATCAGTCATAAGGTGAACCAGTATACACCATTATTGTGAATATCAAGTATTTTCTATTAATAACAATCTTGGGATTTGGGATTTGTATTTTGGGATTTCGTTGTGTTTTGGGATTTGTGTTTTGGGATTTCGTTGTGTTTTGTGATTTGTTTTTTGAGATTTGGGATTTCTTAAATGGGTCCCTGCATTTTGGCATTGATCCGTGATTTGTATTCTTACCTACAAAAACCTCACCTATTCCATTGCCCTACCCCCAAATTTCCATAAAATACCTGCGTCCATGTCATCTGCAACCGATGTAAATCGCCTGGCCACAAAAAGCTCTAATGACAAGATAGTCGGAGGAGATGGATCAAGCCTGATGGGAGATTATGAGCGGGAACTGCAGTGTAAATTTTTGAATGATAAATGTATGGAGAGATTGACCGGCATAATGCAGGCTTCACCTTTATATACGGAAAAAGATCTGGATCTGGAAAGGCGCGGACTTAAAATGTTCGAAGAAAAAATGCAAACCGAAGAGCTTAAACAGAGTTACGAAAATACTCCCGCTCTTAAGAGCGAATTGGACGCAGCAGAACAGGAATTTAACAGACAAATGGGAAGGGCCAGAGCAAATAACTGGATAACCGACAATACTTTAAAATACTGGACCAATAAGCTTTCATCAAAAAATTATCACTGGTCACAGAAGGTTCAATTCATATATGACAAATTGCCTCACTTGGTAAGCAATTGGGAGAAAATGACCAATGATATTAAAAAGATCAAAGATGAAATTAAAAAAGATCCGACTCTGAAGAATATTCCTGCAGTAAATATTGTTGAAACCGGAAAAGGACTTAAGAAATTCACTGACTGGCGTAATGCAATCAGTGAAGCACTGGGGATAATAGAAGCTACCAAGCGCGGAAGAACTGAACTGTTCAAGGAAGCCAAACAAATATTAAGCTCAGCCGTAAAAAAAGATGTGCTTTCTTCGCATAAAGTCGGAGAATGGCTGCATCGCATATTCGAAAGTAATGCACCAGTCGAATTGATCCGCAAATTTGTTCAGGGATCTGATGATAAATCTTTGAAGGGCTTGATAGGACGATGGACAATGGTAAGAGAAAGATATGACAAAATAGAAATTAAAAGAGTGAAGGTTGGCACCCCACGCAGTTTTAGTTTTGTAAAAACGGAAAAATTCCTTGATTGGCACTACTCCAAACGCCTTGCCTATGTGGAAGAAGCTGAAAAAAGATTTACAGACATAGAAAAGGAAAATCCACTGATACTTGATATCAGGCGCGAACTTGATTGCGAAGACTGGGCAACAGCCGCGCACCTTATCGGCAAGGCAGAAAATGAATTGGTTTCGGAAAAAGACAAGGAAAAGCTCAAATCACTGAAGAGATATCTGAAAGAACATCAAACAACAGGAATATCTGGCTCGGCAACATTCGAAGAAGAAGGTGAAGATCCTCACGCAGAATTGGAGCGTCTGCTTTCCATTCTGCCAAGTTCATTACAGTCCCTTTATCGTAAATCAATTCACGCAGGTAAGTTTAAGTGTCTTTCCTCCATAATGTACAACCGTGTCTGGTGTCACGAAAAAGGACGAGTACTTGATGATAATAAAGAAGAAGAAATGCGTCAACATGCAACCGAAGATACAAGAACCAGATTGGAAGAAGGCGATAACAAGGATCAACACGTTGCCACCGACGTAGACAGTTACAAAGAACCATCCATACGCTCCTACTCGTACACGGGTATCAACAAATCACAGACGTTGTTCGTAAGTTCCACGGGTCATGATGCACTTGTCGCAAAAATGCATCAGGAGGACAGTTACCTTTTCCGCTATTGGACTACACTGATACCCGACGGAGTGGATTATGGAACTCACTCTTATGTGGTTAATAACATTAATTACAAAATTAAAAGCTGTTTGCGTAAAATTGAATCTCCAAAAGCATCGGTTGCAAGCAAGCCATCCCCTTCTAAATCTGCAGGGGCAACTTCATACGCAATGTCTTCATAATTGAAATAAGACACCTATTTGCTTGAAAATATCACAGATTTGTACAAAAATGCCACCAACAAATTTCCCCATTCCGATAATGAAAAGATTATTATTGATTTCCACCGTTTTCCTTACTGCTTGTGCATCAATTACCGATGGCAGTCCTGATGCAGAAAACAATCATGCATCCATCCCACTTAAAGAGCGCTTGGTTAATCCTCTTTTTGCCGAGCAATACTCAAAGGCTATGACCGAAAGACTCACAGAACTTGTTATTGATAAAGATCCGATTATTGAAGATGAAAAAAAGGCGAGGTACGTGGAAGACACAAAAAGATATTGGATGGATATTGATCGCAAGTCACGCAAGCTACAGCAGCAAGGATTAACCGGTCAATTTGTAGGCGATAAAGAGTATGTGATAGGTGAAGCACTTTTGATTAATAACATATTATTTCTCGGTACAAAATTCGAAACTGACCCAGGACCTGAACTTCATATATTTTTGTCAGAAGTTCTGGATCCGCGTGACCTTGAGGAGTTCCCCGATCCCAGCTTTGTTGATCTTGGGGCTTTGCAATCCCCTTACGGAGCTCAGCGTTATGGCATTCCTGTCGTAACTAATATTGATGCATTAAGAACTGTTATACTTTGGGATAATCAGCTAAAGAGGTTGTATGGGTTTGCACAGTTAAGCAAGTAATAACAATCGACACGGTCCTGCGGGACCTTTCGACAGTCAACTATCAACACAGTAATATTTATGCTACACAGAATCAAAATGTCGAATGTCGAATGTCGAATGTCGAATGTCGAATGTCGAATGTCGAATGTCGAATGTCGAATGTCGAATGTCGAATGTCGAATGTCGAATGTCGAATGTCGATTCACAATCTCTGCTGAAACTTCTTTAGCTCCTCATCTATCGCCGCCTTTAAAGTGTCATACCCCACCTGAACCTTTTTACCATTAACAAAAAAGGTTGGTGTACCTGCGACGTCCAGTCCCCTACCTTCTTCGTAATCTGCAAGAACAACTTTACGTTTAGCATGAGACTTCCAACATCTTTCGAATTGCTCAACATTTAAACCTAGTTGATCTGCCCAACTTAAAAGTGAGTCGTAACTCAGCTCATTCTGATTCTCGAAAGCCAAATCCACAAATTCCCAGAACTTCCCCTGATCAGATGCGCACTCAGAGGACTCCGCAGCATCCATTGCGAACCTGTGGATGGCTCTTAGAGGAAAGTGTTTGAATTCAAATCTTACTTCGTTACTAAATTCCTCCATAATCGGTCCTACTACTCCCTTGTGAACAGATGAGCATGCAGGACATTCAAAATCCGAGTATTCCTTTATTACAACGACCCCATTGGGGTTGCCTTTTGGGGGTCTGCTGGATTCAGGGGGGATGCCTCCCGTGCAAGAAACCAGGATTATTGATAAAATTGAGAGAGATATTAAGCGTTTCATGTGGTTAGGATGACAGAGAGCCCTGCTTTTGGCAATTTGCAATTGGCAATTGGCTATCAATTGCTGCCAAACGTAGCCAATATGCTAATATGCTAATATCCCAATTAGCTAATTGCTTTTTATGCACAAAGATTTAGATTATGTATAATCTATATCTCTATGTCCCTCTACAGAAAGTACCGGCCCCAGACCTTTGCCGAAGTAGTAGGACAGGATGCTGTTGTATCTACTTTAGAGCAAGCTGCAGAGCAGGATAAGCTTTCACATGCATTCTTGTTCTCCGGAAGCAGAGGAACAGGAAAGACATCAATCGCGCGCATACTTGCAAAACTGATAATGGCTGAGGGTGTTGAGGATGAAACGATAAAAAAACAGATTATAAATGGAGTCACGGAGGGAAATATTGTGGACCTTCTGGAAATTGATGCCGCAAGTAATCGTGGGATTGATGATGTTCGTGATCTTATAGAAAAGATTCAGTTCTCCCCCGTCGTTTCGAAGGCAAAAGTTTATATAATTGATGAGGTGCACATGCTTACAAAGGAAGCATTTAATGCACTGCTCAAAACTCTGGAAGAACCTCCTGATTACGCATACTTTATACTTGCTACAACGGAACTGAGTAAAATCCCTTCTACAATCCAATCGCGCTGTCAGTGTTTTTCTTTTAGAACCATTCCGGAGGAAGACATAATAAGGAGGCTGCAGTTAATTGCTGATCAGGAACATATTAAAGTTGAGCGGGAAGCACTAAGGATCATTGCTCACCACGGGCAAGGTAGCATGCGTGATGCAATCTCCATGCTTGATCAGATGCGGTCCTTGCCAAATGTAACTCTGGATGATGTTGAACAACGAATGGGTAAGACAGGCAGCGAATATCTGGAACCGCTTTTCGAAGCTATTGATAATGAGGATAAAAAAACAATCATTTCGATAGTTCAGAAAATTGAAGAGACCGGAATAGCATTGGATGTTTTTGTAAGAATGTTACTTACAACAGTCAGAAGTATGTTGCATGAAGCGATAGAAAAGAATCAGGAAACAGATTATCTAAGAAGCATTCTTGATACTCTTTTGCAGGCAATAAGAGATGTAAGAATCTCCCCTTTGCCGGGTCTTGTTCTGGAATCGGCTTTGATTTCGCTATGCAGTACGGAAGAAGAATCGGGGAAAAAGGCAACACTCAATAAACCTTCTAAAGAAGACAAGAAAGCTGCGAAAAAAGAGGCGAAAGTACAGGTAAAAGCCAAAATTATTGAAGATAATATTGAAGCTAAACAAATAGAAACAAAATTGGAGGATGAAGAAATCAAAGAGGCACAAGTGGAAGCAGTTGAGCTTTCTAAAGAAAAAGTATCCGAGTTGTGGCCTCAGGTTATAGAAGAAATAGCCAAATCCTCTGTAAAACTTTCCTTAAAGGACGGTAGTCTTGTGAATGTGAATGAGAAATTGTTAACACTTGGCTTTTCTTCTTCATTCCATAAGGATAAAGTGGCGCATCCGGAGGCAAGCCGCGCAGTTGAAGAAGCTATGAAAAAGATACTAAAGAGATCACTGAAAATAGAATGTATTATTGGCGATGGTCATCAGGAAAATACAACTCCGGAACCCGATGTGGATTTGGCGGAAGCGGCGGCGGAGATATTTTAGCGACCTCACCCCCTGGCCCCCTCTCCTCCCACATAAGTGAGCATCATAGTTACTTGTTGTATACTCCTTCGCCTAAATAATTCCGGTTCTTGAGGACTCATTAATTATTAACAAATCTATTTCTAATGGCTATGGAGTACGAGATTGCATAATAAAAGCACAGTGAATTTTTCGGAATTATTAACTAAAAGCAGTATATATATACTTTAAAACATAGAGGAAAGGGGAACTCCGCAAATGAATGTTTTTTAATTACATTTGCAATTCAATGAAATTAAATTTATTCCTTTAATACGGGCTCCCCCCTCTCCTGTGAGTATCCAAAAATCTCAAACAGCATAAAATTTACTCGAAGCCCTTGTTGGGGCAGGAGAGGGGGCCAGGGGGTGAGGTCGATTGAAGAAGACTAGCCAATAAGCCAATAAGCCAATATGCTAACTCCCATGCACCCCTCAGAATCAAAACAACAACTCAGGGAATCCATAATCGAACGCCTTGCCCACATGTCAGAAAAAGATCGCGCAGACGAAAGTAGATCCATATGCAGAAGACTTAAAGAGAATATCCCCGAAGGATCCGGTGTTTGTGTTTATTCCGCATTAAAAAAGACTGAGCCTGACCTTACAATGCTTATAGAAAAGCTATTAAAGAGAGGAGACAAAGTATATTTTCCATTTTTTGAAGGTGACCACTTTATATTCAAACGTGCTATGAATCTAGATGAACTTAAACCGGGCAAATTAAAAATACTTGAGCCTCCGGCAGACTCTGAACTTGCAGATCCGAAGGAAATCGACTTTGTTCTTGTGCCGGGTCGCGCTTTTGACCGAAATGGAAACCGCTTGGGCAGAGGAAACGGAGGTTATGACTATTGGATAGCAGATCAGAGGATGGCCAATCCCAAAACTGCAATGTGGGGCGTTGCTTTTGAGTGTCAGATTGTAAATGAAGTGCCGGTGGAAGAGCATGATCGGAGAGTGGACGGGGTGGTTACTGCTAGAACGTTGTTAAGTTGCTAAGTTGCTACATTGGACAGCATGCAACATAAACGTAGCAACGTAGCAACGTATCAACAAATAACATAACAAAACAATAATTTATTTGCCACACAATCAAATCAGTATTAATCTGGACACCTATGATCACCCCGACAATTTCTTCACCCAAAATTGCCATGACTTACCTTCCAGCGCTTAAGGAAACCGATCCGGAGATTCGCGATCTTATATTACTGGAGGAGAAACGTGAATTTGAGAAGATGAGGCTTATTCCATCCGAAAATTACGCATCAGATGCTGTCAAAGAAGCTACCGGAGGAATATTTACGAACAAATATTCGGAGGGCTACCCGAATAAGCGGTATTACGAAGGACAACAATTAACCGATCAAGTGGAAATATTGGCATGTGAGCGAGCAAAGAAGTTATTTGGTTGTGATCATGTAAATGTTCAACCACTTTCCGGAAGCCCGGCCAATATGGCTGCTTACCGAGCAGTCCTTAAACCGGGTGATACTATCATGGGACTCTCCTTACCCCATGGAGGGCACTTAACTCATGGGTGGAAAGCTAATTTTTCCGGATCACTTTACAATTCTGTTCCCTACGAACTGGATCCCGAGACCGAGATGCTCAACTTCGACATGATTCGAGCATTGGCAAAGGAGCACAAACCTCAAATGATTATTGCAGGATACACCGCATACCCAAGAACCATAGATTGGACCAAGTTCCGCGAAATTTGTGATGAAGTTGGAGCTTACTTCCATGCCGACACCTCACATATTACGGGGCTTATCGCAGGAGGAGCACATCCCAACCCATTTCCGATCTCCGATACCGGAATTACTACAACTCACAAGACACTAAGAGGTCCCAGAGGTGCAATGATTCTATGTAAACAAGAACATGCGGAGGCGGTTAACAAAGCAATCATCCCCGGACTTCAGGGTGGACCTCACATTCATACAATTTCAGCTATTGCAGTTGCACTTAAGCAAGCAAGTCAGCCGGATGCTCAGGTTTATGCTCAGCAAGTTGTTAAAAATGCAAAAGCTCTGGCAGAAAGACTGCTCAGTCACGGATTCAGACTTGTAACAGGTGGTACGGATAATCATCTTATACTTATGGAAGTGTTCGAAAGCAAAGGAATACTGGGGCGTGATGCTTCGCGGGCACTCGATAAAGCCGGAATAGTCTGTAATGCAAATATGGTTCCGTTTGATAAGAACTCACCATTCAATCCTTCGGGAATCAGAATCGGAACACCGTCTATAACATCCAGAGGAATGAAGGAGGCAGAAATGGATAAACTTGGAGACTGGATGAACGAGGTGCTGAGTAATATTGATAATGATGCGATCCTGAAAAGAATTGAAGGTGAAGTACGTGACCTATGTGTAAGCTTCCCGGCTCCTGGGATTGATCCGGAGAGGTGGAATTGTTTATATACTCCTTCGCCTAAATAATTCCGATTCTTGAGGATTCATTAATTATTAACAAAATCTATTTCTAATGGCTATGGAGTACGAGATTGCATAACAAAAGCACAGTGAATTTTTCGGAATTATTAACTAAAAGCAGTATAA
>JAHISE010000068.1 GCA_018818235.1 Patescibacteria group bacterium
GAAATCCGTATCACGCTGATACATAGCTTGTGCCCGAAGAGCTTGTTCTATGTGATGTACTTCTTCGAAGCCTTTTTCCGTATAAATATTATCCACACCAAGCATCTCTTCCATTTTTTTTATTCCTTCTTCGGTTAAAGCGGCAGCTTTTTGCTTATCGTCTTTGTTGTAATGCACATTCTCTTTCAGGTTCCCAACAAGTTGTGAATATTGGATGTATTTGGAAGTGGATTCTTCCGCAGGTTGGCTGATAATGAGTGGAGTACGCGCCTCATCAACCAAAATTGAGTCGACCTCATCAACAATCGCATAATTTAAACCACGTTGAACCTGCCTATCGATTGAACCCGCCATGTTGTCACGCAAGTAATCGAATCCAAATTCATTGTTTGTTCCATATGTGACATCACGGTTATATGCCTCCTGCCTTTCTTCATGATTTTTTTCGTGAAGGACTGTCCCCACAGTCAATCCCAATGCTTCATAAAGCATTCCCATCCAAAAGGCATCTCGTTTAGCCAGATAGTCATTGACTGTAACTACGTGAACACCTTTTCCGGTTAGCGCATTCAAATAAACCGGCATGGTACATACTAGAGTTTTTCCTTCCCCCGTTTTCATTTCGGAGATGTTGCCTTGATGAAGAGCAATACCTCCAAGTATCTGCACATCAAAAGGAACCATTTTCCAGACAAATTCCTGCTTACCAAGTTTTGCAGTTTTTCCTTCTATAAGTTCGCAAGCCCGCATCACAACTGCGAATGCTTCCGGCAAAAGATCATCAAGCTTTGCTCCATCTTGAACTTTCAACTTTAATTCTTCCGTCTTCTTCGGCAAATCCTGCAACGTAAGCTCCTTTATCTCTTGTATCTCCCTTGCCTCCTTTACCTCCTTCACAATCGGCCATAGCTTTTTAAGCTCTCTCTCATTTGGGTCGCCGAGGAGTTTGTTTAGGAAATCTATTGTGGACATGTGAGGAGATGATAGCAGAAAGCCCGTTGTCTGAACCATTTTATTCGACCTCACCCCCGGCCCCTCTCCTTACAACTCACTTTAATAATTGAATATATCAATATATTGGTATGTTATTTAAATATTTTAAGCCCACCAAGGAGAGGGGAGCTCCGTTATTGGTATAAATTGGTCAGTATACTGCTTTTAGTTAATAATTCCGAAAAATTCACTGTGTTTTTATTATGCAATCTCGTACTCCATAGCCATTAGAAATAGATTTGTTAATAATTAATGAGTCCTCAAGAACCGGAATTATTTAGGTGAAGGAGTATATCTCCATTAACAGAGCTCCCCTCTCCACAGTGGGCAGGCCACGTCAGTCATGACTGACGTGGCAGGGCACGTCTCACATGTGAGACGTGGCAGGGCACGTCTCACATGTGAGACGTGCCAGGCGGAGCGGAGTGGAGGGGGGCCGGGGGTGAGGTCGTCAAAACCCCCTCCCATACCAAGGCTCCAACGGTTTTTTGACATATGTAAGCCCAGAAACAAACTTTGGAAGAATATCCTCAATAGACCTGAGCTCTGCCTCCTGCAAATTGAGCTCCTTTAATGCCTCCTTTTGAGAATCCAGCAATTCCCCTGTCCACTGTAGCGGAAAGCCGCGACTTTCCGCTGCGATCCTTTGTGAGAATGCATCAACAGAAATAAGTGTCGGTTCCCTCCAAATCTCCTCATATTCCCCAAATCCTCTTACAAACATCAGATCTCTCTTTGTTGCATGCAACCAAAGTACATCCGGATTCCGGATTCCGGATTCCGAATCCTGACACATTCTTGCTTCATGCAAATCACTCAAATGAACTCCTACTCCCTCAACCTCCAACTGATCAATAATTGTATTAGAATAAGAAACCGCAACTCTCAAACTCGTAAACCCCCCCGGGCCTATTACGCAAGCCAAATGAGTCAGATCTGAATACTCCCATCCGGCCTCCTCCAGACATTCCTCAACCAATGGAATTAATTCATGATCACGCACACGAGTGGAAACCTCTCTTTTAGATATAACTTTTTCATTGCCTATAAGAGCAATAGTCCCCTCATGGCTCGCAATATCCAGAAACAAGCAGTTCATAATATTTGGAAATAATAATATTCAATGTAGAATCGAATTCCGATAGTTGTAGAGTAGCGCAATTTTCCACTTTCCACTTTCCATTTTCCACTTTTTAATGCCCTCCCTCTCCATAATCATCCCCACTCACAAAAGAGCGGATACGCTTAAACGATGTTTAGATCACATCGATAAACAAACAATAAAAGATGAATTGGATGTTATTGTAGTAAGTGACGGTTATGACAAAGATACCCAAGACCTTTTTGAAAAAGAGACGTGGGCAATCTCACCCCGTTTTATCGAAATTGAAAAATCTCAACAGGGGGTCGCAAGGAATAAAGGAATAAAAGAGGCTAAAGCACAGCGAACACTTTTTATAGGAGATGATATTTTGCTGGCACCGGACGCATGCGAAAAACACTTCGCAGTTCACAAAGAGCAGGCAGAAAATGGAGGACCTCTTTCAATCGCAGTGCTTGGATATACAACCTGGGGCCCTGATATTAATGTGACACCGGTTATGAAGTGGCTGGAAAAATCAGGATGGCAATTTGGGTATCCAAAAATCAAAAAAAATGCCAAAAACTATGTGCCGAGCAAAAAACAACACAGATTCACTTATACAAGTCATATAAGTGTTCCGACTGACATAGCAAGAGAACATCCATTCCGCGAAGATGTAACCGAGTACGGCTGGGAAGACATTGAGTGGGGAGAAAGACTTAAAAATGCTCCCGTAAAACTTTTTTATGAACCTGATGCATTCGCATTCCATTGCCACAACATAGATATGGATAGATCTCTGGAACGCATGGAAACCCTTGGTAAAACTATCAAGAATTTCCCCAATATGGAGCGCTGTCCCGGAAAAGTAAAGGTTCTTACTTACCAAATAGAAGCTCTGCTGCCGACTATGGGTGGGAGGCATAGGAGAGCATTTTTGAGGGGGTTCAAAGGATAGACATAAGTTTATTTCACTAATATGAGAAACTCGCAACTAGTTAACTGGTTAACTAGTTAACTAGTTACAAGTTGAGCCTTATACTCACTCAGCCATGTTCAACAGAATGGACCTCCTCCTCCTCGGCATAACAATCGTCCTGACCTTGTTTGGGCTTGCGATGATTGCAAGTGTAAGTGTTTTTGAAAGTTATCAGTTAACGGAACGGCTGATGTCGCAAGGTGTAAGAGAAGCTTCTAGTAATTCATTCTATCTTTGGAGGAGTTTTATGCATGTGCTTGCCGGGCTCTGTGCAATGGGAATTACCATGGTTATTCCTTACAGACTTTGGGAGCGTTTAGCTCTTCCAATATTTGCAATAACACTTCTTCTGCTTGTCGCAGTATTTATGCCGGGTCTCCGCGCCGATTATGGAACAGCATACAGTTGGCTACACATCGGATCTTTCTCTGTACAACCATCCGAGTTTCTAAAGCTCAGTGTTATCTTTTATCTTGCTGTCTGGTTACAAAAACGTGAACAGCTGATTGGTACTCTGAAGGAAGGATTTATGCCTTTTGCAATACTTCTCACGTTGAGCACCATGCTTGTGGCATTTCAACCTGACCTTGGTTCGTTTCTTGTAATTTCCGGCATTGCAACGGTTATGTTTTTTGTCGCAGGAGGAAATATATTGCATGTAATACTCGGCGGAGCAATCGCAGCAATAATGGGACTGCCTCTTATCTTAAGCCAGGAATATGTTCGCAACAGATTTGCAGCATTCTTTCAGCCAAATAATCCTGATATTGCAGAAACTATAGGATTCCAGATCAAACAGGCTTTAATTGCTGTTGGAAGCGGTGGTGCATTTGGAGTTGGCTATGGAAAATCAATTCAAAAGTTTGGGTACCTGCCGGAAGTTCAAGCTGACGCCATCTTTGCAGCCATGGCGGAAGAGCTCGGCTTTATGAGATTGCTGATTATCCTTACCTTATTTTCCGTCTATGTTTATCGAGGATTTAGAATCGCTCAGGATGCACCCGATCGTTTTGGAACATTGGTCGCAACAGGAATCACAACATGGATTGCAATTCAAACTCTTATAAATATCTCTGTTAATCTGGCACTGTTCCCGCTTACGGGAGTGACATTGCCGTTTATAAGTTACGGTGGATCTTCGCTTCTGTCTCTGCTTGCTGCTACCGGAATACTGCTGAATATTTCCATGTATTCAACTCAGGAGAGTGTTAGTACAAGGAGGGCGAAAAGGAGGAGTTTGCAAAGGCTGATTAAGAGGAGGGTAAGGCTTGCCAGTTGATATGCTCGTTTACTCGTTTGCTCGTTGCTCGTTAACCTGTGGTAAGCGCAGTCGAGCCATTCGTTAACTAAATCCAACTAATGTACAAAAAAACGAGTAAACGAGTAAACGAGAAAACGAGAAAATGTTATTATGTCTATATGAGCAGTGTCATCTTCACCGGCGGCGGTTCAATCGGTCACATTGCCCCTTCCGTAGCAGTTGCAAATGAGCTTAAATCCGAGCATCCCGATGTTGAGGTCCGTTTCATCTGCTCAACAAAAGAAGATGATGCTTCATTCTTAAAAGAAGAAGGATTTGAATATTCTCAAATTGATGCACCCAGACTATCTTTAAGTTTTCCTTGGAAATTTTATAAAGCTTACAAAGAATCAAAAAAAATCCTGAACGAACTTAAACCAAGAGTAATTTTTTCTAAAGGAGGATATGTAAGTGTGCCGGTTTGCTTGGCTGCTAAGAGGATGAAGATTCCTATTGTTTTACATGAGTCGGATGCGGTTATGGGGAGGGCGAATAGGTTGATAGCGGGGTGGGCGGAGGATGTTTGTTTGGGGCTGCCACCGAGTGTCGAAAGTCGAAAGTCGAAAGTTGAAAGTCCTTCGACATTGGACATTCGACCTTCGACTTTTACAGGTAATCCAATTCGCCGAGACATTAATCAAGGATCTATTGCAGAAGCACAGCGTATCACAGGATTCATAGGCGAGAGTAAACACGTCCTCCTTGTAATGGGCGGAAGTCAGGGCTCGCAGGATTTAAATAAATTTGTAATTGATCATATTGATGAGCTACTTAAAACCTTCAACATAATCCACATTACCGGACACAACAAAAAAGGAGCTTCGAATCGCAAAGGATATTACTCAATCGGGTTTGCAGGAGACGAACTTAAGGATCTTTATGCAATCACCAATGTTGCAATAAGCCGGGCGGGTGCTAATGCAATAACCGAGCTCGCGGCAAATAATATTCCAACTGTTTTAGTCCCACTTGAAGGTGTCGCCCACAATCATCAGGTCGCAAATGCGAAAGCTGTTGAAAGTGATGCATTTAAAGTTGTTATGCAAAAGAATATTAACGAAGAGCTAATCCAAGTTACCAAGAAGCTATTGGTCAAAAGTCGAATGTCGAATGTCGAATGTCGATTGTCGAATGTCGAATGTCGATCCACTATACAAATCTCTCAAATAATTGCTAAATACCTTGCTTAATAAGTCGAAAATCATTAGTCTTCTCGGGTTGTAATTTAAATATATGTGTAAGCTTTTAATTCCCCTTTTCGCACTTTCAATTCTTATGTTTGGCTGCAGTAAGCCGGAATCAGCTCCTGTTGATGAAGGCATAACCGACGATACGGCGGGTTTTCGGGGTGAGATGCTAAAAGGAAAGCATGAAATAATGCTAAAGACCTCTCTTGGGGATATTACACTGGTGCTCGATGCAGACAGCGCCCCAAAGACCGTCACAAACTTTATTGAATTGGCTAAATCCGGATATTACGATGGTCTGACTTTTCACAGAGTCATCCCCGACTTTATGATTCAGGGAGGAGATCCGAATGGAAATGGAACGGGGGGTGAAAGTATTTTTGGAGTAAGTTTTGAGGATGAAATAAATGCCGACAGTTATGGACTGCATAAATTAAAACTTGGTGATGCAACAGATGAGGCATTGCCGGAAGAGTTGGCAGAGATGACACAAAAGGAATATCTGGAAAAGCAGGGGTACATATTCAATGACGATCTTAAATCGTTGCCTATGGAGAAGGGATATATTGCAATGGCGAATTCCGGACCAAACACAAACGGAAGCCAGTTCTTTATTATTCAGAGGAAGGCGGGCACTCCCTGGTTGGAAGGTAAGCACACTGTTTTTGGAAAGGTGACCGAGGGAATGGACGTAGTTGATGCAATTGCAAATACAGAGAAGGGGGCAAACGATATGCCGGTGGAGGCTGTTACATTTGATGTGGAGGTAAAATAGTCTAAACCTTGATTTTCTTGATTAAAGGATTTATAGGATTAGTATTATCAAGCTTCTTTTATATAATCATGCTAATCCTTTAATCCCATTAATCATGGTTCAGACAATATGAGAACCCGCTTCGCCCCCTCCCCCACAGGCTTCCTTCATGTAGGAGGATTGCGTACTGCACTTTATGCTTATCTGATTGCTAAACAGAGCAAGGGTGAATTCATTTTAAGGATAGAGGATACCGATCAGGAAAGATCTGTACTGGGAGCAACTGAGGATATTCTTAGAACTTTGCATTGGGCGGGAATTGCCCCCGACGAAGGTGTGATGTTGGATCAGGGGAAGGTCAGTTCAAAGGGGGCCAAAGGACCATACATACAATCGCAAAGGCTGGAGGTTTATCAGCAGTACGCCAAAAAACTTTTAGACAAAGGTTCTGCGTACCGTTGTTTTTGTTCGTCTGAGAGACTTGGACAAATGCGGGAAGATCAACAGAAGAGAAAAGAGGCTCCTATGTATGACCGCTTGTGTTGTTCCTTGAGTGAAGAGGAAGTGAAAAAGAAAGTTGAAGCAGATGAGCCTCATGTTCTCCGTTTGAAGATTCCGCGAAGTGAGAAAATAACATTTAACGATGACATAAGAGGAGACCTAACATTCATGGGACATACTGTTGATGATCAGGTTCTTATGAAGAGTGACGGGTTCCCGACTTATCATCTTGCACACGTTGTGGATGATCATTTGATGGACATTGATATTGTTATTCGCGGTGAAGAATGGCTCAGTTCCCTGCCAAAGCACCTACTCCTGTTCCAAGAACTCGGATTTAAGCCTCCGAGATACGCTCACGTTCCACTTCTATTGAATGCGGATAAGACGAAGTTAAGTAAGAGACAGGGTGATGTTGCAACTGAGGAATATATCAATAAAGGCTATCTGCCCGAGGCACTTGTGAATTTTCTGGCACTGCTTGGATGGAATCCCGGAAATAAAGATGAGATATTTTCTATGGAAGAACTGATTGATAAATTTGATATAGGCAGAATACAGAAGTCTGGAGCGATCTTCGACACAGAGAAGTTGGATTGGTTGCAGGGACAGTGGATCAGGAAGATTTCATCACAAGAATTCGCAGAAAGAATTAATCCGATTGTTACAGAAATTTATAAAGAGGCTGAAAGTGATCCGGACTTTGAATCGAAAGCTGTGCTTATACAGGATCGTCTGACTTTCTTTAACGAAGCTGCAGAGATGATGAGCTTCTTTTACGAAGAACCTAAAGTTACAAAGGAACTTCTTATAAATGATAAACAGAAAGTGAGCGAAGAAATGTTACCGAATGTTCTGGATGCTCTTATCACAACTCTTGAGTCTGTTGACGATAAAGATTGGAATGAAGATGGCTTAAAAGAAGTACTTTTTGCACTGGCAAAAGATAAAGGATGGAAGAATGGGCAAATCTTATGGCCTTTGCGAGCGACTTTGACAGGATTGCCTTATAGCCCGGGTGCTTTTGAGGTGGCGACTGTGCTGGGGAAGGAAATTACTCTGAAAAGAATTAGAGCAATATCAATATAATCTGATGAAAAGCAGTCTGTTGGTATTTGAGTCATCAATATATCAATTAATTGATATATTGATTAATTGATTAATGAATATCCACATCTTCCCCCACATAATTGACCTAAACATATTTGACATCACTCTTTATGGTAGTAATCTTGCCCCATGATTACATCACCAGATCAAACCGATACAATGGAGCTTATTGCTCCAACAAACCTATCCGAAAATGGAATTGCCATTTTAATCAGGTCTCAGCTCGATGAAGCCCCTTCCTGTAAATGTGTGCTATCAGAATCAGAAGTGCAGGATGGTGCCGAACGCATTCTTGCATTTGTAAATGCAATTAAACTGGTAAGCGAACTTGATGAACAGGAGATTGCTCGACTAACAGATATATTTGTAAGAAATGTGGTTAACAAAGTGCCTATCGAGGACTTTCGAGGATTTAAATCCAAAACCAATGAAGACTTGAGTGCTTTAACCGCAAGAGTGTCATCTGCTGCTAAGATGATGACCCACGAATTGCACCATCAAAACCAAGCCCTTGATTGGTATTTGGATCAAGTCGTGCCGCCAAATCAAGTAACAGGAATTAGAAAACATAATCCTGTGACCAACGAACAGGAGGCAGCTAGACGTGTTGCAGCATATGTTTTAGAAGTCCTGCAACTATCTGATGGCGGAGTAGAGGTTTCAGGAGAACCTTCTGATTATATCCCTCGTAGGGGATGGAAAGTGCCAATTGTTGTCAGAGAAAATGATCATCAGGAACATACTGGTGAGATTATGATATTTAATGATGGAGAAATGGTACAAAAAACACGTGGGGAGCTGCAAAAAGCACTTGGCATTGGTAAGAATATTGAAGAAGGTTAACAAGTGTGATAATGAGCATCGAAAACATAAACTCACCTATAGATTCATTAATTAATTTGCAAACAAACCGCCAGATATGATTGGGTTACTATTTTCCACTTCTTACCGACCGTAGTCCCGCGACCACAGGACGAAGACTGTTCCACTTTCTTTAACCTGAGCTTGTCGCAGACCGTTTTCCACTCTAAACTCAAGCCATGAAACTCCGCCCCTCAGATATCGAAGTCAAATTAAAAGAAGAGCACACCCGTGCCATTATAGAAGGTCGAACATCCGTCCCATTTAAAACCTTTGTTGCACTTGTACTGCAGCGAAAAGTTATTCCACTATTCAAACAATGGGGAGATGAACCCATTATTATACACAGTGAGCTTTTAACATCGCTTGCTTCTGCTCCACAAGATTCACAGGAGAACAGATCCAAACTGGTACTTGTAACAATGGGCGTTGGCGTGCTTGTTGGAATCTTCTTTTTTGCTGTCTCGATGGTTGCGCTAGAAACATTCGGAGTTGGCCTTGGCCGTAAGGAATTTCTGCTTATTGCAGGAGGACTAGTGGTATTGGCATTACTTGTAAGCACACTGGGTAGGGTTCAAAGAATGGGCAAAGGCGAGAAGTTGGCTGATAAGATGGAGAAGATTGCGAGTTTGCTCTCTAAGTAATCTCTAGTTTTTACAAGATAGTGATCTATTAGCCTATATAATGAGCTCATGGATATTAAAGAAAACGAGCCATTAAAGAAAAAGACAACCATGAAAATAGGTGGTTCTGCACGTTTTTATGCGGAAGTGGAAACAAAGGAAGATATGGAAGAGGCATATAAGTTCGCACAAAAAACCTCCGCAGCGGAAGATCGCTATCTTCCGCTCCCAATAATTGTATTCGGTGCAGGCTCAAACACAATTTTTGCTGACGGAATAATCAATGCTCTTGTTGTTCGCATCAAAGCATCTCAAGTCGAAGTCAATGATGATACTGTGCAAGTCGAATCAGGAAAAAACCTTGCACAACTTATTAATGAACTCGCCAACCAAGGCCTCGACCTCTCTCCCCTTACAGGAATCCCCGGAAACATAGGAGGAGCAGTTGTCGGAAACGCAGGACAAGGGCCAAAGGGAAAGTGGCTCGATTCTTTTGTTGAGTCTGTAACAGTCTTCGAAAATGGAGAATGGAAAGTCTTAACAAAAGGAGAATGTGAGTTTAGTTATCGTGAGAGTATTTTTAAATCATCCAAATATCGGATTCCGGATTCCGGATTCCGAATCATCTGGGAAGTTAATCTGAATATACCTTCGGACAAACCAGAAACCATAAAAAATACTATCGAAAGCCTCCTTACCAAAAGAATCGAATCCCAACCCCACACCAAAACCTCCGGCTCCTGCTTCAAGGCCGCCGAAGATGGAACACCGGCATGGCAATTGATCGAGGCTGCGGGACTTAGAGGGTTCAGAGTTGGCGGAGTACAAATAAGTGATAAACATTCCAATTTTCTGATTAACGAAGACAATGGCAGCTTTGCAGATGTGATAAAGATTATAGAAACTGTTAAGGAAAAGGCTCCGGATGTTGGAGGAGTGGAGATGAGGCTGATTGGGGAGGATGGGGGGGTTGTGTTTTAGAATTTTCTGTTTCCCTTATCGTACCTTCCGCACGAAAGGTTCGGTAACAAATACACAAAAGTCACGTTCCAAAAGTCACGTGCATACTCCTTCGCCTAAATAATTCCGATTCTTGAGGATTCATAAATTATTAACAAATCTATTTCTAATGGCTATGGGGTACGAGATTGCATAACAAAAGCACAGTGAATTTTTCGGAATTATTAACTAAAAGCAGTATAAACAAATCCTGAGCCTGCTACTCATACCAATTTGCATTTTAAATAAAACTAACCTTGTATCCCCCTCACCCATCCTCTCCCCCTTCTGAGGGTGAGAGGGGTTAAGGAAAAGTGAATAAAACAATTCTTTTCAATTGGAGCATCGAAATTAGTACCATTCTAAATGCTAATTGGTATCACACTCAAACAAATACCCTGCCGCCCTATACTCCACAGTCTTATCCAAAACCCTGCATCCCCTCTTTTCCGTAAATTCCAGAATCTCCTCACGATTATTGCGTTGATTGAGTGCAAATATAATCCAAAGCCGATTGTTATTAAGTTTATTATCGATAATCTCGCCCAATGATTCTTTCCATGGAGGACGATCGGTCGGAATGTAAGAATAGTAATCAAACCCCTCGGTGTTTTCCTGCTCACGTATAAACCCATCGTAAAATTCAAATGCGAACTGGGCACGGAAATGTACTGCAACAAAGTCATCTTCTTGGCGCAGAGGAGCAAACCATTCAACAACTGCTTTTACATCTTCAACGGGATGATAATATTTGAATTTTTGCTTGGCTAAAGTTTGATATGGTAAAAATCCGATTAATATTATCAGTATTGAACCTGCCAAAGGCTTACAAAATCGTCTAATCGGAGAAATAAAGAATTCGATTCCATTTACAATCCCAATAATCAAAAACGGAAGAAGATAAATGCTTTGCCGGCTGGCAAACGGATATTTATCGAACAGAGATGCAGCGAATGCGAATGTAATTGGAAGTAAGATAACCGACAAGGCCGAATAATTTTTCTTTTTTATAAAATAAATGATACCGATAACAAATAAAATGATAATAGCCCCCAATGCATTATCCCAAAATTCGGGAAACACCAACTTGTAAGTGAGCATTCCAAAAAGATCGTGCATTCTGTCCGTAAAAAATAATGGCAATTGACTCCATTCGCTCGGACTGAGCATGTTATTTTTCCAATAGTCCCTCATCCATGGTCTTATCTCACGCGAAATCAATAATGAGTAATATGCAAAGAAAATCACAAGCATGGAGATGCAATAAGTCATAATATTTATTAAGTTGAATTGGGTTTTCTTATTTGTTCTATCTGACCAACCCCTCCACAACATACGGATACAAACAACGGGCAACAAAAGTATTGCATTATTGGACAATCCAATCGCCAGCAAAGAAATTATGGTAACGAGAACAAAATATTTTTTTATTTCTTTTTTGCCGGATGCCTCCATCAGACACTCTGCAAAGTACAAAAGACAAACTGCAAAAAAGACTTCGATAATGTATGGACGAAATTCCTGTGAGTAACGTAGCGAGTAACCGCCAAATCCCCAGAATGAGGCGCAAAGGATTGCAAGTGGCTCGCTTTTGGTGAGCTTCTTTGCAAGCAGATACAAATAGTAAATGGAAAAAATTCCCGCAAGCAGAGGCAATAATCTAAACACTATTTCGTTATACCCGAGCAAACCTGATATAAATCGCATTACAAAAAGCAAAAGAGTGGGTGTTGTCTGCATCCAGTAATCCGGAAATATCATGTCTTTGATATTCGGCTCCTTAATGGTCAAAGCCACCCATGCCTCGTCATGGGTAAAACTGTGTTCTGCAATAGCATATAACCTTGCGGCTATTGCAAACAGGAATACGACTGTAAACAGCGATTCCCATGACCAAAGATTGATTGGTAATTTCTGCCACAGAATTTTTTTAGCTTTAGTCATGTTCTTTAATGTAAATCTTACTTTATTTTTGGAATTTATAAAATTACTGATCCTTGCTAACTTGATTTCCCGGAGTACTATTATCTCCATGTCTGAAAATAAACCATCCCCCAGACAAAGCCAAGAAACATTAAGATTACTTGATAATGCATCGGCAACTGAGCGGGCATTGTGGGCACGTGTTAACAAAAGGCATTTGATGGAAAATATAAATGGGCATTCGGGAGAAATGATGAGGGCAATTGCTGCACGAATGCAAATGCGCAGTGAACATCCAAATTGGTAAAAGTGCCTGGGTATCGGAACCCGGATTCATTCGTCCTGCCAGCTGCGACTTAGATGAATTTTGCATGCCAATATTCCAGTATTCCAATATTCCAAAATCCTCTCCACCACCAAACGGCAGAGAGGATTTTTGTAAAAATACTCAAAACGGCAAATCCTCCGCTTTAATTTCCGATGAATATTTTACTTCGGGAACCGTTACCGGCTCACTTTCGTCTGAGATTTTCGAAGACTTGGGCTTGGCAGTGGGTGCCGGTGCGCTGCCGGACTCTGATCTTGCAGCTTCTGCCTGAACGGACTCCTGTGCGACTGCATTCTCTACACCAAGAAGTAGGAATTCATCCGCAATAATTTCGGTTGTAGTGCGTTTTGCTCCCGATGGAGTTTCCCATCCGCGAGTCTGCACACGACCGTTAACAAATACCCTGTTTCCTTTTTTAAGAGTACTGTTGATTTCTTCCGCCTGATCTCCCCAGATAACAACATTGTGGAATTCAACGCGCTCATTGTACTCACCTGAATTTTTGTCTTTCCATCGCTCATTTGTCGCAACGCCCAATGTAAGAACTTTCTTTCCGTTTGTTGTGGTGCGCAGTTCCGGATCACGAGTTAAGTTGCCGACAATGTCGGCACGATTAACACAGTTCAGAATGGACTTGGCACCTGCAGGCGCTTTTATTTGTCCATCCTTTGGATCAAGCATGATCATATCTAATGCGATTATTTTGGTCTTACTGCGCTTTTCCTCGGACTGCTCGTCTTCCCATGTATCGGTTTGAAGTCGTCCGGAAATAAATATTTGTGAACCGGGACGTATATATTGCGAAGCAATGTCCGCCATTGGTCCCCAAAGGGTGACCGCATGGAAACTTCTTCCGGAAAGCATTTCACCTGTGTCGGATTTGAACTTATAAGGCACGACCAGATTAAGGTCTGTGACGCTGGATCCATTTGGTGTTTGTCTGAGTGTGACAGGTTGTGTTTGGTAGCCGATGATTTGTACACGGTTGTAGGAGAACATTTTTAAATTAGGAAAGAAAAATAAAGAAGGTTTTAGGAGCACCCATTCGCGGGTGCGGACGAAGAAAATAAAAGGAGGTAAGGGAGGAACAAAGAGGTAAAAGATGTAAAGAAGGTACAGCGCTGTGATTTGATAATTGCTTCTTAAGACCATTAACGGCTTCCCAAGCTGAAGAGGATGACTACGAAGCTGCACAAATGTACACCCTAATATTTTTTATGCAAATGAATGAGCTTGCGGGGTGAATGTTTTAATTGAGTAATTATATTTATTGATGATGTAGTTCTCTCTTCCTCTCCCCCTAGCCTCCTTGCGTCCCTCACCCCCTGGCCCCCTCTCCCCGAGTCTCCCTCTCCCCGAGTCTCCCTCTCCCGATGGGAGAGGGGAGCTCTGCTATTGGAGAAATCAAAGCTTGTTCTCTCAAATATTGAAAGAATCAGAGTTTGTTCTCTCCAATTCCTAGGTTCCCCCTCCCCCTTGCGTCCCTCTCCCCCGATGGGAGAGGGGAGCTCTGCTATTGGAGAAATCAAAGCTTGTTCTCTCCTTTTGCAGAGTTCCCCTCTCCTCCTCAAAGGAGAGGGGCTAGGGGTGAGGTCGGTTTGGAGAAGGGGCTAGGGGTGGAGGAGCTATATGGAGGAGCTAGGGGCGAAGGACAATCTCCGCTAAAATATCCCCAACCCAACCCATGCAAAAGTTCCTACATGTTCCGGTATACATAACCATGATTACATTCTGCATGGTGATGTTTATTGCCTCTGCTTTTGCCTTTGACGTTCTCGAAAAACCCGGCAACTACAATGATATTAATACGATAGTGGAAACACTGATCCCCGATTACTATGAAGATGATGAGAAAGTTCAATGCGGAGGATGGGATTTTGAAGATACTGTTGCGCCAATAGATCCACTAAGCCGTAATCCGC
>JAHISE010000069.1 GCA_018818235.1 Patescibacteria group bacterium
ATACCCCGCCGTCTGGTGCGTTATGATCACCGTATTCATAGTCATGGTTACTTATTTTAGGAGGAAAGGTTGGTTCTGAAAGATTAATCATGTGATTTAATATGTATAAGGATTTTTGGCTTTCGTAAGCCACAATATTTGTACTCCCAAAATCCGTTGACTTATGATTCTCGGAGATTAGTATGCTCACAATTATTTTTTACTCTTATATTTTCATGGAAACAGCAACAAGCCCCGATGCTTTACTATTAAAAATAGAACAACAACTCAGAGAGGCCGGAATTGATCCTCATCATATAGAAGGTGATGTTTTGCATGGACGACCTATTCAAATCCCACAAGGTGCAGATAGTAACGTAAGAAGGCTGGTCGATAATTTCGCCTCAGCTGTACAGGGTACAGATATAATCTAATATATTTGTTTATCGGTAATACAATAAACAGGCATGGCTCCTATGTTTGTGGTACAATGAGAATCAACTGAGAGTCAATTTTTAATTCTCAATTCTCAATTTTAATACATGCCAAAATCAGAACCCATCCCCCAACCCTCCCTCTCCCGACAACTGAGTCTTCCACTTTTTACATTTTACGGGCTAGGAGCGATCCTTGGTGCCGGTATCTACGCACTTGTGGGAAAAGTAGCAGGAGAAGCCGGACTCTTCGCTCCACTATCCTTCATCATAGCTGCCGTGATGGCGGCACTGACCGGATTTTCTTATGCGGAACTGAGTTCGCGGTATCCAAAGAGCGGTGGCGAGGCAATTTATGTGTTTAATGCTTTTAAAATTGAATGGCTTTCCACAATGATCGGACTTATGGTCGTACTTGCGGCAATAGTTTCTTCCAGTGCGCTTATGAATGCTTTTGTTGGTTATCTGGAAGTTTTTCTTCCTGTTATTAGAGAGATTGCAATCATTGTACTTTCCATAATCGCAACCGGAGTTGCAATATGGGGCATCAAGGAGTCTGCGCTGGCAGCAACTCTGTTTACATTTATAGAAATCGGCGGACTGTTGCTCATATTATGGGTTGGAAGAGATGCACTTATGTCACTTCCTGTCAGAGGTCCGGAGTTGATACCTCCGATGGATGGCGGTGTTTGGACAAGTATTCTTTTGGGAGCTTTTATTGCCTTCTATGCCTGCATAGGATTCGAGGATATGGCGAACGTTGCTGAAGAAGTTAAAGATCCTCATAGAAACCTTCCTCTTGGAATAATGTTTGCAATCATTGGATCAACACTCCTCTACTGCCTTGTTTCGACTGTTGCAGTTCTAAGCCTTCCCGTTGATGTACTACGCGCTTCCGATGCTCCACTGGCTCTGGTTTATGAACAAAACACAGGAATGAAACCTGTAATCATCACATTTATTGGTCTGTTTGCAGTTGCCAACGGAATACTGATACAGATTGTAATGGGATCGCGAATACTTTTGGGATTGAGCAGAAAAGACTGGCTTCCGAATTTTCTGACTTATGTAAGCCCAGTTACACGAACTCCCGTAACAGCAACTGTTATAATCGGATTTATTATCTTGGTACTTGCTATTGGATTTGACCTGACTCGTTTGGCACAATTTACCAGTTTATTGGTTCTGATTATTTTTGCCATGGTTAACCTTTCATGTATGCGAATTAAAATCATAGATCCCAAGCCAAAGGGTGTAACAACTTATCCCTTCGCATTCCCACTGATTGGATTTATTCTGATACTTAGCTTTGTTGGGTTTAGAGTTTGGATGGCGTTGGGGTGACAATCGACTGTCGACATTCGACCTTTG
This sequence comes from Patescibacteria group bacterium, assembly GCA_018818235.1. Taxonomy (GTDB): domain Bacteria; phylum Patescibacteriota; class Gracilibacteria; order Peribacterales; family Peribacteraceae; genus UBA2144. The sequence continues at coordinate 1,785 of JAHISE010000069.1, forward strand.
ACCTTTGAAGTAATACATATGAACTGCCTACCGACCGGGCAGAATAACTGTTTTGATCGACTGTTGATTGTCGATTGTTGAATGTCGAATGCTGAAAATGAGCGAAGCGAGCGTGTCGATTGTCAATCGTAATCCCCAGCATCATCGTCATCAAGATCGTCGTCATCATCAAGATCGTCGTCATCATCAAGATCGTCGTCATCATCAAGATCGTCGTCATCATCAAGATCGTCGTCATCATCAAGATC
>JAHISE010000070.1 GCA_018818235.1 Patescibacteria group bacterium
AGTTTATTCATATTACTATCATAGCAAGATAACTAATAAACGAATAAACGAATTAACAAATAAACGATTGCCCTACTAGCATTCTATTTTCAAAACCTTAAAGAGTTCAATTACTGACGTTCGCCTTCCCCCCCATCTGCTGAACAATATTGTAAGTTGCTTCATTCACGGTCAAAGCATGCATTGATCGTCGGAGCGAAAAAGCCAACCACCCTGTTGCCAGAAATCCGGAAAGTACAAACATAGCTTTCCATTCTGCAGGTCCAAGCCAAAGAGCACTGCGAAAGTCTGCGGTTATAAGTGCCAGAATAATTGTTGTAACTGTGGAAAGTGGAGCAACCCACTCTTTTTTTCCAAGGCGTGCGATATTTCTCTTTAAACAAAGAAGTGTTTTATCGTGAGTTACTATGATTAATTTCTGATTTGTATTTTTGTCTATTTTAATAACCTTGGCTTTCAGGTCATCCGGAGGAGGAGCCGTGGGCCCATCGGCAGAAAACTCTTCAGACAAAAATTCCTCGTCGGTTGAGGGTGGTTCGGGGAGAATTGTTCCGTTGAGGTTTTTTATAGATTGGAGGATGGTAGTCATAGGAGGGGGATCGTGAATGATCAGATAACCTATGTCAAATTGATCTTTTTTGGCAGAGTACGAATACTTGTAATATGTAATGAATTCTTTTTGTGGAGATGGTGGTTTTGTAAGGTAATTCTTGAGATTAAATATGATATTACGAAAAAAGGCCCGCTATGGGACCATTTTTTCGTTACTAATTAAACTGAATTATTCAGCGTCGGCAGCTGGTGCTTCTGGTGCTGCTTCTTCTGTTGCTGGTGCTTCGGCAGGTGCGTCACAAGTTCCATCAGCGCATCCGCAGTCACCATCTTCATCAAAAAACATGATAAAAAAGAGGTAAGAAATAATACCGACGTATTGTGCATTATTTTGGGGTATATTTCAAGTCTTTTCACGGCCTTTGTAAAGACGTTGAGAGGCCTTTTAAGCAGTTCTCTGCCACTAACCGCTGAAATTGCATATTGAGCAAGGAGCTGTTTAGTTTTTACTAGTTTCAAGTTATTAGTTTACTAGTTCCTCGCTATTGTTGGATTCAACTCAATATATTGTTAATGAACTCTAAATTTTGTATTTTGCATGCAAACTAGAAACCAGAAACTAGTTAACCAGTAAACTTTTACTACTCATACCCCATCGCCTCAATCGGCCTTAGCCCCGCTGCCTTCCTTGCCGGATAGATTCCAAAGACAAGCCCCACAATAATTGCAGTTGCAAGTGGCAGAAGGATTGCCTGTAAAGAAATGGCATAAGTAATACCTCCAAGAAGTTTGTTAGCGATCATAGTAAGCAAGTAGCCAAGTCCCAGAGCTCCTATTACTCCCACAACACCTCCTATCAAAGTAAGAACGATTGCTTCCAACAGAAATTGCAAAAGAATATCTTGCCTTCGTGCTCCCACTGCTTTGCGCAGTCCAATCTCTTTTGTTCGTTCGGTTACAGACACAAGCATTATGTTCATAATCCCGACACCACCAACAAGCAAAGATATTCCTGCAATCAAACCAAGGAATAAAGTGATACTCATTGTCACCGTTCCAATAATATCCATTGCCTGCTCAAAAGATCGTGCATAGAAGTCATCTTTATCCTGATCATCTTCCGGATTGTCTATGTTATGTCTTTGCCGGAGCAAAGATACAATGTCCCGTCTTGTAAGTTCGTTGTCTCCGCCCATTGATTGCAACGCTATGTAATCAATGTAAGTTGTGCGACCCTGAATTGCTTTTGCCACAGAGAATGGAACATAAACCATAGAATCCATTTGAGCTGCAAGAGGGGATCCCATCGCTTCCATTACCCCAACTACGGTAAATTTACGCGAACCTATTGTCAGGCGTTTTCCGATCGGGTTTGTATTGGTAAAAAGATCTTCAGCAGCCTGAGAACCCAGAACAACCACAGCTTTGGCCCCTCTGTCGTCTTCGTCATTTAATAATCTTCCGTATTCGGGTTTCATCGACCAGTTAATAAATATTTCTTTTGTTGTTCCAAATACAAAGGGGGCTATTTCTTCTCTTCCATATTTAACTCGATCAGTCAGAAATATTGCAGGTGCGATATTTTTTACAGTTGTCAGATTACTTATTGCTTCCAGATCTCCAAACGTAATACTTAGTACATCTTTACCTACATCCTGAATTCCTTTTGCATGGATTTCGAAAGTATCACCGGAAAAGCTTTCTACCTGACTTAGAATGTACCTTTCAAAACTAGCACCTATGGAAACCATCAGCACAACGGATCCAACTCCGATTACGATTCCGAGGGTTGTTAGGAGTGATCTCATACGGGATCGTTTGAGACCTTCCATTGCCGCGGAGATGGTGTCGGACAAAAGCATAGTTAATATATATTTGAGGAACTGTTAGGGGTCGCTGGTCGCTGGTCGCTGGTCACTAGTCGACCAGTGACCAGTGACGAGTGACCAGTGACTGTTGGTATGCAATCATTCATATCTCAAAGCTTCAATAGGAGAAAGTTCCGACGCCTTCTTCGCCGGATAAACACCAAATACAATTCCGGTTACCGTTGCCATCGCAAGTGCAAGAAATATTGCACCAATACTAATTGCGAATTGATACTCACTAAGCACCTTATTAACAGCTGCGGAAATTAAAAAATCAAGACCAATACCCAATACTATTCCAATGCACCCTCCGATTAAAGTAAGGAACACAGATTCAAGTAATATCTGCAATAATATATCCTTCCTCTTTGCTCCAATTGCTTTGCGCAATCCTATCTCTCTGGTCCTTTCCGTAACCGACACAAGCATGATGTTCATTATTCCAATTCCACCGACAAACAACGAAATCCCCGCTATCAATGTTATAAATACCGTAAGACTGATGGATACTGTTCCCAGAATTTCTTCAGCTTGAGCTGCGGATCTTACAAGGAAGTCGTCATTATCGGTTGAACCGTCTTCCGGAACAGTGATTCCATGTCGTTGTCTAAGAAGTGCACGCACATCCTCAAAAGCTATATCAAAATCATCAACTGCCTGCATGGAAACCATGTCGGCGTAAGTTCTTCCTGTCATTGCCACGGCCGTAGACAGCGGCATTATTATTCTGTCGTCAACATTCTGGAAAAATACCATACCAACAGGCTTGAGGACTCCGATTACAGTGAACTTTTTATTGGCAAGCTCCATTCTTTTTCCAACTGCAGATTGATTAAAGAACAAATCTTCCGCAATATCAGATCCTATTACCACAACGGAGTTAGAGGCCTCCTCATCTTTTTGATCGTGGAATCTTCCCTCCGTAACTTCTATATTTTGATTCAAATAATATTCAGGAGTAGAGCCGGCAATACGGGGATCAGTTTCTTCTCTTCCATACACTGCATTTCCCGGAACAAAAACCACGGGAGCAATATATTTTACTGTTGTTAGTGTCTTAAGTGCTTCGGTATCGCTAAAAGTGATTGCGTCAAAGTCCGGGCGCATGGAACTGTTTCCTCCTTCCGGTCCCTCATTCCCCGGGAAAAGCGCCATTGTTTGTGGTCCCATAAAATCGATCTGGCCCAAAATTACTCCTTCGACACTTTTACCAACTCCGGTCATCAAAACTACCGCTCCAACGCCAATAATTATCCCAAGCATGGTTAGGAGTGATCGCATCCGGTTGACGGTGATGCCTTTGGAGGCGGTGGACAGAAGGTCGGAGAGGAGCATGGGGGTGATTGAGTTGGGGGTCGGTTTTCTTTTGTATTTTGTAAGCTGTAAGAGTGTTGAGTGTCACTAGTCACTGGTCGCTAGTCCGGTGGTTTTGGGGCCAGTGACTAGTGACAAGCGACCAGTGACCCCCAAAAGAACCAATAAAGAACAATTATTTCATGAGTTTATCTTCATCTACCGCCCACCTCGTCTTAAACTCTTCCGTATCCCTCGTTATCCTCCCATCAAATAATTCAATAATTCTGTCCGCATGTTCGGCCGTGCTCTGTTCATGAGTAACAAGGATGATCGTATGTCCCGAATCATGCAGATCCTGAAGAACTTTCATTACTTGTATGCCGGAGGCAGAGTCTAAGTTGCCTGTTGGCTCATCTGCAAATATCAATTCAGGTTCAGTTACAAGTGCTCTTGCTATTGCAACACGTTGTTTTTGTCCTCCGGAAAGCTGATTGCTTAAAAAATTCGTACGATCTGTAAGGTCAACAGATTCAATAGCCTTATTTACGCGTGAGTCACGTTCCTCTGCAGGAATTATTGGATGATATATCAAAGGCAACATCACATTCTGATAAATCGAAGCTCTGGGCAACAGATTAAATGCCTGAAAAACAAAGCTGACTCTGGTAGCCCTTACTTTTGCAAGCATATCTTCGTCCATTGTCCGCGCTGCTTTTCCATGGAACTCATATTCTCCTTCTGTGTGATTATCCAGAAACCCAAGTATATGCATCAAAGTTGATTTGCCAGAGCCCGATGGCCCCATGATTGCTACAAACTCACCTTTGTTAATTGTCAGATTAATATCAAAAAGAACTTTGGTTTCCAGACCTTCATTAAAATATGATTTGTATAGGTTTTTGGTTTGAATGAGGGGGGAGTCTTCGCCGTTGAAGCCGTTGGTGGGATTGTTTTGTGAGGACATTTGATGTTGATTATAGTGCTTGAGATTCGGAATCCGGAATCCGGAATCCGTTATGTATCGGTAATGTTGATATTACTCCTGTGTTTTTGTAAGGCTTGAGTGACTTAAAAATCGATAATCGGATTCCGGATTCCGGATTCCGAATCGTGCCTCTATCAATAACATCATGAAGGGTGATCATTAGTCTTTAATTAGCAGAATAATCATCTCCCCATCCTCCACCCCATCAATCACCTCCACATCTCCGCCTTCCCCTTCCATTCCAATTTTAATCTCCCGTTCAACCACTTCATTGCCGTCCATAAATCTGACAATATCTTTGCCTTCTTCGTTCATAAATACCGCACGACCCGGAATGTATACAACATCCTCTCTGAAGTCTGTGTAAATCTCGCTATCTCCTGTCATTCCGATTTTAAGACGATCGTCTTGTTCAGAAAAATCGAGTTTTACACGATATTTTGATACTCCATCCCTGTTAGTTGCTGTTGGATCAATCTCGCTTACATAAATTTCAAATTCTTCATTCGGAAATGCGTCAAGATCAATAGAACCGGTTTGGCTTAGTGCAACTTTTGGAATGTCAATTTCAGCTACAAACATTTCTATTCTATAGGGTGAAGCGCCAAGCATACTGAAGGAATATTCCTCCAGATCCAGTCCGCCGGTAAATTCTCCTTCCTTCAGATTCACCTTTGTAATCGTTCCATCAATCGGAGCGCGAAGAATGGTATCTTCAAGTTTTGCCTTAGCTCGTTGTAGTTCTGCATAGGCTTGATTTACATTTGCTTTAGATGCATCAATTTCCGTTTGTCTTGCACCTGCTTTCTTTTTGGCGAGTTCCGCTTCTTCCCCCCTAAGTGAAGCTTCATATGACTGAATATCGGCGGTGGAAGTTTCCTTTGTACTCAGTGCAGCTGCAACCGTAGATTCTTCTGTTGCTATCTTGGTATCAAAATTTGCAGAAGCATCTCGTATACTCTTAATAGTTGAGTCTATGGAAGCAAGAGCAGCTTGGGCAGAGCTGCTTTGTGTTGCGGCAGTTGTTTTGTGATTCTCGCGATCACCGGTGTCCCAGTTTTGATACAAAGGAAGGTTGGCAACAAACGAATATGTACGGTTAGCCAATGAAGCAGCATTAGATGCCGCATTTCTGACTTGCTGGAGCTTTTCCAGTGCTTGTTTGTAATCTTTAAAGTTTGATCCTATGGAAATAGTTAAAGATTCAATCTCCATCAAGACCCTTCTTTGTTCCAGTTCCAGATTTCTGAATTTTGTATCTTCGCGGAAGGTTGCAGCTCTTCGAAATGGGTTATCAAGAAAAATATCTTCAAGTTTTCTTATAGCTGACTGAACGGCATCAAGCTGTTCAGAACTTTCGCTATGTGCTGAGTCAACGTAACCGGCCAAACTTGTTTCAGCCTCTTTAAGTAATACTACAAGTTTGGATTCAGCTTTCTTTAATTTATCTTCGGCACCTGTAAGAGCTGCATAAGCAGACTCAAGTGCAGCACGCTTATTCTCTACTCCTGCTTCTGCTATCAAAATATCTTCAGGACGAGTTCCTTCCTTAAGCTCATTAAGTGCGGCGTTCTTTGACGCCAGATTTGCAGATGCTGCACTCACGTCGGCGTGCAAGGCATCATTCCTTAAGTTCGCTAGCTCCTGGCCTTTGGTAACTTTGTCGCCTTCTTCCACCAATACTTTGCCAACAACACCTGTAATGGGGAATCTGAGCTTCAAATCTTTTTCAGAAATCACTGTCCCCACTGCCTCCACAGTCTGAACCAAATCTCCACGTTTAGCAGTAGCCAATATGACCTCCGGTTCATCAGGTGAAAAAAGCCACCAGAAGAGAATCAGGAAGGGGAGGAGTATTACTGTCAGAATTATCAGCAGTTTCCACCTTTTTTTGGCAAAAAGCAGAGCTTTTAGTATAAAAAAGCCATAAACACGCTTTAGCAGTTTCTGCTTAGAAGGCGCCTGAGGGGCCGGCGCAGGGGGTATTTCATAGTTCATTATTTAGCTAATTATAGCATAAAAGGGAGATTTTGACAATATACGGTTATGAGGCTTTAGTCTGTACTTTTTGGGTTTAATTATCAACAAACTTAATGGCTTTTTGGTTATCCGGAACACAAATTAGATAATATTTCAACATGGTGTCTTTGTGTACACCTTGGTTGTCTTGTACACTTCGCCTCCCAATGAAAAAAGACGATGATACTTCGCCGGCAACAAAAGGTGATTTAAAGACAATTAGATCTGAGATGGCAACAAAAGATGATTTATAACTCGGTTTACTATTTTTTCCACAACATTGGGCATTGATCCCTGATCCAATTTTCTGACGCCTTTTCGTTACGGAATACGGCAGCTTGTTTTCGATATAGTAAGGTTATACGCTATGCTTCAATACATGTTGTTTGTACAAGATAACAATTTATTTAAGGTTACGTTTTTGGCAGCATGTATTCTGCTTACAGAAACATTATTGTTTCATGTATTAAATTACATACACAATTTTTACGTTGCCACCTTGGCAATCAGCTTAGTTATGCTTGGCATAGCGGCTGGAGCCTTGGTTGTTCCTAAAATAAAACTAAAAGTAAAAGATTTATTCTCAGTTTGCTGCCTTGGTATGGTGGTGTCTTTATTTATTACCGCAGTCTTTGTTGTCTTTTATCCAAAGATATGGGTTTTAGCGCTGGTAATACCGCTTTGTTTTATCTTTCCTGTCGCATTTATCATGCGTATGTTCACCGATGAACAGGTTAAGTCGGTATATCTGTTTGATATGATTGGCGCAGGCTTAGGTGTTATTTTTACAGTAAAATTTTTTGATTTATTTATTACTGAGGAGATTTATCTTTTATTAATTTTAGTTGTTTCCGTTGCGGGGCTTCTAAGTCTTAAGAAACTTGCACCAAAAACAATGAAGTTTATATATGTATCCCTTTTATGTATTGCAATTTCGAGTTGTGCGTTATTGGTTATTCAAATAAAAAACGATTCATTAAATCTTTTTAGAATTATCAATAGAGATGCTGGTTTAAATACAAGGAAATTGTTTATGTTTTCAAATTATAAGCCGGAAATGTTGGTCAAAAGTTACGACTCTCTTGCGGGACGAATAGATCTGTTTGATCGTGGTTCTTCGTATCTTGTTGCATATAACGGCTTTGGGAATGATCATTTCGAAAACAGCAAATCGGTTGGTTACCGTCCGGAAAAAGGCGAAAAAGTATTAACTAAGGATATAAGGGTATTACATGGTCCGGTAAAAGAACCAAAAGTTTTTGTAATAGGTTCTTCTGCGCAAGGAATTATTAAGCCCCTTAAAACAATAACGCCTCCGGAAAATATATATACCGTGGAACTTAATCCGAATGTAATTAAAATCATGCAGGAAGATTTTTATGAGGAAAGCGGAAGAGCTTATGAAAATTTGAATCCGAATCTTGGCAATGGAATTTCGGTACTTAAGTCGGTTAAAAAAAAGTTCGATATCATTACAATGATCAATACACATGCATCGAAGTCTATTTCTATTCCCGGTGCTCCGGACTATCTTCATACCAATCAAACATACGATTTGTTTTTCGATCGCTTATCGGATAAGGGTTATTTGCTTATGGAAGAACAGGTTTCCAACAGAGATGGTGAGTTAGGGATGATCAGAATGCTGAATACTCTCTGGCAAACTCTTAAACAGAGAGGTGCAGAAAATCCAAGTGAGCACTTTGTTGTCTGGGAGTGGATGTCCAGCATCGTTAAGCATGAAGACTATGAAATTAATCCAAATCATTACATCAGTTTGATAGTAACCAAAGAGCCTCTTAGGGGAGAGTTTAGAGAATCGGTATTCAATGTTCTTGATGGAATGATAGAGGAGCGGCACAGCAGAAATTGGTTGGCAAGGCTTGCATATGCAAATGGGAAAAGCGGGCAAAAAGAATTTGAAAAAATATTCAGCATGATCGAAAGCGGAGACTTTGGTTCCCTTGAACAGGAAGGATTTAATTCTGCAATAGTAACCAATAACAGACCGTTTGTCGGGATTGTGCATCGTAAATTTGAGCCTGTTATCAACGCGGTTATCATCTCCGGCATAGTTACACTTTTATTATGGGGTTTATTCACATTTATAATTTCAAGAAAATCAAAGGTGAATATTTTGCATTCCAATGCGTTAAATGCCTTCAATGTTTTAATAGGCGTGGGATACTTTCTTATTGAAATCATTTTGATGCTTAATTATCAAAATGTATTTATCGGTTCTTCGTCATCTTTTGTATTTGTGCTGGGGTTGCTTCTTATTAGTTCGGGGATTGGCGGGGCAAAATTACAAAATACTTCTTTGGCATTTGTAACATTATTGCTGATTCCTACAGCACTATTTGCAATCGTTGCACCGGATCTGTTTCTAAATATAAACACCTCCTATTTTTTTAATGTTACAGTATCCGTTATTCTTATTGCTTCAACAGGCTATTTGATGGGAGCTTATTTCCCTCGAGGTCTAAATGCAGCAAAAAAAGCCGGACTGAATACTTACATACCGTATTACTTTGCAATTAATAGTGTAGCAGGAGCATTTGCAGTGGTTCTGGCTTTGTATTTGGGAATTCACTTTGGGTATAGGTTTACTATTTTAATTGCCATACTTTGTTATATTTTTGCATATTTGGTTTTAAGAGCATTGCCGAAGAAATCTTGATATTAATGAATCAATTATGCTATATTGACAGTTAATAAGCATTTTATACCTCTTCCCATAAATTCTATGGCAAAAAAACAGCAAAAATTTCAAAAGCGTTCATTGATTATTGGAATTGCAATTGGCATATTTGTTACATCTCTTTTATTTTCATTGGCAGGATATTACGGAGGGCTTAGGTCGAGTATCGAGAATGATTATATGAATATTATGTTTGATAATATGATAAATGATATTGGTATGCCAATGGATGATAATATGTATGAAGGTATGCCAGTGGACGATGGGATGATGAATGATATGCCAGTGTATGATTATCCTGTTGAAGAGGGGCCATTTGATGCGTATATAGAAGATGATATGCAGGATAATATGGAGGAGGATGCCCAAGCGGGCATTGGAGATAACATAATACAATACCAACAAGAAATTAATGCTCTTACAAATAATCCACCACAGGAAGAAGAGGTTCCGATGAATAATCCGCCACCTCCACCTTTGCCATGTAATAATTGTCCGGGTTGTCCTGATTGTACCGGCGAAGTTGGCGCTCCTCATGCACCGGATTGTTCTACTGAAGAAATGGCATTTGAGCAGGCAAGACTAGTAATGGATATTGCCGAGACTTATGCCTTGGGAGCTCAAATGCATTATGAAGATTGCAGCTTTTGGTGGTGGCCATCTTGTTGGGGTGTGAATAGTGATATGCAGAGCGCCAACGCGACTCTGCAAATCAGAATCGACGAATTTAGAGCTGCTAAGACTGCGCTTGAAAATTGTCGAAATGGCAATTAATAGGACATGTGGTGTAAATAATTGCAGCAAATCTCGTAGCGGAAGATAGAGATCTTCCGCTACGGTACTATTGCATGCCACTTGCTCCAGTCATCAATTATTCCTCTGGTCTCTCAACCGATCTTATAGACCGGATATCATCTGATAAGAATGAACCTGAGTGGATGCTTAAATCTAGGCTCGACTCATTCAAAAAATATCAATTAATGGATATGCCAAGCTGGGGTCCGGATCTTTCGGGATTGAATTTAGATGAAATAACTTACTATGCTCCGACGGGAATAGAAGAGACAGATGACTGGGGGAAGATTCCCGATGACATCAGAAAAGTTTATGACAAACTTGGAATTCCGGAAGCTGAATACAAGTGGCTGGCGGGGGTTGGTGCACAATACGAAAGTGATATCATCTACCACTCTCTTCACGAAGAATGGGAGAAGGCAGGAGTAATATTTATAAACATGGATCAGGCTGTGCATGAGCATCCGGACTTGGTAAAAGAATATTTTATGAAGTGCGTTCCAAATACAGATCACAAGTTCGCGGCTCTTCACGGAGCAGTTTGGTCAGGTGGAACTTTCCTCTATGTTCCAAAAGGAGTTGTAATTACAGAACCGCTACAGGCTTACTTTTGGATGAATGCTCCAAACATGGGACAGTTTGAACATACGTTAATCATTGTTGATGAAGGTGCGGATGTGCATTACATAGAAGGTTGTTCCGCGCCTAAGTACGGTCGGCAAGGTTTGCATGCAGGTTGTGTAGAGATATATGCAAAGGCAGGATCACGCGTTAGATACTCTTCCGTAGAAAACTGGAGCAAAGATACTTTCAATCTAAATACAAAGCGTGCGATCGTAGAAAAAGATGCACTGATTCAGTGGGTTGGAGGGAACTTAGGTGCAGGAGTTACAATGCTTTACCCTTGCAGTGTGCTTGCAGGGGAGGGGGCACGGTCAGATCACTTTGGCGTTGCATTTGCAGGAGAGAATCAGTGGCAAGATGTTGGTGCGAAGGTGATCCATTTGGCTCCACACACTTCCAGCAAGGTTGTTTCCAAGTCGGTTAGCAAAGCAGGTGGAGTAAGTGCGTATCGTGGACTTGTAAAGGTCACTGAGGATGCTCATGACTGCACAGTCAGTGTTGATTGCGATGCATTACTTCTGGATTCGCAGAGTCGAACGGATACTATACCGGATTTAAAGATCAGAAACTCCGATGTAACCATTACACACGAGGCAAAAGTGGGGAAGCTCTCCGACGAAGATCTTTTTTACTTAACTTCACGGGGGCTTAGCGAAGAAGAGGCAAAGGCAATGATTGTAAATGGGTTTATGGAGCCGATTGTTCGTTTATTGCCTCTGGAATACGCCGTGGAGATGAATAGGCTGATTGAATTGGAGATGGAGGGGGGTGTTGGGTGAAAAATTCCAAATTCGCAAATTCACAATAAGAATCCAAATTTCAAAATTTCAAAGCTCCGAAGAGACAATAGAAATCTTTAGATTTTTGGAAATTATTTTATTCAATTTCATTGCGAATTTGGTTTCTGAAATTTGGAATTTTATCTCTATATATATTGAATTTAGTCAATCAACCCGCTAATCTTCCACCTCATTATGTCATTTTCCTCAGAAGACCTTATTACATTTAGGCAGACAATAGAAGCACAAATTCAGTCTGATGATAGTGTAGTGAGAACAAGCTATCTGATACGGGATGCTTTGAATGATGTATTAAGAAATGGGACAAACAGTCCGCTAATCCAGTCATTTATTAAAGGCAGACAACAAAAGTTGTTGGAATTACCTGCCACCGATCTATTAAAAGTTCTTGACACTATGATTCAAAGAGCAAAACAAGTAGAAGAACATTTATCTAAGCCGCCAGGTCAGCAATCTGTTTAGCATAGCTCCTCCTGATTTCATCAACAGCACCGGTTCCAAATTGGTTTATTAATTGTATTGCTTGGGAGATCTCTGTTTCGTAGTAATCTGATTTAAGTCTGGCAACATCCAAAATTCCACAGCCCTCCATATCCAGAAGTCTGTCCAATTCTTTTAAGGCTTCATCACTTAGTTCGAGTGCAGCTTTCCCCGCCTCATTGATAACTGGAAGATCCAAAAGATTTTTTCTTAATTCAATATCACCGTTCTCGCCTGAAGCCGTTTTACCTATTTGTGTTTCGAAGGGGAGGAAACCTTCTTCCATAATATTATTATACAATAAAAAGACAACTAAAACAAATATGCTCAAATATTCTATTTTGTTAAAGAAATCTTAAGCAGATTTTCTCCAGTTTTGGTCAATAAATATCTGAGCAGACCTACAATCTATTTCACTCCTTACACGACCGTTGCCATTTTGTGCGCGCTCTAATTCTATTTTGCGGAAATTGGGAAGTGCTCTGACTATATTTTCAGGTAAATCAGATTTCTTAAGTTGCTTAAGATCATTGGCTCTGGCTTCATCAGTTAGTCCTGTAAGTAATCCCATACCACCACCTCTTCTATATTGTCCCAGCATGGTATCAAGTATTCTACTCAAACGCTCTTGTCGTTCAGGGGTCAAGGTCTTAGCTTCATCGTTGTTATCTGATGGAAGTTGTTCGGGCATGATTAAACTGATAATTCTAAAAGAATATCTTGTGCTCTTTTCGCTGTTATATTCGCGCCTTGAATAATAATTGCTTCTGCTATCCTTCTTGGATCACCAGAAAACTCGTCTCTATCCAATTCGAACATACGTTGTTGTTGATTATGAATTGCACCCTGAAGCAAGTCCGAATCTACATTGGGGAAGGAAGCCTTTAATTCATTAACTCTGGTCTGTGCCATGTTAATAGCATGCTCCACTTCTGTGGTTTCGGATAAGTCCATTGAGTGTCTCAAGTCGTACATAAGTAGTGGAAAATGTGAAATAAAGTATACAAGCAATTAGGAATAATACAAGGGGCTGATTTTGGCTAAGATAAGCGGAAAGGGCTATTTTTCTACACTAAATATGTGATGCTCAAGGTATCTGTCACATTTTCCTGAATATCGAATTGTAAGACCTTCTTTTACTGCCTTTTCTGCTTCCTCAGTTTTTTTTGTGAGCGTATGCGAAACAGCTTGATTAAGCTTTTCCGGTCCGACAATATGACTAACTCGGTTTCGGCGCGCATTGATGATCTGCCTGTTTCTTTTTCTGAATCCTCTAAGCATTCTAATTAGCCTTTTATCAGTTCTGTCAGGTATTTCTGTATCAACATCATGTATTGCGGATGGTTGCCATATTTCCCCTTTTTGGAGTGGGTAAGGGGGCTCATTTGATTCAAATACTCTACGAACAAATTCATGATAATCATCTATGCATACAATGGGGTTTATACCCCTCGAAGCATTTTTTCCGTTTGTGTTCACGACCACATCTAAACTGTAGGGCATTACTTCTCGCCACCTGTCATAGTCAGTAATATGTTCAAAGGGCACATCCCCCTGTTCTAAAATATCATTCAGCTGATCGTCGTCGATTACAAAAACCCTAGCTTGTTCAGTTTGTTCCATCAGAATTCCAGTATACTATCAAACTAAACATGACCGTATTAACTTCTCAAGAAAATTCCACAGGCACCATCTGTTTAGATAAACCGTCTGAAGCGCCGATTTACATTGATTGTGATAAATTAGACGGAAATCTAAATATCAAAGTTAGCAGTGGAATTAATGCAGAGATTCACGCTGAGCTTAAGAAAACTGAATCATTAAATATTAATATTAACCTTGAAGATTCAAGTGGACTTAGTTTTAGATTCACAACTGACCGTTCATCGAAGGCTCACATCAGTCAGAAAGTTTGTATTGGAAAAAGTTCTGCATTTCAGTGCAGGATATTTACAAAAGGTAATTGTGATCATGAGATTGTGTCCGAAGTTAATGGAAAGAATTCAGTGAGTAATGTTGAGTGGGTGTTTCATGCGGTGGATGATCAGAAGCAGAGAATAGGAGTTAGGAATGTGTTTAATGCTCCGAGTGGGTCAAGCGAGGTTGTATTAAAGGGAGTTGCGGAGGATTTTGCTGAAGTAGTATGCAAGGGCTTTATTGGAGTGGGAGTCGAATGTCGAATGTCGAATGTCGCGTTAGCAGAGGAAGTATTGATTTTGGATGATGGGGCAAAAGTCGATCTGATTCCTGCGATGGAAATTAAAAATGATGATGTTAAGGCGAGTCACAGTGCGAGTGTAAGAAATATTAATCCGGAAGATTTGTTTTATTTTTCTTCGAGGGGGATTGGTCAGGAGGAGGCGAGGGGGATAATCAGAGAGGGATTTTTGGATTCTTGTTTAATTTAATTCCCATGATTTGGATTCCCTTTCTTCATCTAATTGAAACGATATATCCATCTTCTTTGATAAAGATTGATTATTATTTGTAGGCGGTAGAACAACTTTTGCAATAACTAATCTGACATCAACTCTGCAGTGTCTGGTGTACCCCATTATTCTATCGGGAGGTGGACACAAACGATTATATCGGTGATACGACCTCTTCCATGGAACATATTATTCTGAACATTATTACAGATTCTCTGTGCAACCCGATCTATTTTTCCTGCATCTGTTTTATCCGGTGAGCTAACATGTCTCATTCTATCCATAAAGAGACCACTATATATAAATAAAGCAAGATTACACGGCATCTAAAAAAGCCCTTAAGTTAGCGCAAAAGTAGATTAATGGTGACTTCGAATTGGCAATCGACTTTCGACAGCGCTGTTGAAAGCGTAGCGTGTCGATTGTCGAAAGTTGATTGTCAAAAATCACACCATCGCAGAGTAGAGACGCTCTCAGGTCCCGCGCCTTGCGGGCGGGAGATAACTCCTGAGCAATCATTGCATGTTAGTTTGTCTATCATCGATAGACTATTAGTTATCGACTAGAGCATGCACGACGCTTGTGTGACAATCGACATTCGACAATCGACATTCGACTACACCGTTGAGAGCGTAGCGTGCCTGCCGACCGTAGCCAAGAGGCGAAGGTTGGTCGATTGTTGATAGTTGATAGTCAACAAGCGGTATTTCCCTGGTAAGGAAGTGTTCCATCCGCAGGTTCTCCTACGGATACCTTGTTCATATGGTTCCCTATATCGCTATAAGGTATGGACTATATCATCACCTTCATGATGGACAATTGACAGTTAACAATTGACAATTAACAGAGAGTCAAATGTCAAAGATCGAAAGTCAAATGTCACGAAGGGCTCGGCGTGTAGTCTCTGAGGGGTCATCCCGTGTATGTGGGAGACTTCCCTGCTGATTGTCTGCACTGATAGGATTGTCACTCATGAGTGTATCATTGTACACCACAAGTACCTTCAGATTCAAACAGGTATTCCAGCATATAGCCAAGTTTTTCCTAAAGGATTACTCCTAAAGGGTCGCAACTTTCTTCACGACTTAGTCCCAATCAGCAGTTTCACCGTGGTACCCCCCCCGCACCCTTTCTACCGGAGTCTTGCGACAACGTAGATAAAAAGGGTGCGGGGTAAAGGTCCTTCGGGTGCCCCTGCCTTTCATGACTTGACGGGCGGAATGTGATACGACTTTGCGTTCACGTTCCCACTGGACGTGCGGATTTCCCGCATCCAGCGAGCTCTCAATGCATCATTTTCTTAAGTGAAATCAATTCATTCAGTCCTTTTTCGGTACGATGATCACTTCTCGCAATGATCCTCATTGCCTTACAGAAGATATTAAAGTCACGAATCCTCGATGGTGATCGAAGAGAATTCTTTTTAAAGAACGGAATAATTATTTCAATAAGGTCCGTCTTGTTCCATACCTCAAATCTATAACACAGAGAATGTCGCGGTCTTCGGTCGCGTTGTATGTAGACCTTGCCGCAATTAAAGAAATCTTTGAGTGCATCAAGGAGATCTTTGTCTTCTGCTTTTAATTTAAGGTAGAACCTTGGTTCAACTCTATTGCGACGACTCGGATTTGTATTAATTCGGAAGGTAAAACTACCTTCTCCGTCAACCAAGCCGGCAATATAGTCTGGAGTGAGATGCATAGGAGAGGATCCTTCCTGATTAGGTGTACAATATTACACCAATTCAGTACTACGATCCAGCTGACTTCTTGTCTGCCAATGGCTGACAAGATCTCCTCGGGTTACGTATAAAACTATTCCTTACATCCAATATTAGACCTTGGGAAATGATCTTCCCTATACCCCACCGCGATTATAGGTCGATCGGTCTTTTAATATTGGCTGCAATTTGCATATCGGACCCTTCGCCCTGATCTTCGCAGATACCAGCCGTCGCCCTTCGGGCTATGGCCGGCTAACAGGACTGTCCTTGAGCTACGCTCCTTTACGGGTATGAAAGGAGGGGTGGATTTTAACCACCTAGTTTTATGCGCTGCCGAGCGCTTTTTAACAGTGAGTACAAGACCCAGGAACATATTCACCGTGACGTAGCTGATTCACGGTTACTAGCGATTCCAACTTCATAAAGTCGAGTTGCAGACTTCAATCCGAACTGAGACCGGTTTTTTGGGATTTGCTCCCCCTCGCGGGTTCGCTGCCCTCTGTACCGGCCATTGTAGCACGGGTGTTGCCCCAGGCATAAGGGACACGCAGATCTGACGTCATCCTCACCTTCCTCCGCCTTGGAGGCGGCAGTCTCCTATGAAAAAACAACATAGGATGAGGGTTGCGCTCGTTTGCTGACTTAACAGTACACTTCAAAGCACGAGCTGACGACGACCGTGCACCACCTGTCTCTAAGTTCCTTGCGGCACTGTTCCATTTCTGGAACGTTCTTAGGATGTCAAACCTGGGTGAGGTGCTCCGCTTATTATCGAATTAAACCCCATGCTCCACCGCTTGTGTGGGTCCCCGTCTATTCCTTTGAGTTTTAATCTTGCGATCGTACTCCCCAGGCGGCGTGCTTACCGCGTTAGCTGAGGCACGGGGACAGATTGAACGTCCCCACACCGAGCACGCATAGTTTAGGGCGTGGACTACCGGGGTATCTAATCCCGTTTGCTCCCCACGCTTTCGTCCCTGAGTGTCAGTACATTCCCAGCATCTTGCCTTCGCTTTTGGCGTTCTACCATGGATCAACGGATATTACCCCTACACATGGCATTCCAGATGCCTCTGAATGACTCAATTTTGATAGTTTCCGGCACGTACACTCAGTTGAGCTAAGTGCTTTTACGCCAGACTTATCAAATCACCTGCGGACGCTTTACGCCCAGTTATTCCGAGTAACGCTTGCACCTTCCGTATTACCGCGGCTGCTGGCACGGAATTAGCCGGTGCTTTCTCCTGAGGTACCGTCAAAAATTTCGTCCCTCAGAACAGAAGTTTACGCCCCAAGGGGTGTCATCCTTCACGCGGTGTCGCTCCGTCAGGGTTTCCCCCATTGCGGAAGATTCCTCACTGCTGCCTCCCGTAGGAGTATGGGCCGTGTCTCAGTCCCATTCTGACTGGTCGTCCTCTCAGACCAGTTACCCGTCATAGTCTTGGTAAGCTTTTACCTTACCAACAAACTGATAGGCCGCAGGCCCCTCCCGAACCGATAAATCTTTACTCGATTCCTCCTTATGCTCGGATTGGGGGAATGGAAAATGGAAAGTGGAAAATGGAAAATACTAAAGTGACTCCGACTTTGAGTCTCTAATGGAGACTCAATTTTCCATTTACCATTTACAATTTTCAATTTCCCTGTCGCTCTAATTGCGACATAGTCCTTAATTTCAAGCACAAAGAGGAACCGAGACCATCCGGTATTAGTCCACCTTTCGGTAGATTATCCCTGAGTTCGGGGCAGGTTCCAACGTGTTATTCAGCCGTTCGCCACTCCCCGCACCCTTTTTGTGCGTCTTTTGACACTGTTATCGAATAATTTCGATATCATTATTTATTACACACAGAAAGGGTGCGGGGCGTTCGACTTGCATGTGTTAGGCGCACCGCTAGCGTTCACTCTGAGCCAGGATCAAACTCTTTAAGATAACAATCGACTATCGACTATCGACAATCGACTGAAAAATTTCAGAGATTTAACCTAACTATAGGTCAAAGGTTATTAATTTTATTACGAGGTTTACTATCCTTACGGATGACAATCGACATTCGACAATCGACTATCGACAGCGCCGTTGAAAGCGAAGCGTGTCGACTGTTGAGAGCCCGAAGGGCGTGTTGATTGTTAATCCGAAGGATTTAAGCTTCTCTACTCTGCGATGATGTGAAAGATCTTTTTAAAAACGCACTCCTGCCCAGAATATTTTTAGAAGGCAGAAGCCGACTTGAATATATTTCTGGGACAAAGGAATCTCGCCTCCCGTCCCGCTAAAAGCAGAAATTGGGAGAGAGCTAATGAATTGTAGGCGATGAATATGGAAGGTCAAGTGGTTTTTGGGAGAAAGAGGACTTTATATTAAAGAAAACAACTAACAAGAAAACAAAAAGCAAGGAAAAATCAAAATACAAGAGATAAAATACAAGAGCAGGCATGTTTTGGGCTTTGATTTTTGTTTTTTGGAATTTCCTTGCTTTTTGTTTTCTTGGGGATTGTATTCATTTATCTTGTCCTCCGCCCCTGCCTAACAAGCACTTCCGCCAACACTCCAAACAAAGTAACCTGAATACCCGTAAGTAACAGCAAAAGTCCTCCGTCAGAGATATTGCTATTGTTTATTATGGTTGAGATGATTGTGGCCAGCCCCGCACCCATCAAGATACTACCGGGCACCAAGAAGAATTTAAGAGGTCTGAAGTAAGTGGTAATTCTTAGCAATATTCCAAAGAACCCACAGCCGTGGCGGAATGTAAGCGCACTCTTTCCAATTCTTTTAAAGTAATCAATGGGCTCAAAAATCACTCGGTAGTCATCGGTAAGTGCAGCAAGTGTTATTGTCAGAGTGAACGAAAATCTTTGTGGATACAGATGCATGTATTTTTCACCAAGTTCACGAGTGAACACGCGCATGCCGGAGTTATTATCCGGTATCTTCATACCTGCAACTTTGTTTGCCAAAAAATTGATAATTATTTTTCCAATCTTCCATGTAATTGTATTCTTCGGCATTTTTTTTGTACGTGCTCCAACAACCATATCGGCATCTTTATCTTTTAATATTTGAATAAGTCGTGGAAGATCCTCGATTGGATAAGTTCCATCTGCATCAATAGTTGCAATCAGATTACCTTTCGATTTGCGTATTCCTGTTTTTAATCCAGCACCGTATCCGCGATTTTTATCATTGGTAATTATTCTTAAATAAGGAGTCTCCTTAATCTCTTCAAGCCTCTGTTGTGTTGCATCAGAGCTTCCATCATTTATAACTATGATCTCAAAATCATCACCTGTTTTTGTCATAGCATCACTCGACCTCTTAACAGTGTCGACCACTGCGTCTTGTTCGTTGTAGACGGGGATTATGAGTGAAAGCATACAGAAAGAGTTTAGAGGTTTATTATGGCAAATATAGTGATAAATCCCAAAACACAAAACACAAAACACAAGAAAATCCCAAATCCCAATACAACTAAACTTATTTTTGAGATTTGGGATTTGTAATTTGGGATTTTGTTGCCTTTTTGAGTACTTGGGCTTTTGTTTTTCTATTAAGATACCCTCCATGTCCGACCTCCGTTCAATATACTCACAAAAGGCCCTCTCCCAAATCCCACGCCTCCTCGGCTTGCAGGATCGTAATCCCTATTCGCCAACTTACGGGTGTTTTAAACGGACTTACTGGTTGGATAAGACTGTGGACTTTCCCGATGCGCTTCCTCAATTCGGAGTTTTGAGTCTGGCATTGGCTTACCATCACGATCTTCCGGACAACATCTACAAAGATCAGCAGAAGATGCGGGAGTGGATTATTGCGGGAATGAAATATTGGACAAAGATTCAACATCGCGACGGATCATTCGACGAATTCTATCCGAATGAACATGGATGGACGGGGCCGACAGGGTTCCTCCTTTATGCAATGCTGAAGAGTTCAATGATATTGGATGAGAGGGGAGAGTTTCCCGAAGACTTTCGTGATGAATTTAATTCAGCTTGCAGCAAGGCAGCCAAGTACATAATTAAATATGATGAACATGGAGTTCTTGCGAATCATCATGCGATGGGAGTGCTTCCGGTGTTTTATGCGTTTCATGTTTTAGGTAATGAAGAATTTAGGGAAGGATACGAAAAGAAACTTTCGGAATTTCTGGAATTTCATAATAGTGAAGGGTGGAGTCTTGAGTATGATGGAGCGGACATTGGATACTTATCAGCAACCGTGAGCTTCCTTGGAAAAGTTTATAAACTTAATCGCGACACAAGGCTTAAGAAAGTTATGGAAGAGTCAGTCGGGTTTCTTAGCCACTTTGTATATCCGAACGGCTTTTATGCGGGAAGCATGGGGAGCAGAAACACTCTTCACTTCTATTCACATGGATGTGAATTACTAGCACCTCAGTATCCTCTTGCGGGCAGAGTTGCAGATGCAATGCTGGAGAGTCTGCGTGACGGGAAAATAGTGCCTGCGGAAATTCAGGCGGACAGGTACTTCCTATACAGAATCCCGGAACATCTGGAATCGTATATTGATTACGGCGAACGTACAGGTGAGGCTAAGTTACCTTTCGAAGGCGATGACTTTAGATCAGTTTTCAGTCAGGGTAGGTATTATATCGAGAAGAAAAACGATTTATATTTGATTGGTAATGCAGCAAAGGGAGGAGTGACAAAATTATTCCATCTTCCAAGCAAAAAGCTATTGGCAAGTGATTGCGGAGTTATTGGACAAACAAAATCGGGTGATGTTGTTACTTCGCAATGGATAGATCCGCAATATACTTTTACTCCAAAGGAGTCGGGTTTCTCGGTATCGGGATCTTTGCACGTTGTTCCTGCAAACAAGCTGTTCACTCCGATCAAATTGATTATCTTCAGATTGTTCTTGCTCATATTTGGATGGCACACAGGTATGGCTTACAGAATAAAAGGACTTATCAGAAAACTTTTGATGCTAAAGAGCGGGAAGAGTCCTGCATTTTTCTATCGTGATGTTGAGTTGGCCAAAGATGGAGCTCGGATTACCGATAGTATCAAACTGAGTGGCAATAGTACTTTCGAGTCACTGCAACTAGGCGATGAGTTCTTTACCAGATATGTTCCGCAATCCAGATACTTCCAAGCCCAAGAGTTTGAGAC
>JAHISE010000071.1 GCA_018818235.1 Patescibacteria group bacterium
TATATACATAATGCATGTCTTGGATGGATGAGGGGCATTGCGGCGAAGCAGTATCGCAGGCAAGGCTCTGGATAGTACAACAAAAAGCTTCGTAGCACTAACACTGCGAAGCCGAATGGTGGGGCGCCTTCGCGAAAATACGAACCGATTTTAAAACCAACCGGCGCGGCGGCTGAAAAATTTGCACCCGCAGCCGCCGCACATTCCTTACCGTTGTAGGACGATTTCCAACTGTTCTTTTGTGGATAAAATAAAGACATAACAAATACACAACATAATAATTACAGAGTACAATGGTGAAAAATTTATATGGCTCACCTATTCAAAAACAACGTTCTTCAGGAAAAATTGGCTCTCTCCATAGTGCCCAAGTTTGACGAGAGGATCGAAATTATAAAACAGTGGCATTCGGCTCTTAAAGATAAATCACTTCTTAAGAAGACTGAAACACAATGTGAGCAGGCATTTAATGATGATTTCTTTATAAATATTCTAGGCTATACACGCTTTCCATCAGAAAAGTACACAATAGAAGTAAAAGCTGACATAGATACTTCTGGTGGACAGAAACCAGATGCTGCACTTGGATTTTTTATGCCGGAAGGCAATGTAGTGCAGTGTGTATGTGAAATTAAGGATGCGAACACGCCACTTGATAAACCGCAACAACGAGAAGGTAATCTGACTCCAGTACAACAGGGATTCAAGTACAAGCCGCTTTATAAGAATTGTGGATTTGTCATTGTCACCAACTTTCGTGAGATTCGTTTGTATAGAGACACAATGCACGATTACGAATGTTTTACTCTCGAAGAGCTTGCCAATCCAGATGATGACCACCGAAATTTTCGAAAATTTCACTATCTGTTGAGCGCAGAACACTTCATAACAGAAAGAGGAAAAAGTAATACTGAAGAATTGCTTGCTGCTGTTCGTATTGAACAGGAAAACATCACAAAGAAGTTCTACGAGCATTACAGGACACTACGCCAGGATCTCATCAGAAACATCGTAACCAATCTTCCCAACAGTAAAACAAGTAACTTCTCGAAAGTAGTTGAACAAGCGCAGAAAATCATTGATCGTGTAGTTTTTATTGCTTTTTGTGAAGATGTCGGTTTGCTACCAGAAAACAAGTTAGCAGAAGTTGTCGATTACACGGAAAAAGGAGGTCTGGATATTCCAATTTGGGATATCATGAAACGCTTCTTCACGGCCATCGACAAGGGTAGCAAGAAAATGGAAGTGCCTTACGGATTCAACGGTGAACTCTTCAAAGAAGATAAAGAACTCGATTCACTTATGATTGACGACAAAATTTGCCGTGAATTTGTAAGAATAGGTCGTTTCAATTTTGATGACGATCTTCCTGCTAACATCCTTGGGCACATTTTCGAGCAGTCAATCAGCGATATAGAAGAACTCAAACGCATTGGGAGCATTGAAGAGGCGGATCAAATATCAAAACGGAAGAAAGATGGGATTTACTACACGCCGGAGTATATTGTGGACTTCATCGTTTCTTCCACACTTGGCAAGCATTTGGAAGAACTGGAACAAGAGAAACTCGAAAAGCATGGAGTAAATGAGAATTTGTCAGACAGTGTTTATGCAAAGAAAGCCGCCGCAGCCTATCAGGAGTATCTGGCTGCCATCGGTTCAATCACAGTGCTTGATCTGGCTTGCGGCAGCGGCGCGTTCCTCGTAAAAGTGTTTGATTATCTGAGGAAGGAGCATGAACGCATCTCACAGCTGCTTGAAGAGCTGACGAGCGAAAAATCCATGCTGAGCAGAAACGACATGATCAAGATGCTCCTCCATCAGAATATTTTCGGCGTTGACTTAAACGAGGAGAGCGTTGAAATTACCAAGCTTTCTTTGTGGCTCAAGACTGCACAAAAAGGCAAGAAACTTGAGGAACTGAAAGAAAATATCAAGTGCGGTAATAGCCTGATTGATGATTTATCAATATCTGACAGAGCATTTGAATGGGAGAAGGAATTTGCGAAGATTTTTAAAAATGGCGGATTTGACATCGTAGTGGGAAATCCTCCATATGGTGCAGATATACCTGAAAGAGAAACTAAATTTCTAAAGCAACATTTTGATTCTTATGAGTATCAAGCAAATACTTATTCCCTCTTTTATGAAAAAGGAATGTCTTTGTTAAAGAATGGTGGATACTTGGGATACATCACACCAGCAACATTTACTTATCAACATTACTTCAACAAATTAAGAGGTTTACTAGCCAAGTACTCTGTTAAACATTTGACGAAATATAACTATAAAGTATTTGAGGATGCCGACATCGGTGACACAATAAGTTTAATACTAAAAAAAGGCTCTCAAGATAAAAGATTGACACTAAGAACGTGTATTTCCGAAGAAGATGCACAGGTCAAGCAATATCATGAAATAGAGGCATCCCAATTGTTTTCTAAAGATGGAACATGGTTTCTTAATGACGAGTCAGCGAATATTACTTCCTCAATAAAAGGAGTTGTGCCTCTAGGTAAAATTAGTCATATCATTGTTGGAATTAAGGCTTACCAAGGTGGCAAAGGTAATCCAAAGCAAACAAAAGAAATCGTTAAGAATAAAATCTTCACTTCTGATAATAGGGAAGACAATACATATATTCGATGTGTAAACGGCAAAGACTTTCATAAATTTGGATTTGTAGCTGAGCCTGAAATGTTTATTAGCTATGGCAAGTGGCTAGCTGAACCGAGAGAAACTGCACCATTTTTTGAGGAAAAAATCATTGTGAGACAGACCGCAGATTCAATTATTGCACATCTTGATAAGACAGGCTGGATCAACCTCAATAATGTCTACAATATCAAAAGTACTGATGATGATTTTTCTAATAATTATCTTCTTGGCTTGTTGAATAGCAAACTTTTAAATTACATCTATCAGACTATTGCCCAAGAAAAGGGGAAGATCTTTGCAGAAGTCAAGAAAGTCTATTTACAAAAGATTCCTATCAAAAAAGCTAATGCCAAAAATAAGAGGGCAATTGAGGAAGTAGTAGAAAAGCTACTCGTTCTTACTACGAGCCTACAAAAAGTTTGTGATGGTTTTGCAAAAATCATTACATCAGAATTTGACACAAATACCTCACAGAAAAAACTTGGAAAATTCTATAGGAATTCATTCGAGAAATTCTGTAATTCGATAAAAAAGATACCCTTGGGACAAAAAAAAGAGTTGCTTGAGTTTTTCGAAGATTACAAAAATAGAGCATCAAATATAGATAAAGAAATTTCTGAGAGTTGCAAAGAACTTGATGAGATGGTGTGTAATTTGTATGGACTGAATGAGGCAGAAAAGGCAATTGTTTTACAAGGTTCCACATGAAATATGAAATTGGAGCAACAAAGTGCCACGAACACTTGCTGAATGAATGCCCCTCTCGCAATAAGAAAATTGTCGAGGAAACTTATGTCGATGCTGTCAATTTCATAGAAGATATTGAAATTGTCCTATGTCGCATGGCACTTATACTGGGCGACATCCAGCCTGAAAACGACGCTGACGAATCCATCAGAGATTTGTTTTCTGAAGTCTTTGATTCTCTCCTATGTTCGAAAAATTTAATTTATGAGGGATACATTGGTACAGCCTTTCCGATGATGCGCCGAGGGTATGAATTAATGGAAATGATGATTTATTTCATCCTGAACCCAGACAAGGAAACCGCGTGGCGAGGCAAAAGCGGAAAGAATGGTCAACACATTAAGCAATGTGACATTCGCCAATTTTTCAAAACTCACCCACGGGGAGGGGATGTTGCATTCAAGCAAGAACTTTACAATCATTTTTCTGATGCCTCTCACACGAATAAAAAGTACATTCCCTATAGACAGTTAGGTATTGCCAATGAATTTACCTTGGGAAATTTCGCTTATCCCAGTGATGTTGGAGTTATTGAACAACTGATGAGACTTGTTCAACTTTATACCTTCCTGAGACATATTGTTTTTACACACTATGGAACAAAAATGACCAGTTTAGATGCGGAACTACCAGCAGGTATTGATATGGTGACAGATGCACGAGCGACTGAGATAAATACTAAACTTAAGAAAAAATTTCTAGAACTTCTGCCATACGTTAAACATAAGTAAACCGTGCCTTTGATTACACAGTTAGTAATAGAGGTATGAATGATGGTAGTTATTGTTATTACGTCTTTCAGAAAAGCCCGTCGGCTGCGAAAACAAAGTTTGTTCCGATCGTTTTTACGGGTTCTTTTGCGGTTTTGCTACAACGGTAAGGAATGTGCGGCGGCTGCGGGTGCAAATTTTTCAGCCGCCGCGCCGGTTGGTTTTAAAATCGGTTCGTATTTTCGCGAAGGCGCCCCACCATCCACGAAATCCACGCGATTTCGCCAGTACATGCCATCCTATTTCGGCTTCCCACTGCACAGTGTTCCCTTTCGTACGCCGGCGACGGGCTTTTCTGATACCCTGTCTGCATGAGAGTTATTGCATACGTCCGCAAATCTACGGAACAGGATGACAGACAAATTTTATCCATTGAAGCTCAGCTTCGTGAGTTGAGCGATTATGCCGCAAAAGAACAGTTGGAAATCGTCGCCTCGCTGAGCGAGGCCAAAACCGCAAAAGAACCCGGGCGAACACAATTCGCAAGAATGTTGGAAATTATAGAGAGTGGAGGAGCCGAAGGAATACTCGCATGGCACCCCGACAGGCTCGCAAGAAATTCTGTGGACGGAGGAAAGATCATTCACCTGTTGGACACGGGCAAACTCAAATCACTCAAATTCCCTACGTTTTGGTTTGAGCCGACACCACAGGGAAAATTCATGCTGAACATTGCCTTTGGCCAATCAAAATATTACGTGGATAATCTTTCAGAGAATGTGAAGCGTGGAATGCGCGAGAAAGTACGCCGTGGCGAGTGGACATGGCCTGCTCCTCTTGGATACATAAATAACAGAGAGAAGCGAAACATCGAGCCTGATCCTGAAAAAGCCTCACTCATTCGCAAAGCATTTGAACTCTATGCCACGGGTGAACATACGTTTCTCTCGCTCAGAAACGAACTTACTCGCATCGGACTTTATACACGCAAAGGCAAGGTATTGCCTATATCCAATGTCCAGAAAATGCTGCAACACCACGTTTACTATGGGGTAATAAGCATGAACGGCGAGCTGTTCCACGGAGCATTCGAGCCAATTGTGAGTAAGAAATTGTTCGACAAAGTGCAGGAAACGATGCAACGCAAGAACAAACCGAAAAGGAGAAGAAAACATGAATTTCCGTTTACAGGTTTCCTGCACTGTTTTTGCTGTGGATGTGCTATTTCCGCTGAAATTCAGAAAGGCCATCACTACTACAAATGTACACACAAGCGTGGACCCTGTGATCAGCGCAAATACTTGCGTGAGGAGGGCTTGCTTGGGCAGGTACGCAAGATTGTTGAACAAGTCTCTATGCCTGATGACTGGGCAGAAAACATGCTTCAAGAAATCGACAAAGAAGAAATATCTGAGAAATCAGACCATCAGGGATCAGTTCAGCAACTTGAAGATGAGAGAAAACAAATCGACAAACAGCTTGATGATCTCCTCGACATGCGATTGGAAAGCGCGATTAGCACTGAGGAATATCTCGCGAAGAAGAACAAGCTAGTTTCCCGCAAGGTTGAAATTGATCAGGAGATCAAGGATGTGGAACACCATAACTCAAATTGGCTCGAACCCATGCGGGATATGGTTATACGCAGTAAGGAAGCCAAAAAACTACTCTCGACTTCAGATCACGGGGAATTTCCAACATTCTTAAAAACGATCGGAACGAACTTTGTTTTGAAAGGGAACACTGTGCAGTGGGAAGCCGAAATAGGATGGCATGTACTGGCGAAATCGCGTGGATTTCGTGGATGGTGGGCCGGGAGGGATTCGAACCCCCGAAGTCGGAGACATCTGGTTTACAGCCAGACCCGTTTGACCACTTCGGTACCGACCCACTTAAGTAAGAGTATACAACTATTAACCGTGTATTACAATTATTCATTATTATTTAGGTCTCCTCCCCTCATACCTCCTCAACTTCAAAGCACTCTGTTGTCCCAGAATTTCTTTGGATAGGGGATCATTGTAATCTGAATCATAAACAACAGTATCTATTCCTGCATTCAATATCATCTTTGTACAGATCACGCATGGGAAACAGTTGCAGTACAAGGTTGAACCTTCGATATTAATTCCAAACTTAGCAGCCTGAGTAATTGCATTCTGTTCTGCATGCGTTCCTCTGCAGATCTCGTGACGTTGTCCGGAAGGAATTCCGAGTTTTTCGCGAAGGCAGCCTCCAAGTTGAGCACAGTGTGGGACTCCGCGAGGTGCGCCGTTGTAGCCGGCTGTTAGTTGTTGCTTGTTCTTTGCGATAACAGCTCCGACACTTCGGCGGAGGCATGTTGAGCGCTTACCCCATGTGTATGCAATCTCCATAAATATTTCATCAAATGTTGGACGTTCTTCTCCTGCTTCTAGGCGGATAAAGTGATTGAGTTTTCTTTCAAGTTCCTCCAGTGTCCCTTCATTTAATATAAAGCAGTCTGCATTCTCGATACATTTTTTAACTTGTTGACCGTCCGGCGGTTCACCTATTCCCATCTCTTTGTCCAGCCGTTCTATGATGTTCTCACGTTTTAGAACTTCACCTCCGCGATTTCTGTCCATTATTCTCCTGATAATTATTTTGCGGTCCGCACTTACTCCGATCATCTTGAAATCAACAAGTTGCCTAAGTTCCGCCACTTCTCCGGGATTTCTGACTCCATCAATTACCCATTTTTGATCAGAAGTATTAGCAATTGTTTCACGTACCTTTTTTGCAAGCACACTGGATCCTTCCCTTGCTCTCAGTTCATTTCCAATATTCTGAAGATTCTCTCTGGAGTGTTCCAGTCCTCGTTGAGTTGCTTCTGTTCTGACAATGTCAGAAAGAGATATGTATTTGTATCCTTGTTTTTCAAGAATTTTTACTACCTCTCCTTTTCCTGTGGCCATGTAGCCGGTTAGTCCGATATAGGTTGGCATAGGGGAGGGATTGTATGTGTTTATTGTTATTCAGTAAACAGGAGTATTGCATTGTTTCTTCATCATCCCTCCAGGTCATTGATCTTCAGGTGTAATGGGGGAACTCCGTAACCGGAGAGAACAAACTTTGAATTACTCATGTTCTCCAAGTTGTCTGTTTATACTCATTTCAAAATAAAATTACTATAATGCCACGAAGCTTTTACCCAATTCATCCCTTACATAAGCCAATGCCCAATTCAAGCAATTCGGAATTTTAAAAGCGAAGGAGTATACATCTAAATTTTGCGGGAATTCAGTACTTGATAAGAACTAGCAACGAGTAAACGCGCAACGAGCAAACGTTTTCCTGAGGACTATCCTCACCATCACATCCCACAACAGAACCCACAATCTGCAATCTGAACCTACAAAGCTATTTGATACAATGAATTCTAAATATGCCCTCATTTAAATTACGATTTCGTAGGGGAGCAGTAGCTGCAACAGGAATGTTCTCCTTTGTTGCAGTTTTCACATTTATGGTTGGTCTTACTTCTCTATTTGTTGTATCAAATCAGGTATTGGATGTCCCAATACCATTAATTGGACAAAGTGCAGGTACTATTACTATTACAGTCGGAGATTTTTATGCAGACCAAATTACAGATGGGGAAGTGAGTGCGAATGGTGATTGTGCTTCGAGATGGCATGGACCATACGTAAAGGGTACCGTTACAAATGATCTTAATGTTAATGCTATAGGATTATATAACTTTGATAAGAGTACGATAGGGATAACATCCTATAATTGGTGTATACCAAGAAGAAGTTTTAGAGAAACAGGTGATATATTTGAATGGGTAGACGCGTGGTCATATAAGTTTTTAGGAGTCGGAAGAAAATACAGAGTAGTGGCCTTAAGAGATGGAAATTGCGGTGATTACAACCCCGAAAACATACTCGCAGAAAAAATACTCACAGTCGTTCCTATCTGTGGAGATTGCTATACGACTCCGGATTACAGTAACCCTACAGGTCCTTGGGAGACGGATGAACCCCCATCGGAGTATGATGTATTGGATCCCATTGAATATATTGATGAGGAGTGTGATTATGGATATGGAAATCTGTCCGCTGACTTGTCAGCTGTTATTGGCTCTTATGATCCAATCTTAGGTGGCGCACATCCTTTAGATAATATGTCAGATGAGGATAAGCTAAAACTTAGAGATAATCATTGCACCTCTGACTGTAAGCTTACACAATGTTCAGATGGAAAGGATAATGATGGTAATTTGGCAATTGACTGTGGTAATTGGGATTATACTCAAACGCAAGATAGAGGTTGTACATATCAAGGTATATGTTATCGGGGCTTAGATCGTGAGGGTGGGTGTATATGTGAAGAATGGGATGAAGGATGTGAATGTGGTTTTACTAGTGGGGACGATGACGATCCCTGCGAAGGAATGAATTGCAATGACGGCAATGCATGTACAACAGACTCATGCAGTGAAGGTTCCTGTGTAAATACACCAATAAATTGCAATGATGGGAATTCATGTACTACAGATTCATGCTCAAATGGGTCATGTGTTAATACTCAAAAGAATTGTGATGACGGCAATGCATGTACATCTGACTCATGCAGTGGAGGCTCCTGTATTAATACACCAATAAATTGTGATGATGGTGATGAATGTACATCTGACTCATGCAGTGGTGGATCATGTGTTAATACGGCAATTGATTGTGGTGAAGAGGAAGAGGAGGAAGAGGAAGAGGAGGAAGAGGAGGAGGAAGAAGAAGAGGAGGAAGAAGAGGAGGAAGAGGAGGAGGAAGAGGAAGAGGAGGAAGAGGAAGAGGAGGAAGAGGAGGAAGAGGAGGAAGAAGAGGAGGAGGAAGAAGAAGAGGAGGAGGAGGAAGAGGAGGAGGAAAAATGTATTCTAGGTACGGAAGAAGCGTGTTACGATCTTCACTTCTTATGCCCTGCTGAATACATTTCTTCAGGATTCGGGGTTGTATTCGACCTATGTGATAACTTAGATACACCATCTTCGCAACAATGCGAAGAAGAATTCAAAACCGCAATTGAATTATTCGAACAATGCAATTCCTATGAATATAAGATAAACGCAAATGGAGAAATAGAAATTCCTTTTACTGCTTCTTACAATTCAAACTTCAAGCCCTCAAAGATTGTTCGTTTCATTCTAAAGGTTACGGGGTTTGTTGAAGAGTCAATTGAATTGTCATTAGATAATATTCCTTTTTATTCAAAGCAGGTTAATGAATGTAATGTTGGTTTTAAGGCATTATCTGATGAATTCATGGTAGGAGAATACTTGTTGAAAATGAAACTCAACGATGGGTCCGCAAACAAATTATCAAGAGTAAGGGTGGAGCTCATTTGCGGTCAATGTGCAGTTGATGATGACTGTTTTGATGACGACATATGTACAGAAGATATATGTGAGCCGGATGGTTTGGATTTTATATGCATAAATGAGCCGACCCCGTATTGTTATGAAAAAGAGGAAGAGGGGATTTGTGGTAATGGAATACTGGAATCGGGAGAGCGATGTGAATTTGATTATCATTGTTCGTCTAGGGAAATATGCACATCTCAATGTAGTTGCCTTACTCTTGTAGAAGAGGAGGAGGAGATTTGTGGCAATGAGATACTAGAGATAGGTGAAGATTGTGAATTTGATTCCGATTGTTTATTAGGTGGTATGTGCTTAGCAAATTGCACTTGTTTGGTTATGGGCGAGGAAGAGGAAGAGGAAGAGGAAGTATGTGGCAATGGAATAATTGATCTTGGAGAAGAATGTGAGATAGGAATACTATGCAGAGGAAGGATGCTCTGTACACCTGATTGCACTTGTGAATCTTATGGCGAAGAGGAGGAGCATTTGATTTTGGTTACAGATATAGAGGAAGAAAAGAGCGAGGAATCCTGCAAAGTATCAATAATATTTACAGATGAACCGGATCCCATTAAAGCAGGAGACAATCTTCAGTATTCATTCACAATAAAGAATGAAGGAGCAGAGTCATTGAATAACAGGAAAATTACATTCGCAATGGATTCAAGAACTTCATTCATAGCAACAACACAAGGAGGAATATCTGATGGAAGAAATGTTAAATGGTCAGAGCTTTCCTTGGACAAAGGAGAAAAAAGATCTTACAAAGTGAGCGTAAAGGTAAAAGATGATATAGATACGTCAAAACCATTGGAAAGTTCATTGAAGATCTGTAACAGAAGAGAGATCGAAGAAACAAGAATCAAAGTTAGTGCCGTTTGCGGGGATGGGAAGCTTGATAGAAATGAAGAATGTGATGATAGGAATGTGATATCGGGAGACGGATGCAGTGATATTTGTGAATTTGAAGGAACGGTGGTTGCTTCTTCGCTAATGTGTGGGGATGGAAAGATAGATGCATCTTCGCCTTTGGCTCGAGAAGAGTGTGATGATGGGAATAATGAAAGCGAGGACGGGTGCAATGCCAATTGTTACCTTGAGTTTGGTTTTTGTGGTGATGGGATAATACAGAGAGCCCTTGGGGAAACATGCGATGATAAAAACAGATATGCCGGTGACGGATGTTCTGTGAACTGTAAATCAGAGAGGTTTTCTTCGGGGCTTGATATTGCTTTTGATGAAACAAACGTTTTGTCAGCTCAATTCTTCGGTTTGGCGAACTTAAATCCATATATGAATCTGGATTTTGCAGGTCAGGCAGGATTAAATCCATATATGAATGCTCAATTCCCCGGTATGGCAAATCTTCAATCTCTTCCATACAACCTTACGTCAGCTCAACTCCTTGCACTACAACAACTCATGGCAACCAGACAACAACCGATAGGGGATACGGGACCGGCGGCGGTTGCCGTTATCGCAATCGGAGCTGCGGGAGGATGGGCGTTTTCCAGACGGAAAAGAAAAAATTAATAAAATACGTTGCTAGGTTGATAAGTTGCTAAGTTGCTACGTTGCTACGTTGGACAGTATCAAATGTTTCTGTATGCAAACGTAGCAACGTAGCAACCTAGCAACGAAATAACTAATCATCGTTTCCCTGAGGACTATCTCTCCTATGCTTTCCAATAAAAAGAGTGCCTTGTGCACCAGATCAAAGTAACAATACTTAAGCTAAGTACGATCCAAAGAGTCATTGCTCCTGTTTCGGGTTGTCCGAATGGTTTGTGTTTTATAACTTCAAGCGTTTGTGTGTTTGATTGCACATTTGCAGTCAGATTTGAATTTGTATTTGGATTGGTTGGGATATTCTGTGCGGGAGCAGGAGGCGGTGGGGGGAGTGAGGGTGTGGGATTTCCAATTGGAGGATCCGAATTCGGAGGATAGAAAGACAAAGGATTGGGATCGATATCCGGTGGAGGTTGTACCGGAGGTGAATCTACCTGAACGGGCAAATTATCAGGGTTAACCGCAACTTGCGTTGAAACAACGATTTCTCCAGATATTGAATTCTCTGTTACGGAGGAATAAGCATATGTTCCCGGAGATAATCCCATTGGGATGGTATATTCACCTTGTTCTCCGGGAAAGATTGTGTGAGTGAATAAACATTCGCCTTCTGTATTACATAAGTCTTCAGATCTTAAAATGTGAGGGATATCCTGTTCATTTATCCAGTGTATTGTGTCTCCGAGTGCGACTGTGATATTTGCAGGGCTAATTCCTGAACTTGTAATGTGTATTAATGGTGAGCCTCCGGCAATTTGTCCCTTTAAACCTGAAAAGTTGTTGACAGTAGTCAGTCCCAAAGAAGCAACTAGAAGTATTCCAAATACTGCAGCTGGGCTTCTGGACACTCTCATATTCATTTCTATTGTTTCATCTTTATTTTCGGTATCAGTATTTGCTGACCTTATTGGAACAGGTTGTTCATCATTATCAGTTTCGCGCCAGTTTGGATGTATTGCATTCATTATTTAGGGTTGGACGATGTTGCTGCGAATTGTCTGCGAGAAGCAAACACAGTGCCGATTATTGCAGAAGCGAATATGAGAAAAGCAAGTGGTGAAGGTATTCCGGTTGCACCTGGAACATACACTCCTTCCTGAATTGGATTTGTACTATCAGGAAAACCGTCTCCCATGTCTGCAGTCAATGGAGATGAAGAACTCGCCGGGTTACCAACAGTTACATATACTTCGTTGCTGTATGCACTTTCTTCGTCCATCAAACTTATCGCTCTGATTGCGAAATAGTAAGTGGTTCCTTCCGGCATGTTTCGAATCATAAGATTTTGCATTGTCCCTTCCACAGTTTTGCGTTGAATGTATTGCCCCTGTGTGGTTCCGTAATAAATGTTGTAAGCCTTTAATTGTGAGGATTGCAGAGGATCCCATCCCAAAAATACTTGATTCTCTTTGGTTGTAACACGAAGGTTTTGTACTTGTAGGATGGAAAAAGCAGTTTGGTCTTGTGGATCGCTTTCCTGTCTGGGAATACAAATACCGACTACACATGATTTAGATTCACAATCGTCGTCAGAAATGCATGCATTTCCATTTGTTAAGTTTTTATTAGGAGTGCAAATTCCATCAACACAATTGTCACTTATGCATTCAGAGTTTCCCGAGCATTGTTCGCCATTATCTTTCAAAGGAGTTACTGTGGATGGAGGCTCGGTAATTGAGCTACACGTTCCTTCCAGACAGTTATTACTTTCACATTCATTGTCATCTGTACATGTGCTTCCATCAGATAGGAGCGAATCATCTTCGTCTGATGTACATCTCCCACTATCACAATTTCCACTTTCACATTGGCTGTCAATTTGACATGACTCTCCGTCATTCAAACCGCTTGAAGCAGTGCATGAACCGCTTACGCAAGTTCCTGCCAGACAATCATCATCATCTAGACATTCTTCATTTCCCTGAGCAAAGTTTATTTTCAGGCTTCCGGGATCGGAAGACAATGCGGAAACCCCGTCCGAATCTCCTCCATTATCTTTTAATACAAATGTATGTCCTTCGGGTTGCACATCATAAAAACTGATAATTGTTCCTGCGGCAGGAGTTTTTAGAACTTCAAATTCTACGCGTGCAACTATTACACGCTCGTTGTCCGGTAAATCTTCGGTGTCCGCAGTTGCATCAATCATTACAAAGCCGTCTGTTTCATCAAAATCTTCTTCTCCCGGAGTCACATCGGGAAAGCCATTATCATTAACTTCCAGATTATCTCCCATCAATATTGTTGTATCGTAGTTAAGCCAGACTCTTGCGCGTTTTATTCCTGTTTTTTGAGGATTCTTTATTACGATATCAATATCCAATATGTCTCCTTCTTTGAGAGGAGGAGTTTTGAGGCTTTGAGGGTTTTCGACTTCAAAATCGTAACAATGTCCATCGCCTAACTCAATCAACGGATCAATATCCGGAGTTGGTCCAAGAATTGTATCTCTGTTGATTTCTTCCTGAACGCAATGAGGCTGAAGAACCAATGTAATATCGTTTGCAGACTGTGCATAAACGGTTCCGCTTGCTATCAGAAAAGCACCGCATGCTGCCAGAGCAACAATATGTTTTTGTGTTTTATGCCAGATACTGATGTGGCTTTTTATCATGGAGGAGCAAGGATTATAGATTTGGCAGTTCGCTTAGAATGCGTACTGCATCATCTATGGTGAGCATACCGTTCCCATTGGGATCGGCTCTAAGCTCTTGTGGGGTGGCATCTCTGTACCCCTGTGCAATTTCCAAAATGCGCAATGCATCTTGAATATCGACATTGCCGTCTCCATCCACATCACCTGTCAGTTCAATGTTTCCCGCTTCTATTAATGTAACGGGTTGCACTTCTCCGACAGATTGAATGCCGATGAAAAAGGAACTTAGAACACATGCTGTGCCAAGGCCCAACACGCGTGAGTTCCTTCTGGAGAATATGGATAAGAATTTTGTATACATTTCTATTTATTATAGCCGAAAAGTGTGTATTTGAGTATCTCGATGCACTTGTCAAAGTGTTCAGTTTGTTGGTAATTAGCATTATTAGCAATTAGCACTTTATATTGCTTTAATTGGAGAGTATTAGCCAATTTGCCAATATGCCAATTAGCCAATTGCTATCAAATAGAATAATTGAGTAATAAGGGTTAGAATGAGTTCCTGATGACGCATCCTCAAATATTCCTCTTCTCTGGCCAAAATCACTTTGCTTTATTGGAGGAGAAAAGGCGATGGAAGCAAAATTTTGCAGAGAAACACGGTGAAGAGAATCTTATGGTTATGGACTCAAAGAACCTTGTTATGAGGGAATTATTAGATGAAATCTCGATTGCACCATTTATTTCGGGTAATAGATTGGTAATTGTAGAAGGAATTATTAAATGCTCTAAAGATGAAGCCAAAAAGCTTTCTGAGCAGATTCACTCTCAGACGATACTGTTGTTTGTAGTTCAGATAGATCCATCAAAGAAATATAAATTTCCTGCTTCAATGAAGGAAATTGACAAAATTGCAGAACACAAGCAATTTCCTATTCTTACGCGTTCGCGGTTGATGCAATGGATTGATGATGAACTAAGAAAAGAAGGGGGCACTATAACACCCGAGGCACGGGAATTATTGTTGGAGATATCCGGTGAAGATCAGGGGATGCTTTTGCAGGAAATTAAAAAGATTTGTTTATATGCGAATGGGGATACTATAAACAAAAGTCATGTTCTGGATTTGGCGGTTACTGCAGGTGAGTATGAGGTCTGGCGTTTAATGGATCTGCTTGGTGAGGGTAAAGTGGAAGAGGGGATTAAGTATGTCGAAAGTCTCATCAGAAGGAGTGATAATGTTTATGGTTTGTGGACAAGTTTGATGTGGACAGTATCTCAGTTGGTTCTAATCTGGAGTGTTGTACAGAATGGCACAACTCATCCGGCTGCAGTATGCAGAGATGCCGGTGTTCCTTTTCCGACTGCAAGAGCGTTGATTCCGTGTGCCCGCAAACTTAAAAAAGAATCGCTTACCAGAATAGTAAGCTTGGTTGCGGATATGGATAAAGATCTTAAGACAGGAGTATTACGAGCATCGGTCGAGAGTCCGGAAGAGTTGAAGGCGGTTATTGATAGGTGTTTGATGGAGTTTGCGGGGTAACCATCAACATTCGACAATTAACAGTTGATATTTATATTTGTGCCTGTTGAAAAACTATTAGCGCTAATAGTTGTATAGTCAAAAACAGTCATATATAGTACTTTTATGACTATAATTTTAGATCTAGAAAGAACAATTAAGGCATTAGCTAACTGCAAAAGGCTTGCCATTATTAAGTATCTTAAAAAGCAAGGTTCATCATCCGTTTACGATATTGCAGAAGCTATTGATATGAAGCAGCAAGCAACTTCAAAACATTTAAGAATACTGGAAAGGGAAGGATTGCTTACTAGAAGGAAGCGAGGCTTGTTGGTTTTCTATCGCGTAACCATTCCGCATCAGAAAGAAATAAGATCTATAATTAATGTTTTATACTCCTTCGCCTAAATAATTCCGATTCTTGAGGATTCATTAATTATTAACAAATCTATTTCTAATGGCTATGGAGTACGAGATTGCATAACAAAAGCACAGTGAATTTTTCGGAATTATTAACTAAAAGCAGTATATA
>JAHISE010000072.1 GCA_018818235.1 Patescibacteria group bacterium
ACTATCCGAGCAAGTTGATAACGCAAGAGGTTTGCTGGAAGTCTTCGCGAGTCAGACAGGGCTTAAATCTACCAATGTAGATGGCATACCGGTATTAAGAGAATTCCAGGAAATGGAACTGTATAACGCGTCTTCTTTCAGAGTTTCTGAGGAAGAGCTTTTCGAGGCTTTAATGAAAAGGTACCCTGAATGGAGGAATCCCACCACTTATCAACAGAGAATAATGAGATCGGATACAATGGGAGCAATGAGAGAGAATCTTGGTTGTTATGCGGGTGTGACCGGTAATATTCTTAATAGTGCGGTAAATGTATATTTCGTTGCACAACGTGGAGGAGATCAGAATGCGGCACTGGAGATAGTAAAACAATCTATCGATATATGGAATTCTACACAAAAGATACTTGAACTTAAGATCGAAACGGGCATATCTCTTCCTAATTTGGGAGAGGCACTTAGTGAAGGCTTGAGGATTTATCAGGATAATGTGGACATCTTCTATAACTTGCAGGGTATGAAGAAAAGGGAAATGACAAAACAGGAATACAGATCATTAAATCAGTTCTGGCAGAATACCTACATTGTTAGAGCGGACGGAGTTGTGGTGCGCAGAGACGGAGGAGACGGAGGAGGCAGGAGTGTTGTTGTAAGTGTCGGGGAGCCGATTGCAAGCGCAGGTGGCGGTGTTACCGGGGAAAGTAATGAACAACCCAAATCAAGAAGTTGGCAGAGGGCTCAGAGGTTGTGGCAGGAGGCAGTTAAGAAGTATTCGGATGTCAGGGTAAGAAATTATGTTGATAATGTTGAGGGTAAACCGAATCTGCAACGTGAAAGGAGACAAGAGCAGATGACAGCCATACTTACTGCGATGGCAGAAGACGAAGGAGCTCCGGAAGATGAGGTGCCGGAAGATACACCGGAAGAGGATCCGAATAAGCCGGATATAGAATGGGCGGAGGAGGTTGTGGCAAGTCTTAACAGGATAATAGACACCGCAGTTGCTGATATAGAGGTTGAAAAAAGATTACAGTTTGGTGCTGATCTGGAAGTAGCTCTTGATCAATACGGCGAAAGCATCCTGTATAACTTCCGGGCAGCACTGGAGCAAACACAAGACGATGAACAACCTGTGCCGCAGTCAATTGACTGGACGGACTCGGTAGATTATTCGGTTTTGTTTGGAAGCGCACCGGAGATTAGTGAAGAAGAACAGAGTCTGTATGTAGAAATATATGATGATGTTGCAGATCTGCTGAACCTAATTCAAAAAGGTTTTGACGATGTTGTGTCGGAATACCAGTACAGATTAGACACTATGAGCCAGGAACTGCTTACAAATAATAATCTGTCAGCAGTAGACAGAATAGCTCTGACTGCTGAAATAACATCAACTGCGACAATGAAATCATTGGTGAACGGGGCAAAGTTCATGATGCCGGAAACTCCGGAGATGCTTGCGTTTGATGCGGCATTGTCGATAGTCGGAGTACCGATTATAAGAAGGGCTCCGGCATTAATAAAAGGCGCACTGTCGCAGGTTGATAACGTCGCTGGCACGAAGCTGGCGGTACAATTTGCTGGGAGGATAAGTACTGTTTCGGGGAAAATAGATAATCTGGCAGCCAAAGTGTCCGGCAGAATGTCTTCTAAAACTGCTAAAGCTATAGAAGAACTGCAAAAAGAATACACTCACATAAATGTAGCTCATATTCTTGATGCAGATATTAATAGCATTGGCAGGCCATCCGGTGGCCATGTACATTCGATATTAAAACGAGAGGATATAGCCATTGAAGCCCTGGAAGGAATTGATTCCAATGGAGTTATTAAAGTCAAGTTGACAATGCTGGATCCTAAAACAGGAGAAATTGTTAAGAAAGGCGTACCACATACCTTCTTCCCATCTTCATGGTCGGAACGGCAGGTAATTGAAGCAATTGATGAGGCCTTTAGGAGTCCTAATATTGAGTGGCTTAAACCAGATAAATGGGAATCTACGATTGGAAATATTAAAATTCAGGGTTATGTTGATAATAATGGTAAAATCACATCTGCTTTCCCATTAATTCAACCATGAATTTTCATTTTCATAAACTAAAGGGGTCTACGACCGATATATGTTGCGATGTACTGCAACCAAGGGAATATTCGTGCATTAGCGATTATTTAGAGGATAGTGCGAGACATATTGATGACTGCGAACGCGAACTAGAAAGACTGGAAAATGCAAAAGCGGGCAAATTTGTAGGATACGGATGTTCCAGCAACGCAGTCTATTCGGAATACGACAAAGACGGGTTATATATTCAGCACGATTGGATAGAAACTGCTCCGGATAATTTTTTAACACTGGAAAATGCCGAATTTCTTCTTAATGAATGGAAGACGTATCTTGAGGATCAAAAAGAGCGCAGTTTCGAACTGGATGTTCAGATTGTCGAAGAAAAAAATAAGAGAGACACAAGGCCTCTGCAGAACAGAAATATCTGCTAATTTTTTTATTTATTAAGAAAACCTCCCAATGGCATCCGACAAAAAAAGGCTGATAACCCTGAGCAGACCTGTAGAAACACTGCAGGAGGCCGAGAAGCTCATAAAAAATGCTGCAAACATAGCTTATCTATTCGCAATTATCAGCATATTCGTAATACCCGTAAGACAAACCGCTATCATAGACATGTGCATACTCTTTTCTATAGGTTTTGCCTTGCAAAGAAAGAAAAGTATTGTTGCCGCGATAATATGGAAATATGGGGATATGTTGATGACAATGGAAAAGTAACTTCTGCTTACCCAAAACTTCAGTAATGATATTTAACTTCCACATAGGCAAATATGGTACTAGCGCTGGTTATGCAACCCGTAATGAAATTTATGCTTCCACGTTTGATTATCTTGAAAACTCTACTATCGATACCAAAGACTGCGAATATGAACTCCAAAGGCTAAAAAACGCAAAATCCGGCAAATTCACAGGATACGGTTGCTCCAGCAATGCAGTCTATTCCGAATACGATAAAGACGGATTATATATTCAGCACGATTGGATAGAATCAGCTCCTGATAATTTTTTAACACTGGAAAATGCTGAGTTCCTTATAAACGAATGGAAGGCTTTTATTGAAGATCAAAAAGAACGTACATTTGAGCTTGATGTTGAAGTGGTGGAAGAGAAAGACAGGAGGAACACAAGACCTGATAGCTCAAGAGCTATTTGTTAATATTTTATTTTTTTACATTTATCACTATGACTGAAAAAGTTCAAATTCTGTTAATGATGATAGCCGTCTGCTTTGGTGCAGGAGGCACACTCATTGCAGCAGCAATTA
>JAHISE010000073.1 GCA_018818235.1 Patescibacteria group bacterium
ATCTTTTTTGGCTCACAGTCAGGGTGATGTTGATTTGCAGGCAAAGATCAAAGTTCGTCTTACGGACAAGGAAGGAAATAGCGAAATACACGACACTTCTGTCGGCAGACTTTTGTTTAACGAAATTGTTCCGGATGAACTCGGTTTTAGAAACGAGACACAGAAGAAAGGCTCTCTTTCCAAACTGATTAGAAGGGCGCTTGACTGTGTTGGTTGCGAAGAAACAGTGGCATTTGCGGATCGAATCAAAGATATCGGATTTGAATATGCAACACTTTCCGGAGTTTCCATTTCTGCCGATGACGTTTTGATTCCGGCTGAAAGCGAGCAACTGAGGGAAGATGCAAACGAGAAAATCAGACTAATCAACAATTATTACTGGAAAGGACTGATTACTGCAGATGAAAGATACAGTCATGCGATTAACACATGGTCACAAACCAAAAATGAAATCTCTATTAAGATGATCGCCAACTTCCGTAAATATGAGGAGAACGACATCACATATGTTATCGACTCTGGAGCACGTGGTAACTGGGGGCAGGTTACGCAGCTTGCCGGTATGAAGGGGCTTGTTGCCAATCCGTCAGGACGTACAATCGAGCTTCCTATTCAGGCGAACCTAAAAGAAGGATTCTCGGTATTGGAATACTTTATTGCCACTCATGGAGGACGAAAAGGTAAATCCGATACTGCGCTTAAAACAGCCGAAGCGGGTTACCTTACACGTCGTCTTGTGGATGCGGTTCAGGATATTCTGATTCGCGAAGAGGATTGCGGTACGGTAGATGTCCATGTTGTCACCAGAAAAGAATCCGATGAAATCGGAGAAAAATTTGAAAGCAGAATTTACGGTAGAACGCTCGCGAAAGATCTTGAATTCAATGGAGAAAAGATCGCAAAATGCAATGATGAGATTGATGATGAGTTACTTGAGCGCATTAATCAGCTGAAGATGGAAGAGGTTCCCGTACGAAGTGTTATGACCTGCAGAACACGAAAAGGAATTTGCAGAAGATGCTACGGTCGGGATCTTGGTGACAATACAACAGTAAAGAGCGGAACCCCCGTCGGGATAATTGCTGCTCAATCAATCGGAGAGCCCGGTACGCAGTTGACCATGAGAACGTTCCACATGGGAGGTGTTGCCGAAGGTGCGGATATTACGCAGGGACTTACCCGTGTGGAGGAACTCTTCGAAGCTCGTACACCAAAAACCCCGGCTATCCTTAGTGATATTGCCGGGCGTGTAAAAGTTTCTCATCCGGGTGGCCGTTCGCAGGTTCATGTTGTTGCTATGGAGAAGGGGATTGACAGTTACAGAGTTCCCGCAGGGTTCGAGGTGAAGGTTAAGAGTGGACAAAAAGTCAAGGAACGAACGGTTCTTGCAAAATCAACAATGGACAAATCAACGGTGAAAGCAACTGTGGCTGGGAAAGTGGTTGATACCGAGAACAGCATGGTGCAAATAAGGCACGATGAAATTCAGGAACGTCTTTATGAATTCGGATCCCGTGAATCTTTACTTGTAAAAACAGGTGACGAAGTCGAGGTGGGACAGCCTATTAATATCGGTCACTTTAACCTTCAGGATCTGCTTGATAAGCAGGGTATTTATGCGGTTCAGCGTTACATCATAAAAGAAGTTCAGCATATTTACTCTTCGCAGGGTCAAACGATTAACGATAAACATCTGGAAATTATTGTTAGAAAGATGTTTTCCAAGGTTCGTATTCTGGATGCAGGTGCGACGTCATTCCTTCCCGGAGAAACTGTGGATGTTGGAGAAGTTATGTTCGAGAACGGCAAACTCAGATCGAATCAAAAAGGAGCAACCTACGAACACCTCCTTCTTGGAATTACACGGGCCGCTCTGGCAACGGATTCATGGCTTGCAGGTGCCTCCTTCCAAGAAACAATCAGAGTACTAGTGGAAGCCGCAACCACACGCAGAGTGGATTCACTGCAAGGTCTTAAGGAAAATGTCATAATCGGTCGTTTGATTCCAACCGGAGAAGTGTATAGGCAGAGGTTTACAGAGGATGGAGTGGAGAGAGAGAATGAGCTTGGGAAGGGGGATGAGGACGAAGAATAATTGGGAATATTAGCTATTGGCTATTGGCAGTTTGGCTACAGGTTCAATACTATCCACGATAATGAACATGTAGCTAACTGCCAATACTTCGACTTTGCTAAGTACAAGTATGTCAATTTACCTTAAAATGATGTTTTTAAGCCAAATATTTAAGGTATAGCTTAATTATCTAAAAAATGCTATAATAATAGTAAATTATGGCTAAACAAAAACAAAAACAAGAGCCTGAGATGACGATGGAGGATCTATATAACTTCATAATGGAGGAGATAGAGCCTGAGCTGACAACGTTCAATATACCTACGCTTGATGAGTTATATAAAGATGAAAGTAAAAAAGAACGCAAAAAGCGTCTTGAGCGATATAAAGCTGCAATGGAAGATTGTATGAAGCGAATGGACGAAGCTTTCGCCGCATGGGAGGACGATTTTAATGGTGTGTACAAAATGGCGTTTAAAAATATAGAGCAATATGTTCAGGGGGAAGAGAGTGATGAAATGTCGGACATAGAAGAATCAATCTCCAAAAGCTAATGAAACACAATAATTTTCACCGGCAGTTTTTCAATTCTTTCGTAAAAGAAAGGAGGATTCTGTTTATGACTGTAGAAGGGCTTCAATCAGAACCGAGCAAGAAGCCGTCAGAAGAATGGAAAAAGAGACTAGAATGGATTCAAAAAATGTATAAGTCACTTGAAGGCAAAGAAGAAGTATCAGGTGAGTTGGAAAAAATGGCTAAGGAATTTTTGCACAGTGGAGGAGAGGATTTTAATAATAAAAAAAATGAGTATTTACAAAAAATGAAAAATTTGTATAAAACACACAAAGATAAATTGCCAGGAGTAAGTGAAGAACATTTAACAAATATGGTGCCACAAAACATCAGTGATATTGCTTTTGTTTATACCGGATTAGCATCATCTGATTCTTTGGAATCCGGAACCAGATCTGCGGCAAATCCAAGGGCAGAAGTGCGAGATGAACGTGATCGACCGGAGCCTCAGGTTAGAGAGATTAGTAACGAGGCAGATATTAAACAGATTGAAGAGGCGATAGCAGAAAATCGCCGGAAGTGGCGGAAGTCCCATGACATAATGAATGTAATAAGAAAAAAGACAAGAGGATACGCAAAAAATAAAACTTACATCATAAATAGCCTATTTTGTCAGGAACTCCTTGAGGAATATTATTCCTTAGATAAGAAATATAAAGAGTTAAAGGAAGATTATGAAAAATGGAAAGGATACAAATATGAGAAACCAAAACCAAAACAAAAAACATTCGCAGAGATAGCAGCGGTCGGAAATAAGACTCCGGAGGAATTTCGAGATCTAATCAATCAAAACAAGGCAAGGCGAGAGGCTAAGAAGGCAGCTGATAAAGTCGCTTACGATGCAGCAGGTTCTGTTCTAAAGCGTCATCATGCCGAAGGGACACTTGCAAGTAGCTA
Source organism: Patescibacteria group bacterium (assembly GCA_018818235.1). GTDB lineage: Bacteria > Patescibacteriota > Gracilibacteria > Peribacterales > Peribacteraceae > UBA2144. The sequence continues at coordinate 3,545 of JAHISE010000073.1, forward strand.
CAGACGTGTTCGTGAAGCAAGCTTGAAGCGCTATGTGCCCGGGTGGAGGGAATCTGTTAGCAGTAGATTAGAGGCTCAGCAGGCATATACGGATGCTTTGCAGGCAGCTGCTACAGGAAGATCCAAAAGCAGGGGTATGCCTTCGTCAGCTGATGAGGCTGTTGCACGTTCAAGGATTGCGGATGGGCGAAGTGAAATATTAAATCCGGATGGGACAGTGAGGGCACAGAGGATGAAGCCGGCCAGCTCTAGTATTGCAAGTAGCACTTCAACTAATGCTACAAGTGAATCTCCTTCTGTCGACTCTCGCTCGGCACCTGTTCAACAGGTTTCGTATACCAAATCTCCAGAGCAATTAGAGGGAGAACGAAATAGAAAAGAATGGCAGAAACAGGGAATTGAGAAAGAGAAACAAATGAACAAACGTATTAATAGTTTGCTTAAAGCTGCCAAACAACTTCCTGGAGAAAGTGATGTAGCTGTGGACTTAAGAATGGCGCTATCCGGAATGCAATCAAAATACAGAAGGAATGTTGATACGGGTGCAGGTTATTCTATGGAAATATGGTTGGAAGGAATAAAGGCATATAATGCAATCAAGGCATTGTTGGAAGATACGAAAGTATCTAGTGCATACGGGGAAACCGAAATTGGACACAAGAAAATTTATTATCTAAACGAGGCGGAGGGAGGAGATGTATTGGATGCTTTGGAGAATGTTATTGAGAAAGAACAAGGTTTGGATGAGAGTGTTGCAGATGGAACTGAAGTTGATCCATTGACTGCAGCAAAAGATCGTCTTAATGATAAAATTGGACAAACAAGTAGCTGGCTTACCAATCTTAGAAAAAGTGCAATGGATGCTATTGATAGCAGGCTATCAGCATTAAATAAACCAAAGACACAAGCACAACCGGTTAGTAGTAATGAAGGTACTGACGAAAGCAAAGCACCTGAATATGAAGAAGATAAATCTACTTCCAGTAAGGCTCCTGAGAAAGTTGAACCAGAGGGGCTTGAAGCATTAAAGAAGGGCTATCCTGCACTTGGTTCAATGATCGATAGATTAAACGAACTTAAAAAGAACCCTCGCATTACTCCAGAAATATCAAAAGCTTTGGAGGACAAGTTGGATAATATTGCAGTTAATGCTTTAACTAAGCAGCCGGACGATGTTTTGTTGCGTGAATATGAGCTTCATATACGTCAACTGGAAAAACTGGTTCGTGCCAAAGAGTCGAAGGATGGAAGCGATTGGATAACCTTGGGAGAGTATGGAGAAATTGATTATGCGTATGGTGAGTATGGAGATCCTTACATCTACACATATTTAAATGAAGAACTGCATAAATATGTACCTCCTACTTACGAGATGGTGGAAACCGATGCATGCAACAGATGTGCTTGTTATTGGCCGAAAAACATAAAACGTGGAGGATACTTTACTTTGGATGCCAAGACCGGAGAGTGGAATCGTGTCGACCAAATCCCCGAAGGTTACGAACAGGGATACAGAGATTATATTGCAAGTAAACCGGTCTCCAAGGAAGAGAAGGAACAAATGCTTGTTAATACAAAGTTGGAAGAACAGTTAAGAGGTAAGAAATTGAATGAAGAATGGGAGAAGTATCTTGGCAATAACAGTGATGTTGTGGCACGTATAAAGACTGCGCAAGAGGGATTAAAAGAGGTTGATATAACTATTAATGAAGATGATTTAAAATCTGTGGAAACTATCCGACCAAAAGAAAGTTCCGAAAGAAAACCAGTTGTAGATGTTCCTAAAAAGAAAGCTACAATTCAGTCGAAAAGCATTGGAGCTACAGAGATAGATTCTTTTGCGGACACTAAACAGAATTCCGATAAATCTGCATTGGAAACAAAAAAAGCAGCACTTGAAAAGGCGATTGATGCTAAAATTGACAAGGCGAAAGTGGATTCGACAACTAGTACAGGGGAAGAAGGATCTGGGTTAGATCATAGTAAAGCAGCACTAGATGAAGCCATTGGTACTAAAGCTGAAACGACAAAACCGGATCCAACAAAAGAGACAAAAAAAACAGATAGTACTATAGAAACAACGCTAGAAACAAAACCGAAAACAACAGAATCACAAGATGGTGAAAGTGTAACAGAAGGAATGCCAAAAGACTTTTATGGTGAACCTCCAGAGTCTATTAGAATTAATGATGATAATACTACAAACGAAGTTACATTGGCTTCTGGAAAAGATGAAGTTGCAGAAGATGGAGTTTTTGATCAAAGCAATAAAACTTCGGGATTATTGTCAGGTATTTCTAATTGGTTTACAAATTTATTGCATAAAAAGCCTGAAGTAACACAGGTTTCGGATACTCCTGTTGATGAGAGTTCCAGAATGTTGGAGGAATATGCACAAATGCAAGAAATTAGACGCCAAAAGGCCGAGTTCGACAGAGAGCGCAGCTTATCTCCAGAGAGCGAGTATGTAATACCTGTTTCAAGTGTTTCACTGGGAAGTGAAGTGCAACAAGACAGAGAACAAGAGGTCGCGGATGCACAATCCATAGATAATATAGAATTTATGTCAACAATTCTGGATCGTCGTGATCAAGTTGAAAGTATTGATGCATCAAGTGTGCATAAAGCTGATTTAGAAAAAGTATTTGATAAATTAACAGGAATGAATTTGACTTCGGAGGAAATGACCGATGATGTAAAAGAGGCTACAGAAAAAGAATTCTATGATTCAAAAATAACATTCTATCCCAATCTAGGAGGAGACGAAGGATACAAATCATTACAAAATCTTATTGGACAGGAATTAACCGAACCTTTGGTACCGGTAAATTCAAGAACGAGTAAAATAGAATTAAGAGCTAACCCAAGAACAATATTACGTAAATTGGATGAAATTATTGATGAAGAAAGCCCAAAAAATACCTCTGAATAGTATTAGTGATTGATATCCGTTAGATCAGAGATTTTTGCATATATAAAAGCGGCCCCCTTTCTCAGCGAGAAGGGGGGCCTGGACCGCGGGGAAATGTCTACCTGCCGCTGCAATGCGGCATTGAGTTGTAAATGTTACAACCCGTTGTCGTCGCCGGAGGTGCTTGAGGCACTTCCGCAGCGGCAACAACTCCTTCGCTCCGGCTTCTCTCTTCGAGAAGCTTGAGCTTTTTTATCATCTCCTTTATGTCGCTTGAAAGACTATCTGGGATCTTGTTTTTGGCAATTGCCTTCGCAATTGCATCAACGTACGGGTCAACGAAGTCCCGCTTCAGATCCGCATCAGTGATCTTGAGGCCCTTAAGCTCCGTTAGGAGCTGTTTGACCTCTAAGACCTTTTTGTTCAGGGTAACAAAAGCACCCTTAACTGAAGTGTCATGAGTCGTCACGGCGGTCTCCAGCGACGCCAACTTGGCGTTGACGGTATCGAGCTTCTGCTCGATGACCGCCGAGGCCTTGCCGTCGCCACCGCCATCGACCGTCCTTTTCAG
>JAHISE010000074.1 GCA_018818235.1 Patescibacteria group bacterium
CGAGTGATCGGATATGATGTAAATGAAGAACGTATATCAACTCTTAAGAATAACAAAGACTGGACCGGCGAGCTTGCAGAAAGCCAGCTTAAGGAAGTTGAAATTGAATTCGGTACCAATCCTGAAGTTATTAAAGAGGCAGATATTGTAATAGTTGCTCTCCCAACTCCTGTTGATGAAGGCAATAGACCCGATCTGACAATTCTTAAAGCAGGAACAACGACAGTCGGTCAGAATTTGAAGAGTGGAGCAACCGTGGTTTTTGAATCAACTGTTTACCCGGGTGTTACAGAAGATATTTGCGGACCAATTTTGGAAAAAGAATCAGGTGGCAAAAACTTTAAACTTGGTTACTCCCCCGAACGTGTGAATCCCGGTGATAAAGAACATACCATTACAAAAATTACAAAAGTTGTAGCAGGAGAAGATGAAGAAACTACTGATTCTCTCTGTGATCTATATGAATCAATCATCGAAGCCGGAGTTTACCGAGCGTCCTCGATCAAAGTTGCTGAGATGTCCAAAGCAATCGAAAATGCGCAAAGGGATTTGAATATTGCTTACATCAATGAAATTGCAAAGCTCTGTAATAAACTCGATATCAGCACAAAGGATGTATTGGATGCTGCCGGTAGCAAATGGAACTTCTTGCCGTTTAAACCCGGACTAGTTGGCGGACATTGTATTGGAGTTGATCCTTATTACTTGGTCGAATTGGCTCGCGATAAAGACACTATGATGAGACTTATTGAAAGTGCTCGTGATACAAATAGTGAAATGGCGGATTATGTTGCCGGTCAAATTGTTAATGAGTTATCAAGTCCAAGCGAAAATTCTGTATTGATTCTTGGAACAACATTTAAGGAAGATGTTCCTGATATGCGAAATAGTCAGAACGTGAAGGTAGTAGATGCGCTTAAAGCCAAGGGATGCAGAGTGGATACAGATGATCCATACAACGAACGATGTGAATCTGCAGAGAATTCTTATGATGCAATCGCATTACTGGTCCCACATCGTGAATATCTGGAAATGTCTTTGGATGAATTGCTTAAACCACTTAAAGAAGGAGGTGTTTTTTATGATTTGAAGTCGGTTTTGGATAAAAAGGAAATTGAAGAGGGAGGATATAGGTATTTGGGGCTGTGATAATTGTCAACCGCATCCTCAACCATCTCCACCGTCGTTCCATCCAAAGCTCTCCTCTGCTCTTCATTAGAAACCCTCAAAGTCTCCGCAACAAAAGATGATGGATTACACTCATCAGGTGGTAACACCAACCTGACCTTATCACTTTCCTTAGGCGGCTGTTCACCTGGATCTACGCATCCGACAATATCAACCAAAGCAACCCCAAGTGCATGTGCAATATAAAGTGGACCTGTATCAACCGAAACAAACAACGAAGCTTTTGCAATTATTGCGGATAATTCTCTTAAATTAATTCCTCCAATATCTCTGCTTCCCTCTCTGCCAAACATCTCATGAGCCTTGGCAGTGATTTCTTTGTCAGCTGAAGAGAATAAAATTTTCATTTCATATTTATCATGAATGTAACGAGCAAGTTCTACGAAGTTTTCCAATGGCCACTCTTTAAGTGGATTTCCTGCAGTGAGTGAAAGGACTGCAAAACGACCATGAACTCCGATACTTTCCAAAAGTCCTGATGCTTTTGTTTTTTCTAATCCTGTCAAATACACATCATGCTTATATTCAACCTCCGGAGCACCAACCATCTCGGCTATCTTCATATAATGATCAAATGTCCTTGTTCCACGTTCGTATTTAATTCTTTTTGAATGAAAAAGGTGAAAGAAGAGTCCCATTAATCTTATTTTGCCTCCACGCGTATGCAATCTGACAGGAGCCGCTGTCCATAATCCCAGAAGTGCAGTCAAGAATCCCGGCAATACAGTAATACTAAGAGCGAACCGTGATGAATATAATTTTTTAAACAACCTGAATCGTCCGCTTAAACCCTTGTAAGCATCATCATCAATAAATATTAGAGTTGATATATTTGGATTGTTATCCAAAACAGAAGAGGCTCTTTTTAAACACAAGATCGATACTTCGTACCCACCTTCAGAAAGAGATTTGAACAAAGGAGTCGTACAAACCAGATCTCCAATCTTTCCAAGCTGAATTACCAATGCTTTTTTATTCTTCTTTGACCTTAACTTAGAAACAATAAGTAACCATGGAAGAGCACACAAAGTTGCCAGCGCAAGAATCAAACTTCTAAACATTTTAAGAGCAGTATTTCTCTTTAATAACCTCAATCACATCACTTGTGGAAAGCAGTCTTTCTGATCTTTGAACTAATTTTAGCTCTGCCCCAATCTCTTTTACTACTGCTGCCTCCACGCAATCTTGTGAGTATTCTGAAGAGTTAACATGAACATCAGGTCGCACTTCCTTTAGCCACTCACGCGGATCTTCCTCGTCAAATAAGAACAGCCCGTCTATGCATTCTAATCCTGCAAGCAATTCAAGTCTCTGGCTTTCCGGAATTATCGGACGACTGTCATCTTTTATCTTTTTAACTGATACATCACTGTTAATTCCAACTAATAAAAAGTCTCCTGATGCTTTTGCAGCTTCTAATAAGCGCAAATGAGGAACCGAAAGCATATCAAATACTCCATTAGTTGTTACCACTGTTTTGCCCGATTCTTGAGCTTTATGAGCTATTTCAGCAGCTTTAGCCAGTGTGAGAATCTTTGATTGCATTATTTTAAGAGTATATCAGCAAGTTCATTTAAATCTTTGACAGTATAATCTCCTTTTTCTTCCATTGGGTATACTTCCGAAATAATTCTGGCGGTAGAGCATCCGATATTCTTGCCAAAAATTATATCCGCATCCTTATCTCCAATCATAATGCATTTTTCGGGATCAAGATCGGAGTATTCCTCACAAAGTGATTCCCACATACCCGTCTTTGGCTTTCTGCAATCACAACCCTGTTCTCGATGATGAGGACAAACTCTATATGATTCAATTTTTATTCCTTCTTTATCAAGCATATTAAACAATCGAGTCATACATCTATCAAAATCATCACGAGTAAATATTTCGTGTCCAATACCCGACTGATTTGTAAAAATAAAGAATCTGTAACCCGAATCTCTGAATCTCTGTAATCCTTCCACTGCACCCGGAACAAATTCCAGATCATTGGGATTACTTAAATAACTTTTATCAATATTGATCACGCCATCCCGATCCAATAAAAGAATATTAATCATGTAAACAGATTAAAGGACATCAATTAATTCCCCAACTGTAAGTGTGGCAGCTCCAGATTTTCGAACAACTATACTTGCCGCACGATTACCAATATCTGCCGCATCTTCGACCGTGCTTCCACATGCCATGCAAAGAGTAACAACCGCAGCAACGGTGTCACCGGCTCCGGAAACATCCACAACATCGGGAGAATGTGAATCGAAATGGATAATCAGTTTTCCCTTTTTATACACATCCATACCATCGCCTCCTCTGGTAAGAACTAACGTTCCACGGATATCTGAGCTTAATTTGCATCCAATCTTCTCGGGCTCTGAATCGTAATCTCCCAGCAAAAGCCTTGCCTCACGCATATTTGGAGTAACTACACTTGCGTCCTTAAGATCTTCAAGTGAAGCAATCCCATTTGGTTTTGGATCCAGAATTACAGGAATCCCATTCTTTTTACCAAGACTATAGCCAGTGCTGATTACTTTGGATGTAAGCACGCCCTTGGCATAATCTGTTAGCAAGATTGCTCTCGCAGATGGGGCAACCTCTTTCATTGCCATTATCAAACGCTTTTCTGTTCCGGAAGAAATTGGATGTGATTCCTCGGTATCTATCCTAACTATTTGTTGCATGTTAGCACTGACAATTCTGTGCTTAACTGTTGTGGGACGTGTGCTTTCGGAAAGCAACGTGGACTTGATACCCTTATCTTTAAGAAGAGTTTTTATTTGCTGACCGGGACCGTCCTTTCCAACTACGGAAATAATCTGAACATTCGCACCAAGCTCTTTTATATTCGCAACAGCATTCCCGGCACCTCCTAACATTTCTTTAACTTCTCTTGCTCTTACTACTGGTACGGGTGCTTCCGGTGAAATACGGTCAATTGATCCTTGTGTGTATCTATCAAGCATGCAGTCGCCTACAACCAGAATAGACCGTCCCTTAAATGAATTTACAATTTCGGTTTGTCGTCCAAATCTTTCGACATCCACATGTCCCGAATATTCCGTTCTGTAACTATCATCTTCCTGATGATTTGTAGAGAATTCGAATATTTCGCTGTCTTCGATTCCTGTGAATCTATGTGGCGTTCTGGGTGGAATATGGATAAAGTCTCCGGGCTCAAGCACAAACTCCTCTCCTCCGGTTTCCAATTTGACCTTACCACTCTGGATATAGAAGACTTCATCCTTCTCCTTATGTGTGTGCATGCTGCATCGCCGATCCTTTTTGAGCATCAGCTTTTTGCCGCAATATTCCTTATTCACAATCCAATGCTCTTCCCCCCATTCTTTGGGTTCCTTGTGTACATCACCTCCGGAGAAAAAGGCTTTTGTGGACCGAAAATGAACATGAAAGTCATCCATATTTGGAATACGATTTTATCCTCTAAATGGTGGTTTGGCTAGGAAATTGGGGAGATTTATCTCTCCCCCCTTGTCTTCCCTCTCCCCCTGGCCCCTCCCCCCTGGGGGAGGGGGGACTCCGCCATTGGAGAGAACAGGTTTTGAAGTTACCAATAGCGGAGCTCCCCTCTCCCTTCGGGAGAGGGGGTCAGGGGGAGAGGGGCTACAAGTGAAGAGGAGGCAATGGAAGGAAACAAAAAGAACAAACCAATTGTTTTAATCCCACCTAACCTGAATAATACCCTCGTGAAACTTACAGGTCTCCCGCGGCAAATTTCTGCTTCTGTATATGACGAAGTAAGGGAAACTGTAAAACAGAAATATTCGAACATCCCAGGAGTGAAGGCTGTTGTAGAAACAGGAAGAGTATTGCTTCCTGGAATTTCTGATATTGATTTCCTCGTTATAACTGAGGCAAATGCTGCGGTTGATATTCCTAGATTCAATACATATTCAGACGACCACCAATATGCAATGTCACACAAACATTTTGTGGTAAGTGAGGATGCTTACAAAAAATTCCAATGTATTGATCCGTGGATAAGAGGTGTAACTCCAATTCTCGGAGGTGATGAATATAGTTTGCCTCCAACTCCTTTTGATGAAGAAGGGAGACGTGCACTTTCACTTTTCTTTTTAGGAATAGCAGGCTCATTTGGATTCTTTAAGATCGTTGCTCATGCAAAATGCGCAAAGCAAATTGACTGTAGATCTTTTTTGGAAGCCATCAAATACATTGGAAATTACGAGCGCGAGATGAGAAATGCAGGACTTATTGAAATCAACGAATCACTTGATTCCAAAATACCCTTATATGCTCAAATCAGAGAGCAGTGGTTCACTCTTTCCGAAGACAAACGTGAACAGATGTTAACCGAAGCATTGGATGGAATTGAGCTAACCTTGGCAAAGATAATCAAATTAGTTAATAACGATCTGAAAAAGACAACAGATAGATTCCCATCAAATAGCTTGCGTAAGCCAAAAAATAGCCGTTATCCGCACTCACTCGTAATAGATACCGGTGACGAGACCATTGTTTTTCAGGAAGGGCGCGAAGATGTTGAAGTTAAGTGTGAAATTTACCGCCCATTGCTAACTCATTTATATGCGGGATATTTTGAACGAATGACATACTTGTTCCCTCTCGAATTAAGCGCACTAATAACTCCCTACTTTGAACAAGAAGGACCACTGTCGGAAAAACTTATGGAGTCTTCTGTGACCGATCTTAATGAATTGCCCATACTCAGAAACCAAGGCTTGATTGATCGGGCACAAATGACAAATCAAAATCTGATTGAAACGAGCAAAGTATCCGCTGTAAAACAACCTTCCCTTACTTTCGGATATCAGATAAAACCAACTCACGAAACTATTTTAGGTAAAACTCATAAGTATTATGATTGGTTTATGGAACTCTTTACCCGAACCAAAGCCGGACAACTCCTTATAAAAAATCACATAACCCTTAAGTACTGATGCACATACTTTTATTAAATGATGATTTTCCTCCTGCGGGCTCCTCTAGTGTTGCAATCATTGCAGAGAATCTTAAACGAGGTTACGAGTCCAGAGGACATAAAGTCAGTGTAATAACTACACACAGAAAAGAAAATTCGGATGTAGTTATCCGCACAGGAGATATTATCAGCCTTCCAATCTCATACAGAATTTCACTCAGACACTTCAAATCAATTTGGATGTCTAAGGTGTCCAAAATGCTCAAAACTGAGATTAATAGAATCAATCCTGATGTAATTCACGCACATAATATCCATACTTATCTGACCTACTCAGCGCTGAGTATTTCGCATAAACTAGCCAAAAAAGTGATAATCACAATGCACGATGTGTTCAGCTTTGCATTTTCCAGACTCTCATCCGAAAAATATCTGGAATCAAAAGGATCTGATACTAAGTTATCCCCTCTCGAAAACTTGCACGCAGTTGGATTCCAATATAATCCATTTAGAAATTATCAAATCCGAAAAATTTTAAAAAAGAGTGTATCTAAAATCATATCTCCAAGCTCTGCACTTGAGCTTGCACTTAACCAAAATGGAATAAAGAACACCGAAGTAATTCCAAATGGGATTGATGTTAATGACTGGCAATGCTCTGATGAAGAAATAGGTGAATTCAAAAAACGATTTAATCTGGAAGGACGTAATGTTGTTCTGTTTGCGGGAAGACTGAGCCTTGATAAGGGGGCGATACCACTTTTGAAAGCTATTGATGCTATCAGAAAAGAAATTCCAAATGTAACACTGCTGGTTGCAGGAGAACAACGACGTTGGGATGGAATTGCCAAAGCAGCTGGAGTTACTGATGAGCTTTCGCCTTATATTGTGAACACCGGATGGTTGAATCATGATGATATGAGAATCGCTAATCATGCGGCAGATGTAATAACAGTTCCTTCTTTGTGCCTTGATGTTTTCCCATCTGCAAATCTGGAGGCAATGGCTGCGGGTAAGCCTGTGATTGGAACAATATTTGGAGGAACTCCGGAGATTGTGGAAGATGGCGAAACCGGTTTTATCAGAAATCCTTTGGAACAGGAAGAATTTACCTCTTCCTTACTTAAACTGTTAAAAGATGATGACTTGGCGAGGAGAATGGGGCAGGCGGGGCTGGAGAGAGTGAAAAATGAATATTCATTGGAAAGCCAGATAGAGAGGTATGTTGAGTTATTTGAATAAATATGACCGCAACCGAGGTAACTGCGTTCCACCGGCTGCGGCATTTCTATGTATAATCACCTCATGTCAAACCTAAAAACATTTCTATACAACTTAAAGAGCCGCAAAAAGAGGAAATTCTATTTGGACTTGATGTTCCCAAAAGATGATTACCATCTTAAGTACTTTGGACATCAACATGGCAAAGCTCCGCGGAAGTTTGTGGCTGAGATTTTTCCCAGAATAAAGAAATATCAATTAATTAATATACATAAGTACTTTGATCTGGATCCCGGTACTTCTTTGGAAGCAAAAGAGTTGGTTGAACTGATTTCTATTGCTAAGTACATCAATGCAAAAGAAATTATCGAAGTGGGAACTTTTAACGGATGTGCCGCTCTTAATCTGGCTACGAATCTTCCGGAAAGCACCATTACTACAATCGATCTTCCTGTCGATGAAGAAGTGGATATCAATGACATCCCGGAAAAAGATGTAAATGTTACAGATAGGAATGGGGTTGGTAGGTGCTTTAAGGGAACACAATATGAAAATAGAATTCGGCAGGTTTTTGCAGACTCAATGAAACTGGATTGGAATACATTCGGTAAAAAGTTTGATCTGATCTTTATAGATGGATGCCATCATTACAAATACGTAAAGAAAGATTCAGAAAATGCACTCGCTCATCTAAACGAAGGAGGGATAATTCTCTGGCATGATTACGGGCAAAGCGAAGGAGTAAGTAAAGCTGTTGATGAAGTGGAAAGCATGGAAGTAATAGCAATCAAAGGAACAAGATTTGCAATTGGACTAAATAAATAATCGCAAATATCTGAATTCTTTTAAGAATTTCCTATACAATGGCACTATGAAGCCACTTAGGATTCTAGTAACCGATGTACAGGAGCTTGCCGGTCTTGGTGCAGTTCGCTCTCTTGGGAGGGCAGGGCATATTGTTACCGCTGTCCATACGTCCGGCTTCCATCCTGCAGCGATCAACTCACGTTGGTGCAAAAATTCGATGGGATATCCGGACCCATGGAAATTCCATATGCAATTCCGTGAATGGCTTATAAATGAACTTGAAACAGGAAAATATGATGCAGTTCTCCCAACTGCAGAAGCTGCGATATTTGCTGTTAAAGAAATTAGAGATCAGTTTCCTCAGGATATTATTAAGATTCTTCCAAATGATGAGCATCTTAAACTCACCTTAAGTAAATTCCATGCAAACAAAACCGCAAAAAATGCAGGACTTACTACTCCAAAAACAATATTTGTCTTTGATGGAAAAAATGAATGTGATGGCGACTTAAGCTCACTTGGATTTCCGGTAATCATCAAAACCGATAACTCTCTTACATCCGAAGGAACTTATATTAAAGGTAGAACTGTTAGAGTTAACTCGCAGGAAGAAGCTGATTTGATATTTGAGGAATGCAAAGCGCTTGGATGCAGTGTTATTGCTCAAGAACCTGTAAAAGGTTCCGGAGTGGGAGTGTTCCTGCTTAGATGGAATGGAAAAACTATTCTCAAATTCGCACACCAAAGACTACATGAAGTTCCATGGACAGGTGGAGCCTCTTCTTTTCGTAAAAGCGTTCATGATAATGAGCTTATCGATCTTTCTGAAAAGTTTTTAGAGAGTATCGACTACCAAGGAGCTGCAATGATCGAATTCAGAAGAGACGGTACGGAAGGCGTTCCATACTTTATGGAAATTAATGGAAGATTGTGGGGGTCGATTGCGTTATGCCTCCATGCCGGATTAGATTTTCCGAAAACTTTAGTTGATTGTGAATCACAAGGAGAGCCGGAAAGCCCTATAAATAAACAAAAAAGCTATCCAAGTAATCTTAAGTGCAGAAATCTTTCAGGTGAGATCAACTACGTAAGTTCTGTACTTAAGTCTAAATCCGGTCCGTCTAAAACCAAGACAATACTTGAATTCTTTGCATTAAGCTTGAATCCTCTGGTTAAGTATGACTATTTTTGGTGGAGTGACCCGATGCCGGCGTTAGTTCAGGCTTATTTGACTTCAATTGATATACTTAAAGGATTTAAAAACAGAATTAAATCTATGTTTGTCTCACGAAAAACTCCTGTAACCCCAAAGCTTACTCATTTTGAGTCTAAACCAAATAAAATACTCTTCATATGCCATGGAAATATCTGCCGAAGTGCATTTGCAGAATTTTATTGGAACAAAAACTTTTCTAAGTCCGGTGTAAAAGCCATTTCTGCAGGACTATGCAAAGAAATGAACAGGCCTGTCCCCCTTCGTGCACAATCTATAGCAAATGTTTTTGGACTCGACCTTTCCGGCCACAAATCAAAATCTGTAACAAAAGAAATAATTGATGAATGTGATTTGATCTTTGTAATGGATACGGAAAACTACGAAGGAATGTTAGATAAGTTTCCACACTCTGAATCAAAATTGATTTTTCTTGGAAGTCTTTCAGGTGAAAAAAATATCGAAATATCCGATCCATGCAGAAAATGCCCGATGAAGTTTGATCCTATAGAAGCCAAGAATATATTTGATAGAATTATTAATAATTTGAATTTATTAAATCGTTATATTTCCAATCAGTCTTGATGCAATTTATAACTTCTTGGGATGACGGCCGCAAAACTGATCTACGCATTGCTGCAATGTTGGAGAAGTACGGGTTAACGGGAACTTTTTATGTTTCTCCACCTGAAACTAACGAGAAACCGGCTCTGAGTACGAATGAGATTTTGGAAATTGCCTCAAGACACACTATAGGAGCTCATTCAATGACTCATCCACGTTTAACCCGAATACCGATCGATCAAGCTAAAAGAGAAATTGAAGAATCAAAACAATGGATCGAAGGCATCACCGGAAAAGAATGTAATACATTTTGTTATCCTGCCGGTGATTTTAATGACCAAACAAAAAAGCTGGTAAAAGAAGCGGGATTCGTCGAAGCACGAACCGTGGAGCAACTTGAATTTAAATCTGCCGACTACTTTGCATCTCCAACTACTCTGCAAGTTTATCCATTCCCATTCAGAAAACGCTGGACACGCTGGTGGCATTATATTGATCCACTTGTACGACTAAGAGTCTTCTTACCTCGAATGATCGCTCTCAGATTACCACCCAAGGCATATGCTAGTTGGGCTGAGCTTGCTAAATCACTTTATAGATATGCGCAAAAAACAAACCAGCCATTTTTTCATCTTTGGGGACATAGTTGGGAGATTGAAAAGTATGGGATGTGGGAGGAGTTGGAGGAGTTTTTGAGGTTTGTGGAATCCAATAATGAAGTAATACCAATTATCATTTAAATGGTACTAATTTCTTGGCTCCATCTGAAAAGAAAACACTTATGTATTTTCCCTTATCTCCCTCCATCAATGTTTTAAGGTGAAGGGGTTTTCTAAGTGGTAGAGGATGAGTGATGGTGATTCAAGACTGGTATTGTTTCGGTATAAGTGGGCCAGAAGATGCAGAAAAATCAGAGAACACTGCTATCAAAATCTCTGAATAATCGTTTATAGAGTCCTATGACCCTTCTGATTCCTCTGATTCCTTATCGAACTTCCTTGATTTTTCCCACAAACCCCTCCACCATCGACCTAATATTCTCCTCCCCTGTCCACTCAGGTCTCTCTTGATAATCCCGTGCAAAAGTTCCTTCTTGGGCCACCTGTTCCATGGCCTTTAAGAAAATCCTTACATCTAACAACGAAGGCTTGGCACCATTTTGAATTTCTTTAATTGCATTTCTGCAATCTTCGTTTGAATGTATCGGGAAAATACTTGGGGCATATTGGAAGAACGTATGACCGAACAAAAGTACCGGTCTTTCGTGGAACAGCGCTTCCATACTTACGGTTCCTGTCCCCGTTGCAACTGCAATGGAAGACTTGAGTAGTGTGAGTGAATTGAAATTAGTTGGAGCGAATCTGACTTTATCCAGACTAAGTAAATCTTTATAAAAATGGACATCTCTGCCTCTCCCGTCAGGATACTGCCTTGGTTGATTCGGATGCTCTTTGACATAAATCAAACAATCCTCCGGCAGCAGACCATTTAACATCTTCGCAATCAATAATTGGTCACTATATGCGCCCGCCATAGGATTGGTGGAGCATTCCGGCTGCATATGAAGCGGAAAATATACGAATTTCTTGTTAAGATCAGGTTTAGGTGCATGTTTATCGTAAAATCTCATCATGCTATTTACCCGCATCTTTCTTCTTAATCTATCAAACATAAATACCCAGTATCTCGGATTGATCCAGCGCACTATGAACTTAAATACATGCTCCAAAAAATCCTTTTTACCATTCTTAAACACGTTTTTTACTACTCCAAACCATTTGGCGAATGGATTATTGAACTTGTTTACCATATCCCAAGGTACGGGAGCATTATCGCGGTTCGCTAAATGAGACTGATAGAATTTTTCGAACTTATCTTTTAGGGGAATTTCCTCAGGCTTTGAATATTTTGTTTTAAGTGATTCTATGGCCTCTTCCATACCAACTGCGGATTCTTCCCAATCGGTCACAAAGAACTTTGTATCCTGAACAGGACCACTGTGCCCAAAAATAGTAGGAATTCCTTTTTGTTTGCATAGCGAATAGATTACATACTCATGTGACTCGTGCGGAATACCGCTCGATAGGTAAAGATTGATCTTATGTTTATCCAAAATATGATTCCAGTACTGAAGACTTCTTAAATACGCTCGCTTGCGATCCTGATAGATAAATGGGTGACGCTCTTCGAGGCGAGTTAGCATATCCATATATACAGCTTCACACTCACGCATCTTGTATATGAGCTCCTCATCAATCGGGGTTACCTCATTCCAATCCGCATCATAATTCCCCCACTTAACATTCTGCGAAGATACCCGAACTTGCTGATTTGGGCCAAGAAAAGGAATATTGTGCTCAAACTGGCAAACTGACACACAAAACTCGGCATCTATTTCCTTTAGCACTCGCCTTTTTATCTCATCATCCATCTCCAACGAGAGACGTGTGACTATGACTCTGGGTTTGTGATCATTCATAAATAATTAAGCAATAAGTTCGTCGGTTAAAGGAGTTCCTTTTCCTATTGTTTTGGCGGACTTCTTTCCGATTATATCTTTTATTTTTTTCGGAGGAAGGCCATATGAGGGTCGAATGACCCGGGTATTATTTGCATTGAATTCTTCGCCTTCATTTATATCCTCAACCACAAATACTGATCGTCTGAATACCCTGCTTGTCTGTTCTTTCTCGGTAACATCGTAAGAAATTTTCCCCAGAGCTTTTTGGGCAACCCTAACTTCTTCGACCATTTGTTTGAATTCACTTGGCTCCAAAGAAAAAACACTATCCGGCCCTCCTGCATCCCGCGATATAGTGAAATGTTTTTCGATAACACATGCTCCAACAGAAACTGCGGCAATTGGAACTGCAATACTTAATGTATGATCAGAAAGACCTACAGGAATATTCAACTTTTCCGAAAGATCCGAGATTGTGAGCAAATTAATATCAGATGGATCTGCAGGATAAGCACTTGTGCATTTAAGAAGTACTATTTCATCCGTACCCGCATTTCTGAGAGTATCAACTGCTTCTTTTATCTCCTCAAAAGTCCCCATCCCCGTGGACATGATCACAGGTTTTTTTAGCGAACCAACTTTTTCCAACAATGGGATGTCTGTGAGTTCAAATGAAGCAATTTTATAAGCAGGAACGTCCATCTCTTCCAAAAAATCCACTGCAGAAGCATCGAATGGAGTGGAAAAAAGGTCTATACCAAGCTTTTGAGCTTCTTCTTTTAGCTTTGGTTGCCATTCCCATGGTGTAAATGCTTCTTTATAAAGATCGAATAGCTTTTTACCTTCCCAAATTGTCCCCTTGCCGATTTTAAATTCTTCACGATCGCAATCAATCGTCATTGTGTCCGCTGTGTAAGTCTGAAGCTTAACTGCATCCGCTCCGGATTCCTTCATCGCATGAATTGTTTCAACTGCTCGTGAAAAATCCTGACCATGATTGGCAGAAAGTTCTGCAATTATGTACACAGGTTCATTTGGACCAATCTTGCGGCCATTTATGATAATTGATGAATTCATACTTATATTATGCATATAATAGTGCACCCCATAGACATATCCATAGCGAAAACCTTCTATTTTTGTGGCCGGAAAGGGCAAATTTTTAGCTTATTTGTGATTTTTCTTTAATAATAAAATGGAACACTTCGCTTCCCTTTATTCTTTTTACTCCAAGACTTTTAAATCCAATTTTTTCGAACATTTTTCGCGACGGCTCATTGTCAATTTTCACGAATGCATTTATTTCTCGAACTAAAGGCGAAGACCCTTTTGTTTCTTCAAAATACATTTTAATTCCCAACTTCATCATTTCAGCCCCCAATCCTTTCCCCCTTTGCTCAGGAGCAAGGTTAACATTAACAACTATATCGATATCATCACAATCAAAACGAACTTGACCAATCGGATTTCCATCTACTTCTGCAATATAAATTTTACAATCAGGATCGTTCATCTTTTTATCAAACCACTTCTCGTGATCCTCCCATGGAATTGAATCAGTGGAAAATGAGGCTGCTCTTACTAAAGGGTCGTTTGCCCATTCCCAGAGGAAGCGGGAATCGGATGACTTGACCTTGCGGATAGAAATGGATGACATTAGAGCTTAAATATACAAGAAATTGAATATTAGAAATAGAATATGTCTTAGATAGTAATGGTTTAAGTAAATTTTGGTTGTATTTTTTTTGAATTCCTGTAGAGTGCTTTCTCATGAAACAAGATCAAATTGATTCCGCAGGTGCTACTCCAGTTATTCCTGAAGTCGGAACAGGAGAGGTTCGCAGGACAACTAATATAGTCGACGGAATAATAACTGATGTTGGCGATAGAACATCTTCTGTCAGGACAAAATGGCCAAAATTAACTTGGAGTGTACATGAAAAAGATTCTCCAGATTCCACTGCTGTGCGTGAGAGGGGAGATAATCAAGGGATTGCTAGGCCACCCTTGAGTGATAGTGTTTGATCATATCAAGTTTATGGTTTAGTAAAATAAAGTAATTGTTTATTATGACAAACTCATACAATTTTGACAAATTATAGATTCAACAATTTATCAAGAACTCTCTTCGTACCTCCTCCATCTATCAGACTTTTTCCAGTTTCAGACATTCTTTGACGTAGCCCTTGATCCGCCAGAATAGCCCTTAAACTAGCCAAAAATTCCTCGTTACTGCATTCCCGTGCCCATCCAAGGGATTTTACCACTCCCCGTCTATCTAAATCCTCAGCAACACGTATTTGATTGTCAGCGAATATGAACATCAGAGCTGGTACGCCCATAAAAGCCAACTCATAAGAAGTTGTACCACCAGCGGCAATTGCAAGATCTGCCTCTGTTATCAACTCCTCCATATTATGTGCATCGCAAATAACTTTCATACCCTGTGCTTCTGACTTTATCTGATCCAGATGCTCATGCGCACTTCCAACAACAACTGTTACATCTAAATCGGCAACTTGTTTTAGTAATTGAACAATTCTTAGTGTGATGTTGTCTGGATCACCACCGCCAAGAGTTACAAGAATCTTCTTAGCTTTCTCTGGAACTTTTTCTGTTGGATTTGCATTCTTAAACTCACGCCTGAATAAAACAAACTCATGCCCCAACAGTAACTCACAATCATCCGGACGATCTGAGTAGATCGACTCAAGTTCCTTAGCATACGCATTCTGATTTAATATGAAGTCAGCACTATATTTTTTTGCATGACCGTAATCATCGATTAATAAGAATCTAACTCCGGCTTCTTTTAATCCTTTCTGATAATCATCACCAAAGGCATAACCATCTACGACCGCACACAAAGCTCCTGATTCTTTGAAAAGTTCCGCTGTCTCCTTAATATCTCCCGTCGATGCACGAGAGGATTTTAATTCTATTACTTCACAACCTTCTTCTGTTAATCTTTCTTTAAGATGATCGGCACCGGGTAGCATAAGAAAAATAGCTTTGTGACCTTGATCCAAAGCTTCCTGAGCTAACGCAAGACAACGCATAACATGACCTGTTCCGATTGTTGTTGATGCATCGGTTCTAAATAGAATTGTGCTCATGCCAATCTTCGGAAATCCGCAAATGCTACGGGACCTTTTAATAATTCTTCGATATTCCCTGCATCAAGAGCAGCCTGAATCACGCTAAAGGCTTCCTCAGTTGCTATAAGATATTCATCTACATTAGCGTCTGTATGTGCAAATGTGGGATAAAACGCCGGAGAAGCCAAAAATCCCTTTTCCAACATAAGCTGCGTAAATAACGTGGAGGCGGGTTGTTTTTCTTCGCATTCAAAGGAGAAGTGACTTAATGGGGTTATTCCTCCTGCTTCTATCTTCAGACCTGTATTCTCGGCAGCACTCCTCCACCCCTCCTGAACTCTTCCTCCAAGGCGCATCAGATGTTCGTGAACTTTATTTGTGCGATGCTTATTGATTGTTGCTATTGCCGCAACCGGACCAAGCCTTTCCGTCCAATAAGTCGAGCTTATAAATGTTTCCCATGCTACATTCATAAATTCTTTCTTTCCCAGAATCGCACCCATCGGATAACCATTACTCATACCCTTCGCGAACACTGCAATATCCGGCTCGACTCCAAGAGTTAAATGAGATCCTCCGCAAGTTAATCTGAATCCTGCCGAAACTTCGTCGAAAACAAGAGGAATATTTAATTCGGTTGCTTTTGCACGAACTTTTTCCAGAAATCCGTTCTTCGGTTGATCACTTCTGATCGGCTCCATGACTATTCCTGCTAATTCATCTCCGTGTTCTTCGACTACCTTATAAAACTCATCAATATTATTGTAATTAAATGGAATTGCCGTGCCCTGCAAAGCTTTTGGAACTCCCAATGGTTCCAGTCCTTTAATTAAATGATCATCCAATGCATCTGAAGCCTGCAAATTTGCAGAAAGATACCAGTCATGCCAACCGTGATACCCGCAAAACGCAACTTTATCTTTCTTTGTATGCGCTCTGATAATACGGACTGCGATTGTAACTGCCTCACCGCCACAGCGTGCGTATCTAACCTGCTGCGCCCATGGGTGAAGTTCAATTAAAAGCTCTGCAAGCTCCACTTCTTCCGGACAATTGAGAGTAGACATGGAACCATTATCAACTGCTTCTTTTACTGCCTTATCAACATCATCATCTGCCGCACCTAATATGCAAGCGCCAACGCTGTTGTATGTCATATCTACATATTTGTTTCCATCCAGATCCCAAACCTGCGCACCTTTGGCTTTAGAGTAATAGCTGGGCCAAATGTCCGGCGCATAGCGTTCGGGGCGTTTGGTCAAAAGCTGTGCCCCGCCGGGTATTAAGTGTTTTGCCTTGTTGTAGAGATCAGCTCCTGTATTCATGGGGTGATTTTACAGTAAATTTATGAATGGCTTAAGAATTTTGTATAAAAAAACCTCAATAAAAGGATTTACATGACAAATCGTTATTTGATATAATTGTAATATCACGATGAGGGGTCAACCAAAGGGTTTTGTCCCGCGGCTATGCCCCTCGTTTTTTGGTTGCTTCTATTCTGTTTCGTAACTGATTCAGAAAGGTAATGTGTTCACCAAATTCCCGTAGCAACGAAGAGAATTTTCTTTGGTTTGGAATTAGTAATCTGCAAAGCTTGTTATTTTTGACTAAATGGTCAATCAAACAATGAAAATCTCCATCACCGGAAACAATGATAGCTTTATTAAATTTGTTGTATTCAATCATCGTATGCAATACAAGCTCTGCATCCACATTACCTTTTGGTTTACCACTCTTTAAAATTAACGTTGGCTTAAATATTAATACATAACCAATACTTCTGAGATATTTGTACAAGCTTTCATTTGATTTGACATAACCAATAAATAATAATGCTTTGGTTATTCCATACTTATCAGACAAAAACTGTCTAAATCGCTCAAAATCAAGCTTCCAACCCTGATCCCGAATGGAGAGATTCAGATTTTGGCTATCTATAAATGCAAAATTATTAACCGGTTTCATAAGTCCTATACTTTTACCTTACAAGAATTAATGTATCAAGTATTTATTAAACTACCTAACAAACACATCCTCTCTCATCGACTTTATAAGCCCCTCATTGCACACAATCCCATCGTTTAATTTACTTAATTGAGGATTTTCCTGAACCACTTTCAAAATATCATCCATTACAAAATCTTCGGTATCAAAATGTTCAAAGACCTCCCGAACAAAAGCAAGATCACGGGGTTCATCTACTACCCATCGCAGGTTTGAATGATCTTCGTCATTAATAATGTGTCCGATCTTAAATACATCTGGATTCTTGAAGAAATAAGGTGTCACATGCTCGCGCTCCGAACGCAACTTTGCTTCTTTGTGCGCTTGTTTAAGCGCTTTAATTCCGATTACTTCAACATCTAGTCCATCGGGGTAAGTTCTCTCTACCGCATTACTTACATAATCAAATTCTCCAGAGCAAAACTTATCAACTGCTTTATCAATAACATCAGGATCAATAAGAGGGCAGTCGGCAGTAATTCTTACAACTGCATCCGCATTATAAGCCAGCGCTGCATCATAAAATCTTTTTAGCACATCATCCAGATCTCCTCTGAAACAATTTATGTCACGTGCTTTGCAAAAGACCTCGATCTTATCGTCATCAGGAGAAAGGGATGTTGCCAAAATAACATCTTGAATCGTTTTGCTCCGCTTTGTCCTGGATACCACATAGTGCAACATTGGTTTACCTTTGACATCAATCAAAACCTTCTCCGGTAAACGGGTAGAGGACATACGAGCTTGGATGATGGAGATGATTCTCATGGGAGGATTTAGTTGATGGTAGTTCTTGAGGGTCGCTGGTCGCTCTTCGAGCCTGAGCCTGAGTCGATGGCTGGTCACTGGTCGCCGGTCAATTGCATCATGACGAGTGACTAGTGACGAGCGACGCTCAAATTTACTTCTTTTTTTGCATAGATTGCAATCTCCAAGGCTTCCCTCGCCTCCTCCAACGTCCCCGATAGTACTGCAGAATTCGCAATAGCGTCCAGAAAATGTTTCGCTTCTTCCAAATACATCTGGTTCATATCATATCCATCCGGTTCATCATAAACTTCAACTGAATCTGATCCGATCAATTCTACTTTCTTACTGTTTATATCCCACTTAATTGTTCCACTCTCACCTTTGATAATGCAAAAGCGTTTATATTCCTTTTCGATAAAGCTCAGATGAACCTTGCTTACTGCACCTGATGAATGTTGCAGAATTAAATCTGCAGAGCCATCTACTTCCGGAAGATCAATAGAAGCTGCAGACTCAATCTCAGAATTCTTAATCTCAGCCGATCCCAAATACCACAAAGCCAGATCAATCTCGTGAATACAATCCAGTATCGCTCCCCCACTAAAGGGATCCGCACTATAACTTTGTTTGTAATCCTGCTTTGGCCGCCAGTCTGGAAGATATGAACCTGTATAAACTTCTGCACCTATAATTTTTCCAATCCTTCCTTCATCAATAAGTTTTTTTACGATCGAAGGCCCGTGATGGAATCGCATGTTACACCCGACGAAAGCTTTAACTCTTTTTGCTTTGGCCAAAGAAATCAAATCGTCCACTCCGGTCAAAGAATGTGACAATGGTTTTTCTATAAATACATTTGCTCCGGACTCAACGGCAAGTTTTGCCTGCTGAATATGCAACGAAGAAGGAGAACAAACAAAAACTGCATCGGGCTTTTCCTTCAAGGCTTCTTCTAATGACTCAAATGCAATGGCGCCTATTTCCTGAGCAAGTGCATTCATTCGATTTTCATCAGGATCAGTGATTACCAAATCTACTCCTAGTGTTTTTAGATTTCTTGCATGACGTGATCCGATAGAGCCGGCACCTGATACGAGTATTCTCATAGTTAGTTATAGTAGTTTGATTCTACTTAGAGCAGTTGGCAATTTGCTTGTTGGCTTGTTGGCTACCATTGGCTGCCACACATAGCCAATTAACCAACTGCCAATATGCCAATAGCCTGTCATTTTGAATAATAATTAATAACTTTTTCAATCCCTTCAATAACATCCTCCACATCCTCATCCTTCATAGAAGCAAACATTGGAAGCGAAAGAATCCTTTCATAAGATTGCTCTGCAATGGGACACAAACCTTCCCCTGTTCCAAATTCTCTTTTATAAAACTCCTGCATATGAACCGGAATATAATGAACATTTACTCCAATATTCTCAGCTCGCAGAGCCTTGAAGATTTCACCACGGTCAACTGACAACTTATCAAGTTCAAGCTGAATGACATACAAGTGATACGCATGTGTTACATCATCACGAAGCCCAAGAGGAGTAACCGAATCCATTTGTGCAAAAGTCTGATTATATTTTTTCGCAATTTCCCGTCGCCTATTAGTCCAATCATTAACTTTTTTTAACTGACTTAATCCAAGTGCACAATGAATATCCGAAAGTCGATAATTGTATCCAAGATCTTCCATCCCATAATGCCATGCGCCTTTTTCCTGCCGTTCACGATGATCTGAAGTTAAGCAGTGATTTCTTAACCTGCGCATTTTCTCCGCTGACTCGTAACTTTCGCAAGTAATCATTCCGCCCTCCCCCGTTGCAATTGGTTTAACAGGATGGAAACTGAATGTATTTAAATCCGCAAGAGTTCCAACCGCTCTTCCTTTGTAATTTGCACCAAGCGCATGACAGGCGTCCGAAACCAACGTAATCTTGTGACGATCTGCAATTTCTCTGAGCTCATCATACTCACAAGGTTGACCTGCGTAATCGACTGCAACAATTGCTTTTGTTTTATCTGTAATCTTCTCTTCAACTTTCACCGGATCAATTAGCAAAGTCTGAGGATCGCAATCACAAAACACCGGAGTTCCTTTCTGAAACACAACCGCATTCGCAGTTGCCGCAAAAGTCATTGTCGGAACAATCACCTCATCACCTTCGACAATCCCCAAGGCAAACATACTTGAATGTAATGCCGCAGTCCCACTGTTAACTGCCACTGCTTCCTTTGCCCCAACAAATGATGCAAATGCTTTTTCGAATTCCTCTACCTTTGGGCCTGTTGTAAGCCAATCTGACCTGAGTACCTTATTCACTTCCTCAATATCTTCCTCACTTAAAAACTGCCTCGCATATGGAAGTAATGTGGATCTAATAGGCATACCACCTTCTATTGCCAATTTCTCTGATTGCTCAACAAGCTGAGAATTCATGCACCTACAATACCAAAGAAGTAGATATAGGGTAGTAGAAAGTGGAGATTATAGAGAATTATTCATCGCCTGAACCTTCTCCTTCTTGCTCTTCATCTCTTTTCCTTAGAGCCTCCATAATTTCTTCATTAGGTGCTCTTCCTGCAACTCCTGTGAAATCTTCAACTGTAATCCATCCATCTACGAAGAACTCAGGTTTCTCGATCTGTTCAAGAATGCCTGCGTGTTCATCTCTAGTTCCAAGATTTGCTTCCCAAGCAACCCATGCCAAATGATAGTTGCAGTTTAGAATACCACGCATGATATCCCTCTCATCTTTTTGATGTGCTTCACTTTCCAACATCTGCTCAAAATGAGTCTTAGCTCCAGCAATATCAAATCTGGCATCCCCTGCAGGATTATCCTGTGCCAACCACCAATAACTTTCTTCTTGGATTCTAAGCCCTTTTACCGGTTCACCTGCTCTTATCGCATCTTTTCCACTGTTATGCAGATATGTAGCACCTGCTTCGGTGTCTCCTTTTATTCTGAAAGCCTGTGCCAATTCGTATCCCGCAGAAGATCTTAATGAAAGTTTGTCTGCAAACTCTTCTATCATCATTGGCTTAAACTTTTTAATCGCTGCATCCGGCATTCCATGTCTCCTTAAAAATTCGCCAATCTGCACACTGCACGCCAAAGCAAAATTTTCGTTCTCGCTTTTTTCTCCCCTCTTAATCAAATCCCAATAAAAAGCTTGCCTGGACTCATCGGTTGTATATTGAAAATCGTGAAGATCACTTAGAATAATAGGAATATCTACTGCTTCCAAAGACGCAATTAAGCCATTCAATGCTTCTTTTGCCCCCTCTGTATCATCAGTAGACTTTTTTTTATAATTATCTGCAACAACTCCCACTGTCTTTAAGTGCATTTGTTCTACTTGACGGCTTAGACCAAGTATAACTCTTCTATATTGAGCCCCAAAATCCTGCACATTATAAAAAACCCATTTAGAATTTTTATTACTTAACCTTTGTAAAAAAGACTCAATGTCTCTCGGAAAATCAATCTGTTGTTCTGACATAACAATAATAAGAATTAAATAAGTATAGGATTATAGTGTTTCAAGCTAGTATGTCAACCAAGCTCAACATCTTTTATTTCCATATTGTCTTGCATAAATATCGCTTCTGCTTTATAAAATCTTCACTATGCCTAATAAAAACTGGATCAAATACTGTACCAAGTGCCTTATACCAGCCACCCGACCCGGCCAAACTTACGATGAAAAAGGGGTCTGTAATGCATGCAAAGAATTTGAATTCCGAAAGCAAGTCGACTGGGAAGCGCGTGACAGGGAACTTGACACTTTGCTTAACCAATACCGAAGAACAGACGGATATTACGACTGTATTGTCCCTGTAAGCGGAGGAAAGGACAGTACATGTCAGGTAATAAAAATGTTGGAAAAGGGAATGCATCCGCTTTGTGTTTATGCAGCAGTAGATAAACCATCTGACATTGGGAAAAGGAACTTGGAAAATATGCGACAACTCGGAGTTGATCTGGTTGAAGTAAGTACAAATCCAATTGCCAGAAATAAGATGGATAAAATCAGCCTTATGGAAATTGGTGATATTTCTTGGGCTGAGAATGTTGCTATATTCACAATCCCCGTTCGTATCGCAGTTCAAATGAAAATTCCTCTGCTTATTTGGGGAGAAAACCCACAAAATGAATTCGGAGGTCCAAAGGAGGCCACACATAATCATATTTTAGATAAAAGATGGCTGGAAGAATTCGGAGGACTTTTGGGGTTCGAGAATCATCATGTTGTCGGAAGGGAAGGAATTACCGAAAAAGATATGGTTCAGTTCAATTATCCTTCAGATGAAGAATTGAAAGTGGCAGGAGTTAAAGGAGTATTCCTTGGCTACTTTGTACCATGGGACGGATACGCTCATGCGCTTCTGGCACAAGGATATGGTTTTGAAATGTGGCCAAAAAGTAACGAAGGAGCACTGGCAAACTACGAACATATGGATAATCTTCATGCGGGGATACACGATTACTTTAAATTTATTAAGCTCGGATTCGGTCGTGCAACCGATCACGCTTCTTTGCATATTCGACGTGGAAGATTAAGCCGTAAGCATGGATTGGAAATTGTTAAGAGAAATGATGGTAAGTTCCCATGGACATATCTGGAAACCACACTTGAAGAAATTCTTGATGACATTGATATGAGTTTTGAGGAATTTATGCAGACATGCGACAAGTTTACAAACAAGGATTTGTTCCTCACAGACGAAAACGGAGAATTGATAAGAGATAAGGGCTTTAATCTTACGAAAATCAACTACGATAATGTAGATGAAGCACTTATGGAAGCAGTGGATAAACAAGAAGTAATGTCTGTTAATTATTAAGCCCTTACATTAACTCCCCGATCCACCAGATATTTTCGCGTCTTTATGGGACTTTGATCTGTGAAATGAAAAATACTTGCGGCGCTAACTGCGGAAGCTCCCGCTTCTTCCATACCAAGCCTGAAGTCATCCAAAGTACCCACACCACCTGCCGTTATTACCGGAATATTAATTGCATCCACAACGGATTTTGTTAATTCAAGATCCAAACCCTTCATTGTGCCATCCCTGTCAATCGACATAAGGAATATTTCCCCGGCACCTTTATTTGCAACCTCTTTAGCCCAAATAACCGGATCCTTGCCGGTTGCTTTTGTACCACCATGTGTAAACACTTCATAAGATCCGTCATCATGTTTAATATAATCAATTGACACAACTATCGTGGAGCATCCGAATTTTTCCGCCGCTTCTTTTATTAGCCCTTCAACCTCAATAGCGGCAGTATTGATGGCAATCTTGTCCGCCCCATCGCGCAACAGAGATTGAATATCTTCGATGGATCTTATCCCTCCCCCGATACAAAGTGGCATAAAACATTCCTCCGCCATTTGGGTCGCAATATCAAAAAGTATTTTGCGCCCTTCTTTGCTTGCGGAAATATCCAGCACAACAAGCTCATCTGCTCTCTGTGCATCATAAATCCGAGCAGCTGTAATCGGATGACCTGTATCCCTGTAATTTCCAAATTGAACCGACTTGACCATGCGGCCGTCTTTTAATAGTAACGATGGAATGATACGTTTTTTGAGCATATAAAATTAAGGATTCCATTCAATAAAATTTGCCAGCATCTTTAGTCCTTTCTGCTGACTTTTTTCCGGGTGGAACTGGGTTGCAAAAATATTCTCTTTAGATATACAAGCTGTAAATGGTACTCCATAGTCGCATGTTCCAAGGGGTAGAACCAAATCATTAGGATTCACGTAGTAGCTATGCACAAAATAAAAATCTTCCTGATTTTTTAATCCGGATGTAATCGGATGGTTCCGAACGAAGTTCACCGTGTTCCATCCCATATGAGGAACTTTAAGCTTTTTCTCTGAGGGAAAATTAAATTTTCTAACATTTGCATCTATCCAATTCAAACCCTTGTGTGATCCGAATTCTTCGCTTTCCTTTGCAAGTAACTGCATCCCCAAACAAATACCCCAGAAAGGCTTCTTCTTTTTTAAAACTTCATCTTTCAGCAACTCAATCAATTTAAATTTTTTGAGGTTTTGCATACCGTCCCCAAAAGCTCCAACTCCCGGCAATATTATCCTATCGGCATTTTGAATTTCTTCGTGATTATTGGTTACAACCGTATCACCTCCAACACATTCCAATGCTTTTGCAATGGAACGAAGATTGCCAAGACCATAATCAACAATTGCAATCATAAATTTTGAAATCGGAATCAATGATACGGCTTAATGCCTGAAAAGCCAGTAATCACAAAAACTAATCCGTAATCCAATCTTTCTGATCAGGAAGCTGCTTTCCTCTTATAATACTCGAAGGATCATGTTTCCACGGCGCAACTGTATGCCTAATCGCTATTTGATAGAATTCTTCCTCGGAAATTTTCAGCCAGTTTAAAAGCACATCCAGACTGGCGGGACGCAGACCTTCCCATTCCTTTATCAATTCCATACCCCTCTCGCGAGTAAACCGACCGTTACGAATATCTATGGATGCCAAATGGCTCATTCTTCCCCATCCACGTTTAATAAATTTAAGATAATCCTGTACACCTTGCATCATATCTTCTATTTTCTCGTAATCGTACTCGGGAGGAACACCTTCAACTCGATCTCCTTCCCAATCAATTTCACGCTTAATTATCTCTACATGCCTTTTAACATCCCATGGAACAAAGCTTCCAAGACAAATCGATCTGCATTTAATGAACGCGAGTTCTTTGCGACTAGGATAAATATAAGGCGCCATATCGCGCATTGTAACCGGATTATCGTCATCTGCTGTCGGAGATCCCGGCTCGTTAAGCATGCCAAACATGTCCTGAGCTGTTATTCCCAGATTAACAAACATATTAAATCTGCGCTCATCAACTTCCTCAACGTCATCATAATCATAATAACT
This sequence comes from Patescibacteria group bacterium, assembly GCA_018818235.1. Lineage (GTDB taxonomy): Bacteria > Patescibacteriota > Gracilibacteria > Peribacterales > Peribacteraceae > UBA2144. The sequence continues at coordinate 25,170 of JAHISE010000074.1, forward strand.
GGTGTACTCGGCGGAAGGCTCCCCCCATATTACAAGAGGAATATTGTGCTTCACGGCAATCTGCATCGGATAAGCAAATATTCCGTTGTGCTGATACCAAAGAATATCTCCCTTTCGCTCCAACGAAATTCTCATTAACTTTTTAACCAAATTCCAGTCCGGCCTGTAGCCCAGATAATCGCAACCAAGTTTTCTAAGCAGCCTCTCTCGGTTCTCCACGACTTTAGGACGCAATAAATTGTGATCAAAACTGACTATGAGAGGTTTAAGCCCCCAGTCTTTGACTAAAGAATAAACCGTATAAGATGAATCTTTGCCCCCGCTGAACGGAACAATACAATCGTATTCATGTTGACCGCGATACTGATCAAGCAGCTCTTCGAAATCTTTTTTCTTTTTGTCCCAATCTACATTTTGTTGTTTGAACTCAATATTTTGGCATGTGGCACACACACCTTCATTATTAAATGATATTACCTCTTGCGTTTCCGGCATAACACAACGCGAACAGCGTTTGAGCTCCATAGGATCAGATATTGTTCTCTCTTTTTCAGTGACGGATGTTAACATTATATTTCAGGAAGTAATACTATTCGATATTGACGATAGCTTCTTCATAACAATTCTGTCAAACAATTCCCCATCATGATCAACAGCATCCTTTTCTATCCGATTAATCGAAAACCCACACTTCTCATAAACATGTATTGCAGCCTTGTTTTGATCTATTACACCTAAATTGACTTCCTTTAGTCCCATCTGATCAAAAGCATAATCGCAAATCAGATTTGTAGCCTCGGTTGCCACTCCCTTCCCCCAATACTCTTTATTCCCGATAAGAATTCCCATCATAGCTTCACCTTTTTCAAAATCTATCGGCTCAAGCTTGATGTTTCCGATGTGCAGGTCATTCTCTTTCCAAAACATCCCAAGAAACAGTGTATCGGAACTTCCCTGCCTTTCTGTTATATAACTTTTAAGTTCATCAACTGTTACTTGGCGGGTTTCTAAGTACTTATTAACCTCCGGATCATTAAGCCAAGAAGCATAATCTGCGGAAGCATCGGCAACGGTGAGTTCTCGAAGAATAATCTGATCGCCATCAATTGTTTCAACTTCAAGGTGCATCGGTAATAGATTAGAAGTATACAAATAACCGTCAAGCAACAACAGCGTAACTAAAAACCAGTAACTGGCAACTAGCAACTTATTGAGTACTACCAACAACCTCCACCCCCGACCCCATCACATAAGCCCTCAACTCGTCCCCTGTCAGCCAAACATTGTTCCTATCACTCGTATAACAATATCCTTCTTCCGGGATCGATCCTTCCCACTCTGTGTACCTCCAAGCAGGATCTTCGGGTTGAATAACGAACATGTCATTAAGTTCAACAGTATGACGAGCTTCATCTTTGGAAAGTAATGCTTCGTGCAACTTCTCTCCGGGTCTGATACCAATGCACTTGCGCTCACATCCCGGTGCGATCACGTCAGCCAGATCTGTCATCTTCATGCTAGGAATCTTTGGTACAAAAACTTCCCCACCGTGCATTTGCTCTATGCATTTTATAACGAATCTGACACCCTGATCCAGAGTAATCCAAAACCTTGTCATGCGCTCGTCTGTGAGTGTGATTGTTCCGGTCTCGCGTTGTTTTTGGAACAAAGGGATTACACTTCCGCGACTTCCGACTACGTTTCCGTAACGTACACAACTAAAGTTGGCTTCGTCTGATGTGCGATACGAATTGCCCTGAACGAAAACTTTTTCCGCAACTAACTTGGTTGCTCCGTACAAATTAATCGGATTGACTGCTTTGTCCGTACTTAGTGCCAAAACTCGTCTAACTCCTTCATCAAGGGCGGCAGATACTATGTTTTTGGCTCCCAAGATGTTGGTCTTAACCGCTTCAAACGGATTGTATTCACAGGCCGGAACGTGTTTGAGCGCCGCAGCGTGGATTACAAGATCAACACCGTGCATAGCTCTTTGTAACCTGCTCTGATCACGTACATCTCCTATAAAGTACCTGAGACTGGGGTGATCAAACCCTTCATTTATTTTCATCTCATGCTGTTTTAGCTCATCACGGCTAAAGATAATTAATTTTTTGGGATTTAACTCTTTTAGTGCAAGACGAGTAAATGCCTTCCCAAAGGATCCTGTGCCGCCGGTAAGAAGTATGGTGGAATCTGACCAGTTCATAAGATAGGAGGGGATACTACGCTAATAATTGAAGAAAACACAAAGGAATAGTAAGGAAAATCCCAAAACCCAAATCCCAAAACCCAACGAAATCCCAAACCCAAAATCCCAAACTTCGATCATTCTTTAGTTGGGATTTATTATTTGGGGTTTGGGATTTGTATTTTTGTATTTTGGGGTTTGGGTTTTAACTAACAATTCCCCTCAAATAATCACATTCCTTCCAATAGGTTTCTTCCGCATATTTGATCGCATCATCTGCATTGCTTTCGGATATATCACCAAAACCAAAGAACGGATCCCCTTCGCAGATTATAACCGTATCAAAGACAAGCTTATGCAATATCCCGGAAAGCAAATCTGATATTTCATCTTTGTTTGTAGCCATACAAACAGGAACATGCGGATATACCTGTCCCCCATTTTTTCTTATTTCCCCGCTTATATGCAAATGAGATAGATTGCCGGAATTAATTATTTTTTCTGCGATACTCACAGCGAATGATGGATCCTGTTTTTCAAATCCAACTTCGCAGGCATGCTGAAGATCCAATACAATTTGCATTCCATATTTTTCCGAAAGAGAATTTAATGATTCAAAATCTTCAAAAGAAGATTCCGCCACAGACATGTTTTCTATAGCTATTGGAGTCCCAATACGATCACTAAATATCTGATAAGCCTTCTCGTCCGTATCGGACGGATGAGAAACTATCCTGTCCGGATTATGTAATTTGATCAAAGCCATTATGTCATCAAGATGCGGCACTACTCCATCCTCGGAAACTTTGATCCTCGAATCTATGTGTATCGAATTGAATTTGAACCGATCAGCAAATGACTTCCCTTCGAGCAGTGCATCAGTTCGTTCCTGTTCCGAATTACTTAAATTGACTTCAATCGCTTCCAAACCAAACTTTTTTACAAAAGAGGCACAATCATCTGCACTCAAAATAAGTTTGTTACCCTGCACCCAGCCCATTGATATTCCTAAGCGTGCCATTGTGGCTAAAGAATACATTAAGTTCTAAATATCGTCACAACGAATAAACGAACAACGAGTAAACGAGAAACGAATCTCCGATTGGCTTCGTATTACATAATCTTACCGACACTATCAGTCAAAACGCTGCTGCTCCCACAACTCAAAGAACACCCCCTTCTTCTCCAACAACTCATCAAGCCCTCCTTGCTCAACCACTTTGCCTTTTTCCAAAACAATAATCTTGTCCGCGTGCTTAATGGTAGAAAGACGATGTGCAATTACAATCGCAGTTCGATCTTTTACAGCTTCGTCGATTGCTTCCTGAATCATTCTCTCCGTCAGAGTGTCGAGTGAGCTTGTTGCCTCATCCAGAACAAGTATTTCTGAACCTTTAAGCAGTGCACGTGCAATAGAAACTCTTTGTTTTTCTCCTCCGGAAAGTTTTACGCCTCTATCTCCTATGAGCATATCTATGCCCTGAGGACTTTGCGAAACAAACTCGGACAATCTTGCCTGCTGAATTACTTTTTTGATGTCTTCATCCGAAACTTTGTCCAAACCGTATGCAATGTTATTCCTGAGAGTATCATGCAGGAGCAAAGTTTCCTGACTTACCAACGCAATGTTGCTGAGCAGTGACTCAAGTTTAAATTCACGTATGTCCGTGTCATCGATAAACAAGGAGTCGGGAGCGCAATCATAATAACGCATCAATAAACTGACGATTGTTGTTTTTCCGGATCCTGTTGGCCCGACTATTGCGGTAACTTTTCCTTTTTCGAATTCAATTGAGAGATTTTCCAAAACCTTCCTGCTTTCGGGATATGAAAAATCAAGATTCCTGAACTCAATTTGATTATTTATTCCCGTGAATTCCTTATTACCTCCTTTTACAAAGTGTTTCTCGTTGTCTTCGAACACTTCCAAAACTTCATCCAATGGTCCCGTAGCTTTTGCCAAAGAATTTCGTAAACTGGCAACTACTCCGAACTTATTCGCAGCATTGTACATAAGATAAAAATAAACCAGAAAAGCCGGTGCGCTCCCTGATTGATCATGCACATGCAAAAACATCATTGCAGCGAATAACAATAGCAATGCGAAAAGCAATATCACTTCGTGGGTCGGATTTATCATGTGCTGGAAAACCTCGGATTTAAAATCCAACTTTGATTTCTGGTCACTAATATTGCTGTAACGTTCTTTTTCATAACTTTCTGTTTTATAGGCTTTGACCAATGCGATTGTTGATAGAATCTCAACTGATTTCTTACCCAGCGCCCCTCCGCGTTCCGCAATTTGGTGTGACATTGTCCTTATCTTTCTGACTATTATCTTGATAGAAAAATGAAGAACTACAAACAGAGGTAGAATAAACAATGTAAGCTTCCACGAAATCATTGCCATTATTATCATATAAACGAGAAGCGACATTAGAGCACCAAAATGTTTGCTAACTTCGTAGACAGGCTGGAATGCAAGACCTGTGAATTCGGAAAGTACAATACTTAGTCTCCCAACACTTGAACGATCAAAATATAGTTTTCCGAAGCTTACATATCTTGTAAAAATTTGTTTTCGCAGATGATGAATCGCCCGATAAGTAAAAAATGACATGCAAAGCATCGAGCAATATTTGATTATGTTCTTAAGTAAGAATGCGACTACGAATATTCCGAGCAATACTCCAAACAATGCCTTGTCACTTACAAGTATGGTTGGGGGGAGCATGTTGATCGCATCCCCAAGATAAGGAAGCTCTTTTATAAAGCTAAAGTCACGCTCCAGAAAACCATTGAGCAAAGGAATCAAAAGCCCCATTCCCACACCCTCAAATGCAGCTGCCAATGCAGCCAACGAAAAGGGTAATAACAGATACGCAGGATGAATGTTTATCCCATTTAGAAGACGAATGATTTTGCCTACGTTATCGAACTCCCGAGTCTTGGACATATGGGGGAAAATAGCCTAGATTTGGGGTTTAAACAAGGAAATGGATTGGAAAATCCCAAAATTCAAATCCCAAATCCCAACAAAACCCAATCCCAAATTGCGAGACTTTTGGGTTTTGGGTTTTGGGTTTTAGGATTTCTAATCTCCCACCATCACCTTACCAAATGTAATAAATATCTAATCACCGGACTCACTTCAACCCCCTTCGATTTCACTGGCTCCAAAACTACAACTCTCGGCAACCTCCTCCTAATTTGAACATTTGTTTCCTTTGGATACCCAACAACATGAGTTACACCGTAATGATCAAATGCTTCTTTGAGTTTTCCGCTCTCAATAATTCTATCCACAGTTTCTAGGTGGAAATATATTTTTTCTCCTTCCCAGAAATAAAAGTAATCACGATAGGCAATCGGGAATGCAACGACTGAGTCTTCGGGTAACGCATTTAATTGTTCCGCTGCAGCATAAGACATGGGGACTGTTGAGCGTGCATACAGTTTTGCAAAGTTTCCTCTGTTTGCCTGTACTAATTGCGCCGAAGCAATCAGAACTATTACAAATATCATTTTGTTTGTTGATATTTTTGGATGATGTTCGGCCAAAACTTTTCCTATACCTGCTATTCCAACGCCTGCAAGTAATGCGAAAACGAAATGATAGTTCATTAAGTGACTTCGCTGATAATGGAATCCAAATCTGACGATAAGTTCATTAGTAAACCAAATACCGAGTATAAAAATCAGAAGTTTTCTATTCTTGCGCCAAAGAATGAGTATTCCCGGAATGATAAACAGCCACAAGAATGCTCCCCCCATTTCCTCCTGCATAAATAGTGTTGGAAGCCTATTAACAAACAACCAAGCTCCATCTAATACAGATTCAATCGGAGAAAGCTCATCAACACCAAATACGAACCTATAATGCGTATTCTGAATTTGCTCCAGTTTTGACGCTCCTTCGTGCTTTTCTGTGGATATCTGATCATAAAGATCTTTTTCGAACTCGTAAGTCCAGCGATCCGGATAATAATGTGACCATCCCGGTTCACGTGGTTCCAAAATCTTTAGTATCTGATCTGTGCGCTGCGAAAGTGATTGATTCGGCTTTAGTGAGGCGGCGATAAAGGGTGACGAGAATATTATTCCCGAACAAAATATAAATATTACTCCATTAATAAATGCACCTTTCCATTTCTTTCTTTCTGTCCACAAATAAAAGATGAACATCCACGGAAGAAAAAGAATAAACACGTCACGGAACACCATCGCTCCTCCAAATAAAAGACCGGCGATGATTAATATTGAAGTTTTTCTTTTATTATAAAAACAAATTAATGCAAGTGAGCTCAGAAACACAAACAAGTACCCAACCGAGTATCCATCAGGTCGCAGAGCTGTTAACCATGTTAATGGCATTAGTGCGAAAAGTGTTGTTGATCCCCAGGCAACTTTTGCATCGAAAAGTTTTCTGCAAAGTATCCACCATGGGATCAGAGCAAGTGCGAGGATTATTGAACCTGTAAACGACCAACCAATTGAGTTGTTCCATCCTACAAGAGGACTAAGAACTGAAATTAAAACAGGCATGAGTCTGTGACTGTCAATGACAAGACCTCCTCCAGATGCAAACTGTTTTGCATGATCAAGGAATATGAGTCTCCATGGATATCCTGCCATTATTACAGGAAGCATCCATAAACTTATTAAAGCTGCTGCAAAGACTATTAGCCAAATAAATTGATTCCTTTTCATGCTGATATGATAGCACTTCTATCAGACTTTAATTAAGCATCCTTCTTTCTTTATTGGCATCTCTTTTGGCTTTCCTTTGCAAATCTCAAATCCTCGCAAATATGAAATCAACTGAGCACGCCCCTCTTCTATCAAAGATATATCGTTATCAATAATCAAATCTGGACTTGCCGGAGGTTCATATGGCCGATCTACTTCTTCCAAGCCTTCACGTTTTACATAAACCCACTTAGGATCACAAATGGATTCAAGTTCATTGCGAACTTTCTCGAACGGAGCAATTACAGCAACTATCACCAGGAATCCGTGAGCCGAAAGAAGATCCGCAAGTCGTGCAACTCTCAGATTGTGCCTTCGACGATCCTCGGGTTCAAAACCTTCATCAACCGAAACTGTCGCACGCATTTCATCCCCATCCAGAACCAAAACCCTGCGTGACAATACGGAAGATCCATCAATGTCTTTATTAAAATAATCACGCACACCAAATGCCAGAGTGGTTTTCCCCGCTCCGGAGTTTCCTGTAAGCCAAATAACCGGAAAACGATTTTTCACTGCTCAAGTGGGTGAGGATTTTCTTTGTACTCTTTACCTGCATTTGCATAAAGCTCTTTTCTTAAATCAGTTGCTGATATTTTTTCCGTTTTGTCATCCAGTTGAATGAGTTCGTAACCAACATCTCTTCCTATATACACGCTTAGTTTTGAATCTGGATCATCAACCCGCATGATTTGTACTTTTGATTCATCGGGAAATGCAACTCGGATCATTGCTTTGCATTTTTCAAATTCAAATGGATTTTTGTCCGACCTATCTGTATCACGCGAAAGCACTATGCACTTGTCACAATCTTCAAGAATTTTTTCTATGCATCTTTTGTGCCCATCATGGAAGGGTTGGAAGCGGCCGACGAAAATGCCTGTTTTCATTATGTGAGAATTAAAACTGTTTGAGGTAGGGATTGCAAGAGGGAAATTGATTTCGCTATCCTACCTTGTACCCCCATCCCCCTGTCCCCCTTCCCCCTCCACCCCACTGACCACGGCAATCATGATTGCCGTGGCTGACCTGCAGGGGAAAGTGGGAACCCCGCTAACAGAGAAACAAACTCAATTCGAGTAAGCCCCTTCCCCCTGTGGGCAAGCCACGTCAGTCGTGACTGACGTGGCAAGCGGAGTGGAGGGGGAAGGGGTTTGGGGATGGGGGTCTTTCTCTACCAACAACTTCCCCCTACAATCTCGTTATGCCTCCAAACAAAAAACTTTGGCTCCACCTCCTAAAACTTATAGGAGTTGGGCTGTTTGTGTGGATAATACGGGAAATAGACCTTGCCAGACTTCTTGAAGAAATAAGAAAAGCTGACCTGACGCTGTTCACTTTATCCTTTATAACAGGCTTTATTGCAATCTTCGTCAAAGCTGTAAGATGGCACATAATTGTAAAAAAGGCGGGCTTGAGTCCAAGTATGTGGGAATCCTGGAAGCTATATAATATTGGATTTGCTCTCGCTGTAATTACTCCCGCCAAACTGGGAGAACTTGGAAGAGCAGCTTATCTAAAGAAAGATGGCATGAATGGGATCACTGCTATTGGCATTAACATTATTGATCGTTTGGCAGATGTAGTGACCACTTTGTCATTCATACTCGCAGCAATTTGGTTACTTTTTGGATTTTCGATTTTTTTGTATGCATTATTAGCGCTTGTTGTTATTTCAATTTTAATATTTGTAATTTTCAAAAAAACAATATTGTCTAAGGCTATCAATTATTTTCTTCCTTTCGTTAAACACGTACTAACTTCTTCACTTATTATAAAGGCACTCGGAATTACATTTATTTATTGGATTGCATTCTTCACATGGGCAATTTTGATTGCACAAAGCGTTGGAATCGATATACCAATAATTACAATTGGTGCAATCCTCACAATCGCAAGTTCTATAGCTGTCCTCCCCATAGCTCCATCAGGTTTGGGGACAAGAGACGCGGCATTGATCGCACTATTAGCTCCATTTGGAATACAAAGTGAACAAGCTGTTGCAATGGCATTGTTGATGTTTGCGAGTATTGTGATTTCGAGTTTGTATGGGGCGGGGTTGTGGGTTACAAGTAAATGAATAGACCTCACTCTCTTCCCTCTAACCGACCTCACCCCCGGTCCCTCTCCACTCCGCTCCGCTTGCCCACTGTGGAGAGGGGAGCTCTGCTCATATTTTATTATGATTTATGAAGTTAAATATCATTTCCAAAACCTCTGGTAATGATTCATGCACTTTGTCATTTGTAATTCTAAGTATCTTATAATCCCTTTCTATAAAATATTTATCTCTTATATCATCGTGTTCTTTTTGTTCTGCTTTTTCATGGATTTTTCCATCTATCTCTATTATTACTCTTTGCTCTCTGCAAATAAAATCTGCAATGTATGGCCCAACATTAACCTGTCTGCAAAACTTTAGTCCTCTGCATCTTCTATTGCGTAATACTCTCCATAATATTGCCTCTTCATGAGTCATTGATCTCCTTAGTTTCTTTGTAAACCTGCTTTTATTCTTCTTATATAGTGCTTCTTTGATTTCTTCATCCATAGGATTGCAGATCCTACACAAACAGCAAACAACATACAACAAACAAAACAGCTCCCCTCTCCTCCTCAGAGGAGAGGGGCCGGGGGTGAGGTCGATTGTGGGCCGGGGTGAGGTCGGTTAAGGCATTATTTCCTCAACCCCCCAATTCCCTTATAGTACCCCCATGCCCTCCCCCACCTTCACCGACCGGCAAAAGAAATATTGGGATAAGAAAAAACATTCAAAGCGAAAGTCTCCCGATTCTCCTGTGATCCGATCTTACGTTCAACCAAAGATAGATCTAATTATTAACAAGATTGATCTGCCTGATGATTCAAAAGTTCTGGATGTCGGTGCCGGCAACGGTTACTTCAGCTACTGGTTTGATAAAAGATGGGACACAACTGCGATCGATTACTCCGAAGTTATTCTCGAGAATAATCCCGTAGAAAAAAAGATGGTAATGGATGCGCGTAACTCGGAATTTCCTGATAATTCTTTTGATCTTGTCTTCTGCCATGCCGTCTTACATCACATAGATAAACCCGATCGCATTAAAGTAATAAATGAAATGAGGCGAGTCTCTAAAAAATACGTTGTGATGATAGAACCGAATTGTTTTAATCCTCTGATGTATGCTTTTGGACTGCTAAAGAAAGAGGAGCGTGGACTTTTGGACTTTTCTATCAGCTACTCAGCTCAACTTATTCATGACGGAGGCTTAAGAGTGATTGAATCTGCAAGTTGGGGAGCCCTGACTCCCAATAGAATGCCGTTAACACGATTATTGCTGCCAATATTTGCCAAATTTGAACGTAAACTGCTATTCGGAGTGAATAATATTGTTATTGCAGAGAAATAATTTGCCTAAACCGTATATCAAACATTAATATCTCTTTCCTATGCCAACCTCAAAAATCTACTCACACAACTTCGGCCCGGATTTTACAAAGCGAAATTTTAAAAGATGTACCAAATGTATTATGCCGGATACAAAACCAGGAGGCTCTTTTGACGCAAATGGAGTTTGTAATGCGTGCCTTAATAATGATGCAAAGAAGAACATTGATTGGAATCAAAGAATACAGGCACTAAGAGATTTAGCCGAAGAAGCAAAAAGAAAGAAATCAACAGGATACAATTGTTTGATTCCGGTTAGTGGTGGAAAAGACAGTACCTATCTGGCAGTTACCGCAAGAGATACTCTGGGACTAAATCCCCTATGTGTATTTGTAGAGCCTTGTTACATTGCAGAAAGAGGAGACAAAAATGCAAAGAACCTTTCCAAGCTTGGATTTGATATTTTCAGATTCAATCCAAGCCAAAAGATAATGCCGGGATTACTGAAGAGAAGTTTTATTGAGGACGGACAACCTGTCCGAGCATTTGAGTTTATGCTTTATTCCGTTCCTATGCGTGTTGCGATTAACTACGGTATTCCTTTGGGTATATGGGGAGAAAACGCAGCAGTTGAATATGGGAATCTTGGAAATACGGATGCGGAAGATCAAAAGAACTGTCCTGCATTGGAGGGTAGGGATGCATCGCACTGGGTTGGAAACGGAGTAACAGAAAGAGAACTAACGGCATTCCAACATCCAACTGCGGAAGAGTTCAGACAATCCGGTATGCGTGTTGTATACATGAGTGATTATGTTTTTTGGGACAGCCGAATGACAGCAGAGTTCGCAATCAAGAGAGGCCTAGCCGTTAGAACTCCTGATGAGATTAAAGGAACTGGAGGCTACTGGGACTTTGAGCAATTGGATGACGAAATGCCGATAATCAGTCACCTGCTTAAGTACATCAAGTTCGGTTACGGCCGTGCAACGGATCAGGCTTGCAGAGATATCCGCAACGGTCACATTACAAGAGAAGAAGGGCTTGCTCTTGCAGACGAATTCGACGGACAGATTAATCCCGAGTACATCAGACGTTACTGTGATTACATTGGTATAACAGTTGAAGAGTTCTGGAAGATTGCAGAGAGTTTTAGGCCAAAGGAGACTGTAGCTCCATCTCCAATGTCACAACCTGCTCCTGTTCAACAGCAATCGCCAACAATGTATCAGGCGAGTCCGGCTACTTCGATTGTTTAAGAACTATGCAGGTGCTTGGGTTGCTTTAACATGGGATTTTGACCATATTCTTGGCGTGCGTGGGTGGGAGGGCAAACGCACTGTCTGAGCTCGAAAGCACAACTTAATTCAAGAAAACATTTATATACTTATTCTAGCCTGCTCTAACTCCGAGTGCAGCCAAACAATTCCGCACACCTTACCTTCTCTAATTATGCTTTCGAGCGAGTTTGCGTTTGCCTTGATCTTTTCTTTGCTTCTTTCTATTGTATCAAGACAAAAGAAAGAAGAAGATTTGAAATTAGATCTTAGATAACCAATAAAAGTAGGCCAGCAATGCTCAACGTGTCTATCCTTCGACCCATTCGATGAACTCAGGGTCGCTTACAAATTATTAAACTCTCCAATTGCAGGTCACTCTGAGTTTTGTCGAAGGGCGATACACCAAAATTTATAAAGTTGAGAGTCTCTGCTGAAATTCAAAAAATAATAGTTCGTTGTTGTCTTACTTTTCGTATTCTCAACTTTCAAATTTTGGCACTCAGGATGACACGTTGCTCTTCTTCCCCACCGCCAACTGATTCAAAAGAAGAAACCCAAGCCCTACCCTCTTCATAATCTTTTCAATTCCAAGTTCCCCCTGGCATCCCCACGGACTGCACATAAATTTTTCGAGTTGAACCGGTTTAAGCCCGGCATTGCCAATATAAACTCGGAGCTTTTTCAATGTCATTGTTTCCTGATGTTCTTCGTCATCTATGTGACCGATGGCAGTTGCGATGTGCTCGAAGAATGGATCGGGAGTTGTGATAATAACGATCCCTCCGGGACGCAACATGCTGTAAATTTTACGCAAAAACTCTCCGGGATTACTTACATGTTCGATTATTGCAGTTGCAACAATCACATCAAAGGACCCATCTTCAAAAGGAGGATTCATTGCATCTCCTTGCACCATATTTAATCGATTATCCTCACATGCATCTATAAGTTCTTGCGAGAACTCGAGTCCTGTACATTTAATTCCGGGAATCGAATCTAAGAAAACACTTGTAAGCTTTCCTTCTGCAGGACCAATATCCAAAAGATTCTCGGGAGTCCCGTTGTAATGTCTATGAATCATTCTGATAACTTCATCTGCGCGTCTTTGACCACGGTACACAAGTGACTTTTTATTTTTTCTGCCTTCGCAGTATTCAATCCCCATTGCACCCGTTACCCAAGGTAATTCTTCACATGTTTGATCTCCACTAAGATTAATTGTTCTTTGTAATCGAATTCTTTTGTTTGAGTTAAGTTTATTTAAATAGTTATCCGAAAGTTTGTAAGGAGAGGTCTCAAACTCTTGGGCTTGGAAGTATCTGGATTGCGGAACATATCTGGTAAAGAACTCATCGCCTAGTTGCAGTGACTCGAAAGTACTATTGCCACTCAGTTTGATACTATCGGTAATCCGAGCTCCATCTTTGGCCAAC
>JAHISE010000010.1 GCA_018818235.1 Patescibacteria group bacterium
AGTGATCATTGAACAATAGTTTTAATATATATTTAATATAATCACAAGGGTATTTCTACGATAATTATTTTGCATATCCCTCAAGCTGTTCACTTCGATCCGGGCGTTGAAGCTTCTTTTCTGCTTTAACCTGAATTTGCCTGACACGCTCACGGGTAACTTTAAAAATTCTACCTACTTCTTCCAAAGTATATGCATATCCATCTGAAAGACCATATCTCAATCTAAGCACTTCCCTTTCACGATACGTTAAAGACTTTAAGACATGATCTACTTTATCCTTTAGCATTTCCTTCTGAGCACCCTCATGTGGAGCACCCGATGTGGTATCTTCTAAAAAATCTCCATACTCTGAACGACCATCATCTCCCACCGGTAAGTTCATACTTATTGGCCAGTTGGCGGATGCAAGTGCTTTTTCTACATCGTCGATAGGAAGCTCTGCTCTCTCGGCAATCTCCTCCATATGTGGTTCTCTGCATAATTCCTGCCTTAACTCTTGTCTTATTTTATTTGCATAACCGAATGCCTGATTCATATACACCGGCGTCCTTACAGTTTTTGCCTGATCCGCAACTGCACGTGTAACTGCCTGACGTATCCACCACGTTGCATATGTGCTGAACTTATGCCCTCTGCCAACTTCATATTTCTCCACCGCTGTCATTAGTCCTTTGTTCCCTTCCTGTATCAGATCAAGGAAACTTAGTCCCCTATTACGATACTTCTTGGCAATAGAAACAACCAATCGTAAATTACCTCCGGCTAGTTCCTGCTTGGCAGTTGCATATTGTTCTCCTCTTTTTTCTATCTTCTCTGCAATTACCGCCAGATCTTCCGGTGTTTCGCCGGCTGACAAAGATAAATCCGCCAATTCGCGCTCTTTAATTTGTCTATCATCACCATTTATCCTATCTGTTCCTGTTGAGGATAATTCTCTTTGAATAGCCGAAGTACGCTTTTCCATCTGCAATAATCTATTTCCAATAGCTTTAACTCTTGGAGGACGAATACCCAATTCTTCTATCAACCTAACAGCTTTTGCTTTTAATAATTGTCTCTTTTCTTTTGCCTCTCTAACTTCAGATGCTCTTGGTGAAGATGATATTACCACAAATAACCTTTCGGATTCTGATTTCAAAAATTCAAGTGTTTTTAAGTTAAGCGGCATTCTTCCTTGTATCTGCTCTTTGGTTCTTTGATCGGTAACAGACGTCCAAAGAGTTCTATCAAAAGGTAGATCCTCTGACTGAACCCTGCAAAGAGTTTCAAAAGCTACCTGAATACCATAACCGGTTCCCAAAACCGTTTTCCTGTAGCGCTTTCTGGTAACTTCGATTGTCTTTGCTTTTTCAATTTCCTGCTTCCTTGTAAGAAGGGGTATATCACCCATCTGACTTAAGTACATCCTCACCGGATCACTTTCAAGCTTCCCCCGACCGGTATTACCTATGTTGGGTGATCCTGAGGGGTTATTACCATTGCTTCGTTTTTTGCGCACTATTGAACCTGAAGTCGTTCCGTTTATCCTTTCTAAAAACTCTTGCATATATTCATCGGCCACACTGATTCTTTCCGAATCAGGATCGGAGTCAATAATCTGAAATCCTTCCATACCTGCCATTTCCAGCCTTATACTGTCTGATCTTGAAATCATAATAGATGGTATTTATAACATTTTAACCGTTTTAGATCAAGAAAAACGCAGAGTTAAAACTCCTAATACCAACTTGCATAATAAATAATACTAATATTGAGCCCCCCTCACACTTCGACATTACTCAGTGTGGCCAATAATCTTGTTGCAAGTAATATCTATTAGTGACCATGAGTCATATCTAATGGCCACCCATCCTCTCCACCTTCGAGAACCCCCTCACCTTAAAATAAGGAGAGGGAGGAGATAAGGAAAAGTAAATAAGAGATTTCTTTCCTATGAGAGCATCGATATTAGTTCCATTATAAATGCTAATTGGTATAAGACTCGGATGCTTCCGCAAGTTGCCCAGGCGTAAGTATATGTGTGTCATCCGGAGCTTTTGTTTCAGCCGTTATATTCTTCGTCATAGTTACACAATTTCCCATACGATTATATTTCACCGTATCCATAAAAATTTTGTAATACAAAGTTCCCCTACCACCCATTTTCTCCAGATTTTCAGTCGCAGTGCAATCCGGAACCGCATTCGGATCAAATCCGGGACCCTCATCACAAACTACAAGCTTTGCAATCAACTCTCTTGTTTTTGCGCATTCCTCGATAATAAATATTACAAATATTGTTTTCTCCGGATCACATTTGCACCCATGCATATGAGCATTCTTCATTGCTTCACTGGTAATCGTGCTCATTCTGATCGCCAAGCTATCAGATGAATCTGAACCGATTCTACTCTGAGCTTCTATTATAATTTCTCTGATCCTTGTACACACTGTATCCAATTGCTCAACAATCTGAGTTGCAAACATTTCCCTTGGAAGCTCTACACCTTCACTCTCATACTTTATCCTTTTTGCGGCAATGCTCTCACGCGCTCGCGTAAGCTCATCTTTCCTAAGCCCCCCGATTTGCCATGCATAATAATCAGAACGGGGATTGAATTCACGCATATTAA
>JAHISE010000075.1 GCA_018818235.1 Patescibacteria group bacterium
CATCTATAAGATCTAACCAATGAATACTTTCTTTAGCTTCTTTTCTTGAAATTCGCATATGCATTACTCGATCCTTTTTACCTAGTGCCTCATCCGCCTCAATAAAATTTGCACCAATAGATCCTGAAGAACGAATAAGTTGTTTAGTGTATTCAGTGTTAGAAATTGAGTATGGGATTTTTTCTGTAAAGAATTTAACTTTACGTGCAAATTGTCTAGAGCGCTGTTCAAAATCATATGGTTTATCAGTCATAAGGTGTACCAGTGTACACCATTATTGTGAATATCAAGTATTTTCTATTAATAACAATCTTGGGATTTGGGATTTGTATTTTGGGATTTCGTTGTGTTTTGGGATTTGTGATTTGGGATTTACACTACATATGTCAATATAACACCAACATGCCCAAAAGAATCCTCGTCACCGGCTCCATCGCCTACGACGTTCTCCTCGGCTACGACGGTGAATTCTCCGATGCAATAGATCCAAGTGCACTCGATTCTCTCTCACTTTCGTTTTTCTCCCCACATTACGTACGTCATCACGGTGGTACGGGGGCAAATATTGCATGGGGGCTAAAGCTTCTGGGTCAGGATCCGGTTTTGGTTGGAACAGTTGGAAAAGATGGGAAGGAATATCTGGATAAGATGAGTGAGTTTGGAATATCGGTAGATAATATTCAGACAATAGAGGATCAAGTAACGGCTACGGCAATAATAAATACAGATATCTGTGAACATCAGATATCATTCTTTCATCCTGGTGCGGATTCATATGGCGAGTGGCCTTCGGATCTTTCTTCAGATGACGTTGCTTATGGAATAGTCAGTGCACGCGATACTACTGCAATGGTGGATGGGATGGAATGGTGTGAAGAAAATCAGGTACCGGTTATTTTTGATCCTGGGCAACAAGTTATTTCATTCGGAGATGATGCGATCGAGAGGATGATCAAGATGAGTAGTGGAATAGTAATTAATGAGTATGAGTGGGAGATTACTCAGAAGAAGTTAGGAAGGGAGGAGGAGGGAGTTCTTGAGTTGTTAGGTTGGGAAGGCAAGGAAGGTCAGGAAGGTTTTGTGATAGTTACCTTGGGTGACAAAGGATGCAGGGCTATAAGTAAAGATGGATCATTTGATGTTCCGGCATATAAAACAAATAATGTTGTTAATCCAACCGGAGCAGGGGATGCGTTTAGGGCAGGATTTATTACAGGGTTGGTCGAAGGGAAAGATATTAAAGAAGCTTGTGAGTTGGGGGCGGCGATGGGGGTGTGCGCTGTTGAGAGAGAAGGAACGCTTTTGGAGAATGTAACAAGATCTGACATTGAATTGATAATTGAAAATTGACAATTGATAATTAGGGCAAGCAACAAACTGGAGTCACTTTAGAATTGTCAATTATCCATTGTCCATTATCAATTATCAATTAACCCCTCAGGCCTAGCACACCAAACCCCCTCTCAGACCCCAAATTCTTAACTGAAATCACTATTGAATATTACCCCAAAACATGCTATTATATAGATGTCATTGGTTCTATAGAGCTTGCTCTATTCTATCTTTGATCAAAACAAACACCGTCTTCCGAATTTATTTGGTTGGCGGTTTTGTTTTTATTAGACAATCAACAATCAACATTCGACAATCGACTATGAAATAATTAGAGATGCGAAAGTTATATCATTATTAATGTGTCGACTTTTGAAATCGAAGTGTGTTGAAAGGGAGCGGCGCCTGTGTTGAAAACGAGGTGTGTTGATTGTAATCTGTTCTTCAACAACAGGTTTTCACTTAGTAATTATCGATAAAATCCACCGGATGCATCGTCCACCTCACAACATCCGTACGTTTTGCATCCACCGCCGGAACATACGGTGTATGCTTTAATGATCCTCTGTCTTTATCTATCTGTAAATGAAGATGAGGCAGCTTTGTATTACCGGAAGTTCCAACAGTTCCAATCATTTCTCCCACTTTAACTTCCTGACCAATACTAACGCTTGTTGATCCAAGGTGACCGTAAATCGAAAACACTCTTTCGTTATTCTTTGGCAAACGATGTTCAACAACAATGTATTGTCCCAAGCCATTTGGATCATTGGCAATATCATGAACTCGTCCTCCTGCAATTGCCCTTACAATACTTCCGGCAGGCATCTTCATGTCCAATGCGGGATGAGTTGTGTTTACAAATTCATCTGAGTCCAGATCATAGTCACCAAGGTAACGTGTTGAGTAGAAAAGTTTGGATGTTACCGCCTCTTGATTTGCTGCGCTGTGTAAATTCTGATTCAACTCAGCGAGAGGTTTTTTAAGTACTGCCATATCATATTTCGGAGGACTCCCAAGCTCATTGTTATTGATTGAACAGAACTTTCGATTAAGTTGTGCATCACCTTTCATTTCTCCCCAACGTGGTGAAAAACCGAATGGATCGATAGCACATTCAAACTTTGGGAAAGCATCAACTCCGGCACCCGGCAACCATGTTTGAGTAATCCGTTGTGATGCAGTTTGATCTTTGTTTATGTCATCAATTTCTGTTTGAAAAAAAGCTTGCATGGAGTACCCCGTAACCGATGCGTAGAAGCAGGCGATTGAAGCTACGAATACAATCCAAAGATTTTTTTGATGGATTGAATAGCGGAGGAGGGGGGGCAGGGTGGGCATTGTTTGTTTTTGTATGTCTATTATACAATAGGAGAGGTTGGGGGTCAAATGAGTGATGTATTTGTCTACTATTGGCGATTTGACAGTCGCTTGTCACTAGTGGTTGGGGGGCAAATGAATGTTACCACCTGAGGGGCAAATAAACGTTACCAGTTGACTATATAATTTCGTGTGTTGTTTTATTTTTCTACTCCCTACAACACATGAAAAAATCCGATGCTATTCGATTACGA
>JAHISE010000076.1 GCA_018818235.1 Patescibacteria group bacterium
ACAGGAGCAATAGATGACATCTGGGTAGATCCTAAAGGCAAACTACTGGTTGTGGATTACAAATCCACCAGCACCTCCAAGAAGATAGATATCAATGATGGAACACCATGGAAGGAAGCGTACAAAAGGCAAATGGAGATTTATCAATGGTTACTGGAGAAGAATGGATTCGATGTATCTGATACCGGATATTGGGTATATGTGAATGCGGATACTGAGCAAGATGCTTTTAACGCTAAGCTGGTGTTTGAGGAGGAAATTATTTCTCATAAGGGAGATAGGAGTTGGGTGGAACAGGCTATTGTGGATGCTCACAAGTGTTTGATGGGGGATAAGGCGCCGGAGTGTGGAGAGGAGTGTGAGTGGTGTAAGTATCGGGAGGAGGTTAAAATAGCTCTACATTGAAATATGGCATTGTTGGTTCTCGGCAGAGAAAAGATAAGCAAAGCGTTATCGATTTTATCGATTCCTTACAAAGCGATGATATTGTAGTGTCCGGCGGTTGCGAGGGGGTTGATACGTGGGCGGAAGAAGCGGCTAAGGCAAGAGGTTTAAAAACAATCATACATCAACCCAAGATATCGAAAGGTGGAAACAAGTTTGATGCCATGCATGCCTTTAGAAACAGAAATCGCTTAATCGCAGAGGAATGCGATATATTGATTGCCTTTGTGTCCCTCGAAAGAAAAGGTGGAACGGAGCTTACAATCAAGTATGCAGAAAATCTGGGGAAAGAAGTTGTGGTAAAATAGTGTACCTTACTCACGATTATGAATATTTATATCGATGTAGACGGCGTACTTCTTGCAAATGAACACTATCCTGCGGTATACATGGAAGAATTTCTAGAGTTTGTCACTGCTAACCATGATTGCTACTGGCTTACCACCCACTGCAAAGGGGACAGAGCAACAGTTTACCGTGTGCTTGAGGGTGTTATTCCCGAGTCAGCATGGCAATATGTGAAACGCATTAAGCCCACTACTTGGAATACATGGAAAACCGAAGCCATAGATTTTAGTCAGGATTTTAGATGGTTTGATGATTATGTTTTTGCCGAAGAAAAAGAGGTTCTAAAAGAAAATAATGCACTGGATAAGTGGGTAGAAGTTGATCTTGCTAGTACTCCGGATATGCTTGAAGATATTACAAATGAAATGAAGTTGCCTGTTTTCGAATGCAAGGAGTGTGGGGAGGAGTGTGAGTGGTGTAGGTATCGGGAGGATGCAGTGGGAAGCCATATGAACGAAGCAAAGGATAGTATTATTGATCCAGTAGATGACAAGGAAGTAACACTTCAAAAGTTTGCCCATTCCACTTGTAAAGGGAGTGTTCTTGCTCGTATTGATGAAGGAGGCAACATCATTATTAATGACTGGTCAATGGGCTCGTATACAGAAAAATATCTTGGACATGATGATGCCGAAGCCGATGTTTCAATCCCGCCATCCAGCAAAGATAAACTCATTACTTGCCTGTTGGAAGAAACTTTCAAACAAGACGACTCACGCAATTTCTCCGGCGGATACGACTTCCATAATTGGTTGGATGAAAAAAGCATCGATCATAAGTTCAGTTCTTGGCCATGATCTTTAATTACTCATGAAAATGCTACCTCTAGAAAAGGCAATTTCAATTGCACTCGCTGCTCATGCTGGGCAGGTAGACAAAGCAGGGGTTTCATATATTTTGCATCCACTGAGGATTATGCAAAAGATGCCAACTGATGAACTGATGATCATTGCAATACTTCATGATGTAGTGGAAGACAGTACAATAACTTTTGATTATCTACGACATGAGGGATTCTCGGACATGATTATCTCCGCATTGGATGCAATGACAAAGAGAGATGGAGAAAATTATGAAGATTTTATTCAAAGGGTAAAGATGAATCCAAATGCTAGGAGCGTAAAAATTGCGGATATCGAAGATAATATGAACACCAGTCGCATCGAACACCCAACACAAAAAGATTATGAACGAATTGAGAAATACAAGAAGGCATTGCAAATGCTGAATACAAGCTCTGAATTGTAACGTGAGGATTGCCAGTGGTGTAAATATCGTGAGAAAGCAAATATGGCTATGTCTTAGGCTGATCTGCGGCCTCGTTCCATTCCTTATCGAGAATATCTACTACCTCATCTGATGATTTATCTCTTGCATCAAGCATAAACGTTTTGGACTTCCTTTTGGCGAGTGGACTATTTTCCACAATCCGAATGATTGTCTTATATTGATCATTTGATAGGAAATCACTTGCAGAAAATGGTGTTCTACCATCTTCGGTGGAATCATCGGGGTAAACAATGAACGGTTCGAATCCAAACGTTAAATACTTATCTTCAATCTTTTCGATTGATATTCCTTCTTCGTACTGATTCATGACACTATCTATCGTTATTTCCTTGCAGACTGCAATTGCCTCCTCCTCCGTGGCAAAGCGATCATAATAGTGTGGGCTGCCTTCATCATCTTCGAAAACGAAATAGAAATTGTCCCAAAACCTGACAACATAGGGCTTAAGCTTTTTTTCAAGCTCATCGTATGTCTCTTTCGTAATGAACTTACCGTTTTCAATAAACTTGTTAATATCTATTCCTCCGGTTGTTGTAATTTCGGGTTCTTGGTTCGCTATCAAAGTAATAGAAGCTATATTGCCGTCAAGTTTGATGAAAAGCGGCACATCTGGCTCATCTTCGTCTTCTTTATCCGCAGCGGAAGATGCTCTTTCCATAACTCTTTTGTCCTCATCCAGTACCCCGCTTTCCATTTCTTCCTCGGTAAGCATGCAATGATCCCAAAGTCCCTGATACAAAGGATCCATAATGAACGTGGCATTACCTTTGCCATCATCAAAGGGACCGCTCAGATATTCCGGTGGCAATGGTTGGGATAGAAGATTGTTAAGAGCAACCAGTTTCTCCTGTAGCTCTGTAACATATTTCTCATCCAATAGATCTTTCAGAATTCCAACTCTCTGATCAATAAACCACACTTTCCATTGTTTAATGGCATTGAAGTGTTTCCAGACATCTTCCCCTTGCTTCCGATACGCATCCGTAAGGGCGGCAAGGTTATGTGTCATATCGGCACAACTTACAAGCACCGATTCTTTGGAAGAGGTCTTCAGGTGTTCCAGATATTGTTTCTTTCGTTCCTTCCATGGTAGCTCCTTATCTTGTTCCGTTACCCCCTCAACAATATCCAGTACCTTGGGTCCGAATTCTTCTCTTATCTTTGATCTGTACTCCTCCTGTTGTCCGTCCGGAGCATCTTCCAATACGTCATGCAACATGCCGGCGATACAAGTGTCTTCATCGGCATCCCATTTTAACAGTAGTGTAAGTACTGCAATCGGATGAGTGATATATGGCAAATCATCACCTTTTCTTATTTGTCCTTCGTGTGCTTTCACAGCAAGCAAAATAGCCTCCAGTAAGCGAGGCGTTAAAATTGTATTCATAGTTAGAATTGGGTAAATATTAAAAATCCAAATCTAACTAACAGTCGGTGCCCTTTTGTTCCTTTTCTTGTAGGGAAACGGGTGTTTTCTGCCCGTCAAATGGTTAAAGGACCCCTTCATGTAATTATTGAAGGAAGGAGTGAACATACACTGGAAGTATAGGGGGTGGTGGGGGATTTGGCAAGGTTTTTTGATCTTATCTTGGTCTCTCTTCTCGGCCTGACGCTCCCTCTCCCCAAAGT
>JAHISE010000077.1 GCA_018818235.1 Patescibacteria group bacterium
ATTTGTTTTTTGGGATTTGGGATTTGTCTTTTGGGATTTGTTTTTTGGGATTTGGGATTTGTCTTTTGGGATTTGTTTTTTGGGATTTGGGATTTGTCTTTTGGGATTTGTTTTTTGGGATTTGGGATTTTTAAAGAAGTTCCTGCATTTTGGCATTGATCCAAGAATTTTCAATTATCCATTATCAATTTTGTTTGCAAATCCATTAACATCCGCCTCCTCCGAAGCAGAAAATACAGGCTCCACCACCTTCCACCTAACCTCCGGCTTAAGAGTTCCGGGAATAGAGAACCCGGCGGCTTTTTTGTGTCCACCTCCACTGAATTTACCTGCCATTGCAGCAACATCAACATCATCTCGTAGAGTTCGCAGTGATCCTTTTACCACTCCTTCCCTCTCGGAGAGAATGAGCGAGAACTTCATACCCGGAACCGCGTTCACATAATCAATCGCGCCTGTTAATTGGGAATAATGTGCACCTGTTGCACGAAAGTCTTCTTCCATAACTGCCGATATGGCGCCACCTTCTTCTGATAGCGAAATATGTTCCAAGACTCTGCCCCAAAGCCTTAGTGTACTCATGCTTGCTGTTCTGAATACCGCTTTAACAATCTCCTGTTGGCGTGCACCTGCTCTAAGCAAACGCGCAACAGTTCTGTAAACCGAAGCAGTCGTATTGCTATGAAGCAAACCTCCCGTATCCGTATAGACACCGGTTAACAAACAGGTCGCAATATCACCTGTAATTTCCCAGCCGAGCATGTCTGCAATTTCTACAACTATTTCACAACTGGATGCTGCATCCGGTTCGATAAAATTGATTGAGGCAAATTTTGAGTTGGTCGGATGATGGTCAATATTTATTGATGCATATGTACCATCAAAAAGTTCGGGATTAGATTCATGCATTCCGGTAAGTTTGGGTTCCGCGGCATCCAAAAAAACATACAAGTCCCCTTCCGCAGGTTGCAGTGTATTTTGCACATGCTGTACATTTGGAAGAAAGCTGAAAGTGTCGGGTGCAGGGTCTTTATCAAATAAAATAACTTGAGTGCCATTGCAAACATTATCCAAAAGCATTCCCATACCAAGCAACGATCCTATTGCATCCCCATCGGGATTACGATGAGTAACACAAACAATGCGCTTCGCTTTCGCTAGTCGTTCCAAGGCCAGATCTGTGTCTTGTTTAAGTATAGTCATAAAAGTCAGAGTCCTTTGAAGGGATGGAGT
This sequence comes from Patescibacteria group bacterium, assembly GCA_018818235.1. Taxonomy (GTDB): domain Bacteria; phylum Patescibacteriota; class Gracilibacteria; order Peribacterales; family Peribacteraceae; genus UBA2144. The sequence goes on from JAHISE010000077.1 coordinate 1,234, forward strand.
TTACGAATGCTTTGTGTTTCGGACAACATCAATGGTGTTGCCGAAGAACTTAAGGTGTCCTGTGATATGTATTAGATAATTTTCTATTACATTGCATCCATTTATTGATATTTAAAGTGTAATATATAGCAAATGCCAAATCCCAAAACTATCATCTTCTGCGGCACTCCGGAATTTGCAGTCCCCTCCTTGGAGGCACTCGCAGCTGATTCTGAATTCAAAATTGAGTTGGTTATAACTCAGCCGGATAAGCCCGTTGGTAGAAAACAAATTGTTACTCCGCCTCCGGTTAAAGTATGTGCAGAAAAACTCGGCATCGAAGTCTATCAGACTGAAGATATAAATAACCACGATTCGGATTCCGGATTCCGGATTCCGAAATTCGATGTTCTAATAACAGTAGCTTACGGTCAAATTCTTAAACAACCGATCTTGAATTTACCTAAAATCGCTCCAATCAACATTCATCCGTCACTGTTACCAAAATTGCGAGGTGCTTCGCCAATCCAAAACGCAATACTCTCCGGAGACAATGAAACCGGAACAACTATACAGATAATGACCGAAAAACTGGATGCCGGTGATATTGTTGGGCAAGTTGTCACTGATATTGCAGAACGTGAGACTGCAACGAGTTTGCATGATCGTCTTGCCGAGCTTTCTGCAAGTTTGCTCATTAAAACTTTAAAGAAACCACTTTCCCCTGCTCCTCAGAATGAATCGGAAGCTACTTTTTGTAAAAAACTTTCACGCGAGGATGGGCAAGTAGATACAAAAACGATGTTAGCTGAAGAAATTGATCGAAAAGTCAGAGCACTGGTGCCGTGGCCCGGAGTTACTTGCAATGTTGAAGGTCAAGAACTAAAAATTATAGAAACTTCACTTATAGAAACTGATAATTCTGTCGAGGTGCAATGTGCAGACAACTCAAAGCTCTTCCTTATTACAGTTCAACCTCCGGGGAAGAAGGAGATGACGGCGAAGGAGTGGGGAAGAGGAATTAGAGGATAGATACAGAAAGTCACTGGTCACTAGTCTCTGGTCACTAGTCTTCATATTATTGACCAGTGACAAGTGACTAGCGACCAGTGACACACAAAACATTCTTTAGCAAAGAAATAATCAATTCCTATTGAAGGTGCCCCTTCATCTCTGTAAACGCATCAATAAACTTATCCAGATCTTCCGCATCAAACATGATGGTGGTCTTCTGTCCGCCACGTGATTTTTCGGACATCTTGAAGAACTTTCCATTCGAAGACTGCTTAAGATCGATATAGAAAGTACGTTGCTGCGCATGGATAGTTACTGAGTGAAGTTCATCCGCAAACTTGCGCTGTCCACCTGTGGCAGGTGGAGGAGTTGTAGCTGGCTCTGCAGTGCAATCATCATCAGAAGCGCCGCCGCCGGCTAAATCTGCCATTGGATCAAACATAGTATAAATTGGTAAAAAATGTAAATCGTGCTCCCCTCGCATTATTCCCTGCGCTTTACGCTTTGGATTTATTCGAGAGCTACTTGATTTTGCACTACAAATACCCCTAATTCAACGAAAATCTAAAGACTTTTGAAGCTTCTGAAGCTCTTAAAGCTAGATAATCGGTTCAAACAATATCTCACTCTCCCCCACCTTCTTCCATCCTTTTTCCGCTCCCCACTCCGTCTTCCCTTCAAGAGTTTGTGGAACTTTTAGCCCAAGCTGTTTTAGCATCCTTTCGGAAGTTCTCGGAATAAATGGCAGAAGAAGCAGAGAAATATGACGCAAAGCTTCCGCAAGCTGAGAAAGAATCTGCACCTTCTCTTCGCCTTCCAATGCCCAAGGCTTCTTTATATCAATTAATTGATTGCATGCTGTAGTTAGCTCCAAAGCTAAACCAATCCCCTCCTCTAATCTGAAGTTGTTCAACGCCTCCTTATATTCGTCCCATGTCTTTCCGAGTAATTTCGGATCCTTCCCGAAGTCTGACAACTTACCCCCCTCTTTATTAAGGAGAACCAATACTCTATTAAGGAGGTTACCCAAATCATTTCTTAGCTTGGAATCATAGAGCTTTACTATTCTATCCCAAGAAAAGTCTCCATCTCTGCCCACCGGAACTTCGTGACTTAGATAAAACCTGAGAGGATCGCAGTTGCCTCCGAATTTTTCCAGAACTTTATCGGGTACAACCACATTTCCAACAGACTTACTCATCTTCTCTCCCTCACTCGTTAAAAAGCCATGTATAAGGAGGCGGTTGGGAATTCTAACACCTGCATGTTTAAGCATCGCGGGCCAAATCAAAGCGTGAAACCTTGCAATGTCTTTCCCAATCACATGAGTAACCTCAGCATCATCCCACCATTCGACTCCCCCGCCTATGCGGGGTCGCTCATGGCAAGCCACTTCGCCATTATTAAGACCAAAATAATCGAGTCCTGAAATATAATTGGTAAGTGCGTCACACCAAACGTACATGGTTTGCTCATCATCATCAGGCACAGGTATTCCCCAACTCAAACTCGACTTAGGTCGCGAAAATGAAACATCATCCAATCCCTGATCAATCAATGACAAAGTCTCCTTCTCTCTGAAGGAAGGTACTATTCTGTACTCTTCCCCGTCCCATTTTTTGGTAAGAAGTTTCTTTAGATTTTCATTATCCTGACTTAACAGAAAAAAGTAGTTTTCTTCCGATACTTCCTCCGGAGCTTTTTTATGATTTACACATTTTCCATCCTCCAAATCTTTTTTGGTCACAAATCTTTCGCAACCCGAACAATACAGACCTGTGTAACTTTGTTTTTCCAGCTTTCCGGCCGCATCAAGTTTTTTCCATAGTTCAATTACGGTCGGCCAATGCTCCTTTTGATCCGTAGTTCGTACAAATTTGTCATAAGAAATATCCAACCTCTTATATAGATCCTTATATAAAGGAACAATGCGATCAACAAGCTCCTTTGGAGTAACTCCCTCCACCTCTGCAGTACGCTGCACCTTGACACCATGCTCATCCGTACCAATCTGAAACCTGACCTTATCCCCTCGCAACCTGAACCATCTGGCACACACATCCGCAAGCACCTTTTCCAACACATGCCCCATATGCGGTGCCGCATTTGGGTAATCTATTGCCGTTGTGATATATTGGGGGGATGGCATGGGTATAGGATACCTTAAATTGTAGTAATCTGGAGCAAATAAATACCAAAAAACAAGAAAACAAAACCCAGGCAAATTTCAATAATCAAACTCCAAATCACAAACTTCTTGATCTTAGATTTTGAGATATTATTTTTTGTCTTTTGCTTGATTTTTCAGTACTTGGGATTTGTTTTCTTAGAATAAATATATGAATTTCCAATGTAGTTATCCCAATTCAAACAGCGATTACCCCCCCGCAGCA
>JAHISE010000078.1 GCA_018818235.1 Patescibacteria group bacterium
TATGAGAAGGACAGATCCGGGTACAAAGTATTTTATGACCAAAGGTACAAATTGGAACTCTCTGTATAATGGAGGAGCTGTCGGAGATGATTACCATATCAATGAAAGAGGACAGGGCACTTATGCTCTATGGTATTTTACGAATGTAAAAAGTGGAGATTACAATCTGGATTTAACATGGCCTGATGTTGGAGTTGATCTTTCGGATAATCTGGAAATTTGGGTGTTGGATTATGCAAAGGGGAAAAGATTATACGATAACAAAGACTGGGCTTGGATTTTGCAACAGCATCCGTTCAGTCAGGAGTTCGCTCCAAGCGGACAGCCGGACAGGAGCGGAATCAGTTGGGAGCGTGTAAACTACGGGCAGGATGGGGTTCCTGTTAAACTCAATATCTTGGGTGGTGATATAGTTTATGTGTTGATCAGACCAAAGAGGCAGAGCAATTACATTGCGGATGCAGTCAGGCTGGTGCCGGTCGATAATTTTGTTCCACCTCCACCTCCAATATTCGAAGAAATTATAATAGATAACGAGGACAGTAGAAAAATTCGGTTCAGGCCAGAAGATAATTGGTATAGTGACATAGGAGATTATAATTCCGGATATGATGGTAGTACGCATATTTATGACGGAGAGAGCTCCGGTACCGCTTACGCAGTATGGAATCTGAACGAAGTGCAACAGGGGAATTATACGTTGTACACAACATGGCATCGTGATGATATAGCCAGAAATGTTAATGTTCTTTCTTACATAGAAGGAGAAATGGACTTTGAGACTATGGATCAGAGCCGTATGCCTTCGGTGGAATTTGATGGAAATGATTCATTGTGGAAAAGAGTGATGGATATATATATTCCACCCGGAGACGATAGAAATAAGACGGCACTCTTATACTTCTGGAACAGAGGGGACAAGCCGATTATTGCGGATGCAATTATGTTGGTTCCGGAGGGAATGGAGCCGCCTTCACCGGATTGTGAGGATTATGAAGGTGAAGCAGAAGATTGTCTTGAAGCCGGATGCTTTTATGATGAATTTTTAGATGAAATTTGTACAGAGGAAAGATTGGAATGCACATATGGATATGGTGGAGTAAGGGGGTATGATGATAAAGCATTTGGGGAAAGAACAAGGGGTTTTGCTAATAGTTATTGTAATGAAGATGATGAAGGCGAACCGGAGGAACATGTGCGGGCTTATTGTGGTGAAGGTGAATATATTGAATACGAATCTGAAACATGTTTGAATAGAGAGGAATGTTATGGTGATTTCGGATGTATTTTAGAAGGACAACCTGTTTGTGATCAGATTGGGTCAGAAATTGAAGGTTGGTATACCTTCAATGATGAGGATTTTTATAATGATGGACAACTAGAATTCATTAAAGATGATGATTGTGCAGATTGCAAAGCAGAATGCTTAAACCAAGGCACCAATAACGAAGGTTGGTACAGTTCGTGTGATGAAGAACTGATTAAGTATGATAATTGTTCAGGAGAAGAAGAAGTTTATAACATCCACGTTCGTGGAGTTCTAAGAGATCAAATGACAAGTGCTCCGATTGGAAGAGCGGAGCTTACAAGCCCGTATGAATTTGGAGTTTATTCAACTTCTCCGATGATAGTAGAGACGTTTACTTCAGGGGGCATGCAAATTAAAAAGTATTATACAAATGATCAAGGTGTGTTTGATTTTCTTGTGCGCTCAGACTTCCGTACTAATTTAGAGAATCCGGAGGACAATACATCAGATGAATCGGGATGGTGGAACTTCAAGAGAGGTTGTTATCATTGGAGTGGATTTGGATTAAGGAAGGGTGATGATGGTGATCTTGAACTTTCTAAGACAATATTTGATCAGAGTGAAACATGGCAATCCACTGATGGAAGGAACTTTGTAAATGTACATGCGTTGCCTGCTTATCCGTTTGCCGATATTCATTTGCAATCAGATCAACCAGTTTCGTTCAATACTTACTTCAATTATAAGAATTTGGATGGTTCCTACAATGGCGGTCGAAGTAGGCTCGATGAAGAACAGTATTTAAGTACTGCTCTCCCATTGGATTATGACGTACATTTAACTTTTAGAAATGAAAACGATCAGGAATTTCAGACTCCTGTGTTCCACACGCCAAAGGAAGCAATGTGTAAGGCGGTAACATTCAGATACTTTAATGGCGAAGGTGAATGGTCATTCTGTGGCAATGGAGAAGTCGAAGGAACAGAAGATTGCGATGATGGGAATGATGATGATGAGGATAAATGTTCGAATAATTGCAAGTTTAATAAGCTCTGTGGTGATGGAATAGTTCAAGCACCGGAGGATTGTGATGATGGAAACTCCGTTAAGGGTGATGGTTGCTCTGCAACTTGTGAGATTGAAGAGCCTGTCTGTGGTAATGGAGTGGTTGAAACTATTGAAGAATGCGATAATGGTTCCAAAAATTCAGACACGTTAATTGATGCCTGTCGCACCGATTGTACAAATTACAGATGTGGTGATAGCGTAAAAGATACAAATGAACATTGTGATGATGGAAATAATAATGACAATGATAAATGTTCGAATGAGTGCTTGCTTAATTTTCGTGATGAGCTCTGTGGCGATGGCATTTTAGATCACCTGGAAGAGCAGTGTGATGATGGCAATCTTAAAAATGGTGATGGATGTAATGCAGCTTGCAAGATAGAAGATGGCTGGGTTTGCGAAGTTGGGCCGAGCATTTGTCCGGCTGAGTGTACAAGTGATGATGAATGCTCAGGAGACCAAGTTTGTGTTAATGGAAATTGTGTGAATGCCATAAGCAACGCAACTCTTTCCATTGAAGTCAAAAATATTGGAAGTGGTGATACTGCGGTTGAAAATCAGAAGGATATCAGGTTATTCAGGTTCGAAGCGCGTGCAAGTGAAGCGGAAGATCTGCTTCTTACAAAAATAATATTGGATGTTGACAGCGGATCACTATTGAATGGTCAGAATTATGCTCTTTGGGTTGATACGGACTATAATTATAATGAGGATACAATTAGTAATGTGGATACAATATTGGA
>JAHISE010000079.1 GCA_018818235.1 Patescibacteria group bacterium
TATGAGAAGGACAGATCCGGGTACAAAGTATTTTATGACCAAAGGTACAAATTGGAACTCTCTGTATAATGGAGGAGCTGTCGGAGATGATTACCATATCAATGAAAGAGGACAGGGCACTTATGCTCTATGGTATTTTACAAATGTAAAAAGCGGAGATTACAATCTGGATTTAACATGGCCGGATGTTGGAGTTGATCTTTCGGATAATCTGGAAATTTGGGTGTTGGATTATGCGCAGGGGAAGGGATTATATGGCAATAAAGACTGGGCATGGATTTTGCAACAGCATCCGTTCAGTCAGGAGTTCGCTCCAAGCGGACAGCCGGACAGAAGTGGAATCAGTTGGGGGCGTGTAAATCACGGGCAGGATGGGGTTCCTGTTAAACTCAATATCTTGGGCGGTGACATAGTTTATGTGTTGATCAGACCAAAGAGGCAGAGCAATTACATTGCGGATGCAGTCAGGCTGGTGCCGGTCGATAATTTTGTTCCACCTCCACCTCCTTTATTCGAAGAAATTATAATAGATAACGAGGACAGTAGAAAAATTCGGTTCAGGCCGGAAGATAATTGGTATAGTGACATAGGAGATTATGATGCCGGATATGATGGTAGTACGCATATTTATGACGGAGAGAGCTCCGGTACCGCTTACGCAGTATGGAATCTGAACGAAGTGCAACAGGGGAATTACACACTTTACGCAACATGGAATCGTGACGATATAGCCAGAAATGTTAATGTTCTTTCTTACATAGACGGAGAAATGGATTTTGAGACTATGGATCAGAGCCGTATGCCTTCGGTGGAATTTGATGGAAATGATTCTTTGTGGAAAAGAGTAATGGAAATATATATTCCACCCAAAGATCGAAACAGAAATATATCGGCATTGATATATTTCTGGAACAGAGCAGAAAACCGGATTATAGCGGATGCGATTATGTTGGTTCCGGATGGAATGGAGCCGCCTTCATCAGATTGTGAGGATTATGATGACAACGAAGCTGATTGCTTTGAAGCAGGGTGTTACTTTGATTATTTGGACGGAATTTGTTCGGAAGAAAGACTAGAGTGTACAGATGAGTTGGATCAGGATGACGATCCGAAAATAAAGGGTAATATATGGGGATATGTTGAGTATATTTTGGATGGTAAAGGAAGAGCTAAATCAGAAGACACCTGTGATGGCCTTGAACTTCAGCAGGTTTATTGTTCGGATGATGAATTTTTAGGTATAAATACTTTGTTATGTGCAAATGCGTGTGATGAAGGAGTATGCGTTGATTATGGAGAGCCTTATTGTGCTGATGTTGATACTCGCAGTGAAAACTGGCGGGTTAATAACAACGGAGAAATAGAAAGAATAAAGGATGATAATTGCAAAGGCTGTAAGGCACTTTGCTTAAACGAAGGCACCAGAAGCGAAGGTTGGTACAGTTCTTGCGGTGAAGAACTGATTAAGTATGATAATTGTTCAGGGGAAGAAGAGGTCTACAACATCCATGTTCGGGGAGTTCTAAGAGATCAAATGACGAGTGCTCCGATTGGAAGAGCGGAGCTAACAAGCCCGTATGAATTTGAAGTTTATTCAACTTCTCCGATGATAGTAGAGACGTTTACTTCAGGGGGCATGCAAATTAAAAAGTATTATACAAATGAGCAAGGTGTGTTTGATTTTCTTGTGCGCTCAGACTTCCGTACTAATTTAGAGAATCCGGAGGACAATACATCAGATGAATCAGGATGGTGGAACTTTAAGAGAGGCTGTTACCATTGGAGTGGATTTGGATTAAGGAAGGGTGATGATGGTGATCTTGAACTTTCTAAGACAATATTTGATCAGAGTGAAACATGGCAATCCACTGATGGCAGAAACTTTGTAAATGTACATGCGTTGCCTGCTTATCCGTTTGCCGATATTCATTTGCAGTCAGATCAGCCCGTATCATTTGATGTTAATTATCACTATAAGAATCTATCCGGAACCAATGGTCCGGGTGTTGGGAATTTTAGTACAGATAGAGGTTTAATGACAGCTCTACCATTGGATTATGATGTACATCTGACACTTATGGATGAAAACGGTCAGGAATATCAAAGCCCCGTATATCGCACACCACGCGAAGCAATGTGTAAGCAGTTGGAATTTGGTTTCTTCGACGGCGAAGGTGAATGGTCATTCTGTGGCAATGGAGAAGTCGAAGGAACAGAAGATTGCGATGATGGGAATGATAATGATGAGGATGGGTGTAGTAATAATTGTGACTCAGGTGATTCTGATTGCGAGGGAATTGAGGATAAAGAAGTTTGCAGGTTAGGTATTTCGAGCGGACTTTGTTATTGGGATGATGAGAAAAGAGAATGTTCAAGTGATCGAAAGCTTTGTTTTGACCAGGATGGTTACCTGGATGATTATGGGGCACATAATGCACTTTCGATTACCTATGGTTATGAATTGGGCGACCAGGATCAGGTTGACGTATCCCGAGATGGTCATGAAGACTATTGCGGGACAGCTGGCAGTGAAGCAGGAAAACTTAAGGAGTATTATTGCCGAGATGAATATCATGTAGGGTTTGAATTAGTTGATTGCCCGTATGGTTGTGAATATGGTGCATGCTTGCGTGATCTGAGCAAATGCGGAGATGGAATTTTGAATCACCCTTATGAATATTGCGATGATGGTAATACAGATCCCAGGGATGGATGCGATCAGTATTGTAAAATTGAAATAGGCTGGACTTGCGAAGTTGGGCCGAGCATTTGTCCGGCGCAGTGTACAAGTAATGATGAATGCTCAGGAGACCAAGTTTGTGTTAATGGAACTTGCACAGAGCAACAGTTATGCTCAGATCCGGATGCTGCACCCGGTAGAGTGTTTGTAACAGGATCATGGCAGTGTCGTCCGGGCGAAGAGGAAGGTGGTAATTTTAAATTAAAGATGAGAGGAGAAAAGGTAAGGGAATTATTTGGATTCGAAGAAAGGCAATACGATATTTCCAAGGATCATGGAATAAGTGATTCTGATGGGATTGATTGTGGGCGATCATTACGCGGATTGCACATACACCCGACTGAAGATAGCAGTATCAATTTAATTGCCAATCCAAACAGTCAGACCGATGGTATTTGCCATAGAAATCCTCAAATAAGAATAAGAGGTGAATATCAGTCAACAGAATTTGAAGTACAAGATCTTGAGAATTGTTATCTGGAAAATTCATATGAGTTATATGACACCGATAATTGTTGGACAGAAGATGGTGTACAGCAATGCGAGAAGGAGCGAGTGTATAGCGGAGAATTTGTTTGTTACGATGCTGAGCTTGGGTTTGGTGATACTGAGTGTGAAACAGACAGTGATTGCCCGAACGAACAAGTTTGCCTTGATGGAGAGTGCGTAAGCAACGCAACACTTACTATCGCAGTTAAAAACATTGGATACGAAGACACGGCAGTAGAAAATCAGAAGAATATTAATTTACTAAGATTCGAAGCTAGTGCAAGTGCAGCGGAAGATCTGCTTCTTACAAAAATAATATTGGATGTTGACAGCGGATCACTATTGAATGGTCAGAATTATGCTCTTTGGGTTGATACGGACTATAATTATAATGAGGATACAATTAGTAATGTGGATACAATATTGGA
>JAHISE010000080.1 GCA_018818235.1 Patescibacteria group bacterium
CGAATTGTTTTCGTATAAGAAGGAGTTATATGAAATAAGATTTGTTTCCTTGTACAATACTTTAGTCATGCCAAAACGATTAAACGAAAGGGAAATTTTTCAAAAGGGCAGATTTCTTCTGAGGGACATTGATCTGGAACTCGATAATGGCTCAAAGGTTACTTATCAAATTTGGGATAAGCCTGATACAGCTATGATCGTACCTGTTACAAAAGAAGGTGATGTCATTTTTGTAACTGAGTATCACGCTGCAGTTGATTCTCTCATGCTTAGCCTTCCTAAAGGTCGTATCGAGCCTAACGAAGATCCAACAGAGATCGCGAATAAAGAACTCCAAGAAGAAATTGGATATAAAGCAGAATCCATTGAAAAGATTGCAACACTCACAAGCATTCCCGGCTACATTTCTACGAGAACGCATGTGTTTCTGGCGCGCGATCTTGTGGAAAGTTATCTCGAAGGAGATGAAGAATGGGATATGCCAATATCAATGCACCCCTTGAAAAATTTTGAGGCTTTAATCGACAACAAAAAACTTACTGAGGCTAGAATAATAGCCTCCTTGTATGAAGCCAAAAGATTTTTGTCACGTTAAGGATCAACTGAAAGCGGAAACAAATCTTACATCATATAACAGCGGTTGTGCGGTTCGCTCCACGCCGTTTTTGATAAATTGATGGATGGGCGCGGAGCTCTCCCAAACTAGCTGTCAGTCCCGCTTCGCGGATATTGTACTGCCAGCCAGCTTCGCACAACCGCAAACGTTAGGATGAAATATGCGAACACTTATTTTGATTTGTTTTCATTTTTCGACTGACCACACGGGTGGCAATTGTTCGAAGAGTTTGTGATTTGTCTATTTAAGACATCTATGGTATAATATAGACATGAACCAAGACCCAAATACACACGAAGGTTATGAATTCACAGATGCCTCTCATGGACAAATGCCAAGAAATACAGATGGACTTGAGACAGCTGCTCATCAGTTGATTGCATCTCTTGATCAAGATAGCAAGGATCTGCGTGCTGATGAATCAGAAGAGGACTATGGTGGCGCAAGTTTCTATATAGGCATCTTGGGCCACGAAACCCAGCAAGACATCTTGAGATTGGAGAACAGAAGTAGTGAGAATGAAATCACATTAAATGCGGCCACCAGTAGAATGGCACGAAGGCTAGCTCATTTGGCAGGTACGGCCGAATCTCATAGTGGTTCAGATAAAAATGAGGCAAGTAAACGGTCAGCACTTTTTGAGCAATTAGCCCCACTTGCTTTTCCTAAAGTCAAAACAATAAAGAATCCTTCACATTCGATTGGTCGCATCTGTAATTCGGAAGTTATGGATGAGCTGGGTCTTCCTAGTCTTCCGGATTACCATTCACTACAGTTGATGTACCAAGGCAATCCACAAGAGCTATTGAAAATCGTCCGACAGGTTGTACAACAAATGAGTTATAGAGTTGATGATAGATTTTACACATTATGGCTTGCAGATAGGAATCCTGAACTTCTCGAGGAACCAGACAAAGGCTTAGTCGGAAACACTAAAGAACAGTCAGCAAAGTACATTAAGTGGACCGAAAATCTATACAAGATGCGCCTCATAGAAGAGCAATTGAAACAAAGGGCTGCAGAAAAAGGAGATGCAGATGCAGCAGATATTATTAGGAATAGTCTATAAATTATTACTGAAGTTCCCACCCAGTCGAAAAATGAAAACGCTTTAATGGTGGTGTTCGCATACATCACCTAACACGGCTTATGTGGCTCGTCGCGCCTCCTTTTTTGATTATTTAAAGGAGGTCGGCGCTCCTCGACCCAAATTTGGCGGCGGTGAGGCCTTCGGGCACAGTATAACGCCGCCAAACTTCACATAAGCCGAAACGTTGTCGGACATAACTTTTTTCCGGTTTCCATCGGTGCCAGCTCCGCTTTTCGTTTTTTTGATCTTTATTGATGGTTGTTATTGACTAATCATAGCTATTCTTTAGGATAAGGACATGTCTGAAACATGCATTATATCTCCTCCTAGACAAGTACAAGAAATGGAAGACCAGCGATTAACTAGGAGAACTCCTGAGGAGATCGCCCAGATACAAGGTGAACGCGTTTCTCAAATGAGAAATTACATGGAGCAAATTCAGCCAATATTATCAAGAGTTGGAATTACATCAACACAAGTTATTGAGCAGGCTCAAAATGGTGTAGTGATTGTATCTGGGATTACTCAAGACCAACGCGCTTCTTTAAAAGACGCCATAAATGAATCAAGTTTGGGCATTGTGATTGATGATAAATCTGATCTAGAACTTATAGAATAAGGAGCAAAAAATCGAAAAGCTACGGGCACACTCCGGAAAGCCGGATAAAAAGTGACGATCCGACAACAGCGGTTGTGCGGTTCGTCGCAGCGCCTTTTTGATGATGCTAAGGATGGTACTGCTCCTCAACCAAATCCGGCAATGCTCAAGAAATTGTAGCATTGCCGTACTTCGCACAACCGCAAACGTTA
>JAHISE010000081.1 GCA_018818235.1 Patescibacteria group bacterium
TACAAAATAGTAGAAACTCTCACTGACGCAGGTTTTGATACATGGTGGGTTGGAGGATGTGTTCGTGACATGTTAATGGACGATATTCCCGATGATGTTGATATCGCAACAGATGCTCTTCCTGAAGATATTGTTAAGTTGTTTAAAAAGACTGATGAGACTTCGGCGAGATTCGGATCCATTCTGGTTTCATTAAAAGGATGTGTGTTTGAAGTTACAACATTTCGCGAAGATGACAGTGCTTCCGATGGCAGGCATCCTGAATCGGTAAAGTTTGGAAAGCGGGAAGATGATGCCCAGCGTCGTGATTTTACTGTGAATGCTATTTACTTTAATCCTATTTCGAGTGAGATTTATGATCCATTTAATGGTCAGATGGATTTGAACGAGAAGTTGATCAGATTTATTGGAAATCCAACAGAGAGAATTGAACACGATGCACTCAGACTATTACGTGCCATCAGATTCAGAGCTCGAATAAATGGTCAGTATCATCCGGATACTTTCGATGCTCTTCATAAATTATCCAAGAAGATCAATATTCTCTCGGGCACCAGAAGACTCCGGGAGATTGATAAAATCCTTTTGGGACCAAATCCACAAAGAGCATTCGAGGATCTTTGGGAAACGGATGTTATTGAACATCTTCTTCCGGAACTTCATGCATGCAAAGGTGTGGCACAGCCATCGGAACTTCATGAGGAAGGCGATGTTTGGGAGCATACTATGTGTGTGATTGCCTCATTTACTTCCGATCATAAGGTTGATGTTCGTTTGGCTGCGTTATTGCATGATATCGGCAAGCCTGTTACTTTCTCGATTAAAGAAGATCGCATTCATTTTAATGAACATGCATCCAAAGGCGGAGACGTTTCCAAGACAGTTCTGGACAGATTGCAATGCAATTCAAAAAGAAGAGACAAGATAGTATGGTTAATTAAACATCATATGATGATGATGACATTTGATAAAGTTGATGATGAGCGCAAGGCTCACTGGTACTTTCATCCATGGTTTATAGAGCTTCTGCAATTATTCTGGTTAGATATATCCGGAACTACTCCGGGAACTTATGATTTGTATGAATTAATCATCAAAGATTACAACAAGTTTCTGGACGCTCATCCTCGTCCTGCCAGTCCGTTACTCTCCGGAGAAGAAGTAATGGATATTTTGGGGATAGAACCGGGGGAGAAGGTGGGGGAGTATCTGAAGAAACTCCACGAAGCTCAGAACAAAGGAGAGATAAAGCTGAAGAGAGAAGCTGTAGATTATTTAGAAGGTCTTATGTAGAGCTGAAATATTGGTCTTGTTGTGTTATAATAAACTTACAATGATTATTCGTTATGAATATCTATAAAGATGACCGGATTAATATTACTAGCTTTGGCATTTATCTCTTTGTCAGGAGTAATGGCAATGGTAGATGCAGCAGTGCTCAGCATTACTCATGCCGAGGTTGACGAGCTTATTCAGAATAAGAAATGGGGAGCAAGGTCACTTAAGAAAATTACGAAGAGACTTTCACGTGCTGTTGTAGTTATTGTAATACTTTCAAACACGATTAATATTCTCGGTCCGATTCTGGTCGGTCAGAAAGCCATTGAGTTGTACGGGAGTTATATAATAGGAATAATTACTGCATTGCTTACATTTGGATCAATCATATTCTCTGAAATAATTCCCAAGTCAATCGGAGCACATCATGCTCCGTTGATAAGCAGAATCTCTGCTCCTTTCATTTTAACTTTATCAACGGTTCTATACCCGATAGTCATGCCTTTGGAAAAACTCACTAACTTTTTCAAAATGGGTAAAAGAGTAATCGGAAGCGAACATCAGATCAGATATTTGGCTAATAAAGGTCGTAAGGAAGGACATATAGAAAGTGATGAGGGGCAACTGGTTCATCGTGCTTTTCTACTTAATGATAAATCAGCAGCAGACATTATGACTCCACTAAAGGATATCGTAGGAGTTCATGAAGATGATACTATTCGTGAGGCCGCAGATAAGGTGCTTAACAATACTCATTCCAGATATCCGATTTTTGGGGCTTCTATAAATGATGTGTGCGGTTTTGCAATCAGCAAAGATATTCTGGAGGCAATAACGGAGGAAAAGGATAATGAACTTATAAAGACACTTATGCGTGATATTTTGATAGTTCAATCCACTGATAAGGCTGACGATCTCATGGAATTATTTAAAGACAAATACATCCACATCGCAATAGTGCAGGAAGATGAGCATACGGTGGGCCTGGTTACATTAGAAGATGTTTTGGAGGAACTGGTGGGGGAGATAGAGGATGAGCAGGATAGGGATTAATAATAAAGAATATTGGAATACTAGAATATTGGGTCTCATACCAACTTGCATAATAAATAATACTAATATTGAGCCCCCCTCACCCATCCTCTCCCCCTTCTGAGGGGGAGAGGAGATAAGGAAAAGTAAATAAGAGATTTCTTTCCTATGAGAGCATCGATATTAGTTCCATTTTAAATGCTAATTGGTATCGCATTTGGAGAATGACCCAGTATTCCAATATTCTAGTATTCTATTGTAAGCCAATCTCCTCCAACCACGGATTCTCTTTAAGCAGTATTCTCCTTTGTTCAGATTCAACATCATCCCAATATGATGGAAGTATATCCAGTATCTTTTGTTCCATTTCTTTTTTCTTCTCCGAATTCCCCAGAATATCGTAACTGTGTATTGCTATCCGATACGTTAGGACGTAGTTTGGATGTTTATCCAGAGCCTGAGATATATACATTTCTACATTCTCATCCTCGGCTCTTATTGCTGCATTCCATGAACGCATGATGTATACCATTCCGTCTTGTCCTTTTGTAAGATCCTCGAGTTTGTTTAACACATTTTCAACAAATTGATTCAGTGCTTCTCGGTTTTGTTCGTTGTCCGTATTTTCGTGTGCAACCAGTGCTTTTTCTGCGCTTTGAACAAGAATTGCTCTGTCAAAGGGGAAGTGTGCCGAGGCATCAAAACCTTTGGAAACGGAATTTACAATATTACCAAGTGCCATTTGTTCTTCTGATTCCTCCAGTTCGGCGCGCGCTAGTATCCACATTAAGGAAATTAACAGACATACGGTTGTTAGTAACAATAGTATGTACTTGATAATCAGTTCCAGATTCGGTCGCTTTACTGAGTTTTCTATTGTAATTAATCCAAGAGATACTCCTGAGATTAACCAAAAGAAGATATGTGTTACAAATGTATCAAACCCAAATATCAGTGCGCTGCTTGTGCCCGCAATTGATAGAAAACATGCAAGTGCAAGCTCATTTCTCCTTCTTTTCCATAATGAAGTTAAAATGAAATATAGGAACAAGTAATATGTAATCAGCCCAAGTGGGCCAAGAGTGAACAATAGATCAAGTGGCTTGCTATGTGCTCTGTCAATTATTGTTGGTAATGATTCAAACTCGAACAATTTTTTATCAGAAAAACGAGGAGATATCAGACTCATTGTTTCCAATCCATAGCCAATTGGACGCTCATCGATCATTTTTGAAGTAGTACTCCATATTACACTTCTGGAACCAAGGAATACGTTTTGAGTATGAACACTGAATCTTTGTGCCAATGCACTTATTGCTATCAGGGTTATCAGGAATGCGATTACTATTGTCAGAACTTTTATAGATTCACTTTTACAGTCTTTTAGCTGTCGAATTTGTCCACAATTAGCTGATATGAAGAATAATGCCATTACAGCAACACCAAGATAGGCAGATCTGCTTGCTGTCCCTGCTATTAGCAAGAGGTTAAGTAAAAATAGTGTCGATAAAAATATTCTTGAACGTCCAATTGCACTTTGCTTTTTGATAAAAACAAATGGCAATGTAAGCAACAAAAATACTCCAAGGAAATTTGGTTGACCGATAGTGGAGAACGCTCTGCCAAGGAATAGTTCAATTTGCCAGAATCCCAACAGGGGATCCAATCCTATCATCTGCATTAGTCCGTATATCACAACAATTATGTTTGTGAAAACTACCGTATTAATCAGAAAGTCCGTCTTATTTTGCAAAGTGAGTACGAATGCAACTGCGCAGATGACAAGGAATATAATGTAAAACAGAGATCCTTCGAAGCGCGGATAGGTTCCAAGTAAACTGATTATTGGAGCAACTGACCATAATTGTGACAATAAAATTGTGAGGAAGAACAAGAGCATAAACTTACCCGCTTTCGTTTTGGTTATTTGTATAACGGAAACATTTTTTGATCTTATTAAATAGATCAATCCTGAAAATGCTGATACGGCGAATAATGGTATCTTTGGAAGAATAAAGCCAAGAGATTGAACAGGGACAATAATTAAAGATCCTAAAATTATACCGATTGAGAATAGTTGTAGTGGTATGCGATCTGGCATGAATTACAGAGTACATTTAATTTATATAAAATTCTATTTTTAAAGGTACGAGAAGAGTATATATTTTGATTAAGTCATATATATTTATGTTAAAATAATATCAAGGGCCAGTAGCTCAGTTGGTTAGAGCACCGGACTTATAAACCGGCGGTCGATGGTTCAACTCCATCCTGGCCCACCATGGCATTCGCGAATGCCGTGGACCACCACATTTCACATGTGATACCAATTTGCTTTTATACCCTGCACCAGCACTCGGTGCGGGGCTTCGGGGCATTATAGTAATTTTTTTGAAAGGAGTATAAAAAGATACTAATCAATAAAACAAATTAGTATTATATTCAATAATTAAATACAAGAAGGGGATAGGGGATATTTCAAGGAACGTAGAAATATACTCTAATTATAAAGCTTGTGTGTCAATTCATTGCTTGATTACTTCTCCTCCTTTACAACAACCTTAAGCTCCTGCTTCTGATCTCCAATCCTAAGGAATACGTCGAACGTACCAAGCTCTTTGATGGTATCTGTAATTTCCACCATTTCCTGTGAAACTTCTATTTTCAGTTGCTTCATTAATTCCTCCACTATGTGTTTTTCCGTAATCGCGGCATAAAGCTTACCTGTCTTTGTAATCTTACGTTCAAAGGTAATCTTTTTGCCTTCCAGGGCGGATGCGGCACCGGACTGAAGTTTATTCTCGATAATCTTCTGCTCAGCCCTACGTTTAATCTGCTCAGCGTAACGCTTGCGGACTGTCGGGGTGGCTACTATTGCTTTTTGTTGTGGAAGAAGGAAGTTCAATGCATATCCGTCTCCCACCAGTAGTAGGTCGTTTTTAAGGCCAATCTTCGGTACATCTTGGAGTAGAAGAACTTCCATAAGTGGTAAGTTTTTAGTGATTGCTGATGGCGGATTCTTGTAGTAGCCATAGAGCCGCAAAAGTTTAGGGAAGGAAGCAGGTGAAGTCAAGGCGTGTTTACCCTTTGGGATGTATTAATTGTCGAATTTGGCTTTTATAAGCCATAATATCGTTTACTGGTTTGCTCCAACCGTCGCATCTTGGCTATGGTTGGCAGGCGTTTGCTCGTTGCTAGTTTGAATTTGTCAATATTACATTGACTCAACGACGACTAAACGAGAAAACGCGTTAACGAATCAACGTAATAACCCATCCCGGAAAGCTCCACCAACTCTTGCCCGGCAAAAACACCTTCTCCATCTTTAAAAACCAGTTATTAATTGTAAGAAAGCGATCTGAATGTAGCGAAAGGTTTTCAAGCTTGACTCCCTGCAAATCGGAATCATATGCATATGTGTATATTGGGGAGTAAAGGAAAATGGCAGGAACATCATTCCTTATTACTTCACGAAGCTCTTCCAGTGATTTTTCTCGTTCTTCATCATCAGAAGTTTGTCTTATTATTTTAAGTAGCACATCGGCTTCCAAAGATGAATATTGTGAGAGATTGTATGCATCAAGCCTAAGATCATTTCTGTTATCTGTCATCTTTTGTACTCCTGTGCTGTGCCAATAAGGAAAGCTATCCAGATTATCAAGAAGAGATTGTCCAAAAAGTACGATATCATAATCTCTTGTTACCAGTTTTTCCTCAAATTCATCTCGGGAGGTAGGTACCACAATTGATATATGCACACCAAGCAACCCCCATTGTTTTTTTATCAGCTCTGCAATTTCTTTGTATTGAGGAGGATTAGAGCTTGTCAGAAGAGTCAGTGAAAGACGATCTCCTTCGGTGTTGATTCTTATATCATATGGATCTGTAGTGAGCCTGCGACGCAGCATTCCTTTTTCCACATAAAGATCTCCCACTGAGATTGATTGTTCTTCGGGTAACTTGTTATTGCGCGAAGCCAAAAATACTTCCACAAGATTCTGCTCTTCGGCAGCTCTTTTGTATTCCTTAGGTTTGCTTGTGCGCCAAACATAAGTCGAATCAAGAATATTTCCTTCGCTGTCCATAAGACGAATAAGATTTTGACCGAGAGAAAGAGTCCCCGTACCTCCATGTGTGGACAATGGAACAATCCAGACTCCGGATTCCGTTTGATGATCCTGAATTTTCTGTCCATGAACTGTTGAATTCCGTGGTGTGTTTGAGTAGCTGCCTGTCACCGTGAGTATTGCTCCGGTATCAATCAGAACAATAGGATCAATTTTAAGAGGGCCAACCGAATTTGCTTCGCGCATCTCCAGCAGACGCTGCAGTCTGACTTTTTCGGGCAAATGCCAGTCAGAAGAAAAGAACGCACCCTGAGCCGATTGTTTATCATATTTATACCTCCAGTCCATCACATCTATTTGCAACAGTGGAGTATCCACAATAAGAGATTCACCGATAGAATTAATTATTTCTTGCTTGTTTGTACCAAGTTGCAACCCAAGTCTTAAATTTTTATCTTTGACAATCGGACGATCCATATTAAAGAACAGTGCCACATATTGCGGCAGCGTGTAATTTACAGCTTTAAATTGTCTGGGGATTATCGGTTCACCATTGTCATTTCGCGGAACATGTCTTACTCCATCCAGATTTCTGATATCTGATAGCAGTGAATTGTAATCAGAAAAAATCCTGAATATGACTCTTTGAATATGGTACTTTTCTTCAAACGGTCTTTCGAATTTTTCGAGAGTTACTTCGGATGAGAGTTCTGTTTGTATAAAGCTCTTGTATGCATACGGTCCCGCTCCGATAGGATTAAAGGCAAACCCCAATGCCTGATCCAGTTTGGCGATTGGTACTCCTTCGAATGCATCTTTTGGCAGAATTCCAAGAGTCAGATTGCTTTTAAAAAATCCATAAGGCTCTTCCAGTTTAAATCGTATTGTTTTGTCGTCTATCTTTTCCATTTCTACTCCAAGATAGTTTTGTCTGAGCAAAGTATTCGGGAAATTCGGATTCTGAATAGTCTGGAATGTAAACAGAACATCTTCGGGAGTTACAGGATGTGGATTTTCGGGAGTTGAATCGTGCCAATAAATATCATCCTTCAGCTTGAGTGTGTAAATTCTGTTGTCACTGCTAACATCAATTGTTGCAAGATCATCTTCGATTTGTTGTGTTAATGGGTTATATCTGAGCAGTCCCGAAAATACCAATGAAACAATATCTCTGCTTACATCATTTGTTACCGTAAACCATGGGTTAAGCGGTTGCAATTCACCCACCGAACCTTCGATGTATGTTCCACCCTTACCAGGTACTACTTTTGTATTATTCTTATAAAAACTTTTTGTAAGGATTATGAAGCTGATTACAAAAGCAATAGATGCGATCAGGAGTAAAATATACTCCCATCTAAGTAGACGTAATTGATGATGAGAAAAGCGACGCAAGCGTGAATAAGAAGAACAAAACTTTAAATGCAGAGATTATTCAGGTTTAAAATACAAACCACTGGACAACAGGTATCAACAGAAAAAGAAAGGCTGACCAGATTGTCACCTTAAAAAGCACTTTTTCCGCTCCGCGTCTTTGTATAAAGTTTGATGATCCGGAGCCTCCGAATGTGGCAGATAGACCGGATGCTCTGTGTTGCAACAGTATTGTAAATACCATTACTATGCTTACTACGATTTCGAGGGTGTTTAGGAGTTGGGTCATGGGGGAGGTGGTTAACGGATGTCATTATAGCTAAATTACTGAAATATCCAAGAAAACGTTGCAAGTTTGATCGTTGCTCGTTGCTGGTTTAAATTAACATCAATTAATATATATATATATAAAAGTGTAATTATCATTAAATTACTCACTGCATGAGCAAGATGCTCGCCACGCGTCCCGCACATGGAGACTATGCTAATAAGCAGGTTAATATGGTTACAAATCAAGTACAAATTGGTATTATTAACGCATCGGGCGATTAGCTCAGTTGGTCTAGAGCGTCTGGTTTACACCCAGAAGGTCACAGGTTCGACCCCTGTATCGCCCACCAACCTCCGCAGGAGGTTGTCAACCATAGCCTCGCCGTAGCGAGCGAAGGTTGACTTTCAAATTAGGACCTCCTGGCTACGGTTGGCAAGCCATTTACTCAGGTTTAAATCCTTCAAATACCCCTAATCCTTTTCTAATTTGTCCTTTTTTCTGTGCTACTTCTTCAACGATTGCTTGCCCAGTTTCATCTTGCGGAGTTAGTGATTCTGCTTCTATTGCTTTGAGCTCATAACCATTTTCACTCTCAACTACCTCAAATAAAGCATAATCAAATATTAACCCTTGTTCTTTAAAATCAGAATAATTAGTAAATCGATAATAATCATTTCTTGGTCCTCCATTCACTTCTTTCAAAATTACATAAACATCTTCATAGTTATAGGTTCTATAAACAATACCTTTGCACGGAAATTCAAATCTATGTATCTCAGGAACATCCCCTTCCCATGGATCATCCTCACAGCCACCCCAACGCTCAGGTGGACCGTTTGTTATTTCTTTTCTGGTTGGTGATTCATTACCTATACTCATGGCTAATTTATACACCATTTTATTCCATCATTAAATAGGAAAATAGTCGCATTAACCATGTCAATCATCCTTGACATATCCCTAAAACTGACCTAAAGTAATCTCCTTTTTGGTACTTCCCAATCTTTTAAATGTCCAAAACAGCTCGTAGAACTCAATATTTTGTATCTCTGATGCCGATTGCCATATGTGCTGTATTTGTAGCAGGAACAGTATTCCCGCTTCAAATTGGCGTATCAAATGCTTTGGTAATACCCGAATGTAATGATGGAATAGATAATGACGACAACGGAACAGCCGATTTTCCTGAAGATTTGGGATGCAGTTCTTATGATGATAACAGGGAAGTAGGAGAAGGACCGGATTTATTCCTTACATTATCAGACGGAATGGATGACGTAGAGGTTGGAGAATCACTTACATATACCATTTCTATGAGGACCGGTTTGGATGTTCCTTACACTACAGATGTGAGGTTTTTCCTTCCTTCGTATGTCAATCTGATGTCATCAAGCGAAAACGGAAGAAGGAATGGTAATATTGTAATGTGGGAAGATGTGGTGGTTTATCCGGGGTTTGTAAAGACTTTGAATGTAAGTGTTGAATTAATGAATACAATTCCTGATGAAGAATTGCTTTTTGCAGAAGCAGCAGCAAGTGATCAAAGAGCCACTGACACTACAATGGTTTTGGAAAAAGATGTAATGAGAGTACCTTTTGAAATATTTGTTGATGATGGAAAGGTTTATGCGGAACCGGGTGAAGTTAACGCATATAAAATCTCTGTAAAAAATGCATTCGGAGATGACAGAACATTTACACTGCATGCACAGATTCCAATCACACTCGAGTTTTTGAATGCATCAGGCATGTATAAAAGAACCAACAGATCTATTGAGTGGGAAGATGAATACATTGCCGCAGGAGAAACTGTAGTTTACGAAATTGTGTGTGCAGTGGAGCGTGATATGCCTGAATTCACCACTATCACTCTGAATGCATCCGCCGAGGCAGCATACGGTTCGGATAGCACCACAATTATCTACGAAAAGGTTCCGCCCGCAGGTCTTAGTGTAACTGTTAATGACGGTCATATCGCTGCAAAGGTCGGTGATGAATTGACATACGAGATTGTTATTCATAACAACCAATCAAAATTCATTTCTTCAATTGATGTTGTAAATGCATTACCTATCTATAGCGAATTTGTTGCCGCATCCGATGGTGGTACATGGACGGGCAAAGAAGTTTACTGGAAAGGAATCTCGGTTAGTCCTAATGGAAAAAGAGTTTTGTATGTGACAGGAAGAGTAAGAAGCGATGCTCCTTTGGGTGCTGCTTTAAGAAATGGTGTAAGGGTAGCTTCCGGTCACGAAGCTGTAGACGTAACAGAAGTATCAGATGTAACTGTAAGCCAGAATGCACCTGCAAAACCTGTTAAGAGTAATGTGCTACTAAGGAAAGTTGCCGACAGATCCGAAATACGACCCGGTGATACGGTCAGCTATTCAATATATCTTAGAAATACTTTGGATCACGCCATATCAAATGTTGTAGTAGAAGATCGTATTGACCAAGCTTACACAGAAATATTGGATGGTGATGTTGGTCAGATGGTAGGGGATCGTATTGTATGGAATATTCCTGTTATGGAACCAGGTGCCAGCTGGGATGTAAGCTACACCGTTCGAATCAGCCCAAATGCTCCACATGGAATTGGTATTGCAAACGTAGTTTCTGTTAGCGGAGATGGTTTGGAGAATATTGCTCTTACAGAACGTGTTCATACTTCACAGATTGGGGTAATGACTTATCTGCCAAATAGTGGTGCTCCTTTGGATGTGATGATGTCGGGAGTGTTGATGTTATTGGCTGGAATTCCTACGATTTGGACTAGACGCAGGTTGTTGGTATAAATATGAAAGAGTTGAGGTTCGGAATCCGGAATCCGGAATGCGATTATTTGATGCTGCCAAATTTCACATTGAAGGCTCTCTAATTGCTCATAAATGGCTAACGGATTCCGGATTCCGGATTCCGAACCCAAGAAAATACAACAAATTCCGCTCACTTGACACTTTTTCCCCACCCTTTATCCTTGCTCAACACCAAACCCAACTCTATAATCCCCCCAGTTATGACAGCTGACGAGACAACACCGGGTTATGCCTTCCTCAAATTCGTTTTAGAAAACATTGTAGAAAACAAGGAAGAGCTTTTTATAGATGTTAAAACTGACGATTTAGGCGTCTTATTGACAGTTAAGGTAGGAGACGGAGATATGGGGAAATTGATAGGTAAGAATGGACAGACCATTAAAGCTCTGCGAACACTACTTCGTATTGTGGGAGGTGGTGATAATCGTATAAACTTAAAGGTACTGGAACCGTCCGAAAATCTTATAGCTTAGTTCCCCACTTCACAAATGCTCAGAGAATTACTGGAAAATGCATCCATACTGGAAATAGTTGCGACGTTCGTTGCGCTTGCTTTGATAGCCGCAACGATTCTTTGTTTGGTTTATATCATTGTAGGAGGTATAACATTTATTCTCTCTGCAGGTAACGAGGAGAAGATTAAAAAAGCAGTTCATACAATAAGATTTGCAATTATCGGATTGTTTGTATCTTTCATCGCTTTCTTTATTGTTAAATTTATGGCGGTGCTTTTGGATATTCCTTTTGAGCTATCGTTTACGACTATAATTGATTTAGTTTCGGATATATTCAAATCTCTAGGTTAGATGAGTTATTAGAATTGTTGGGGGTCTGAGAAGTCTGATTTAAGTTTGTTTTTAAAAAGTTAGGAGTCAAATGAATTGAATCTTTCGTTTGTTATTGGAGTGTTGGGAGTCAACATCCTTCGTCCGCCTCGGCGGAGCTATGGATGTCAGGCTGGTCACTGGTCTGGTTTTATTATTCTTTTTTGTCGTCGTCTTTTGTATCAGGGACCTCTTCTTCTGCAACAGTATCAGGTGTTGCAGCTTCAGGTTCAGGCTCTGATTTAGGTTCTTCTGTGGGAGGTTCTGCTGCCGACTCAACAGAGGGTTCTACTGCAGGTTCTGTAGCAGGTGGTTCATCCTTTGGCTCTTCTGCAACTGGTTCTTCTGTTGCCGGTTTATCATCTGACGACTCAACTACAGGAGGTGTTACTGCTGCTGCAGGTGCTTCTTCCTCTTCTGATACTTTTCTCTTTGATTTCTTTGTATATGTCTTCATGTATTTTTCCATGTCAGACATACCATTTTTAGCAAGTAATCTGGCAAGTGTGTTGCTTGGCTGAGCCCCTAATTCTATCCAATGAGAAATACGATTTTGATTACATTCGAATTCAGCAGGCTCTCGTGTGGGAATGTAATAGCCGATAATTTCGATAACCTTACCTTTTACGGCCTCCTTTTTATCTGCCACAACAACACGGAAAGTGGGGCTATTTGTTTTGCCGGTGCGTTTTAATCTAATAACTAGCATATCTAAATATCAGAGAGAGTTTAAGGAAGTAGTTGGACCTGTGCAAGCGAGAAAATGGGTTTTTTGAATAATAAACTATGTTGATTAAGTAATTAATAGTTCTTTTGACCCCTCTCCCCGGCCCTCTCCCTAGGGAGAGGGTGCGCCGCTAAGCAGTCTTCAAGCTATTGAGATGCTATTTCTCAGAATCTAGATATTCTAAAATTGAGCTTGTGAAAAGCGTGATTAGAAAATGCTTTGGTGCATGAATTGCTTGGAAATGACTTGGATGCATGTTCCCTCTCCCATAGGGAGAGGGAAAGGGAGAGGGGTCAAAAGATTTTCCTATTAAGATGTTCGGACTATTCTGATTTCATCTACATTATGTTTGTGTTCAATTGTAAGGAATTCTTTAAGCGAATCTAATGAACCATTACATTCCTGAGCAGCTATGGAGTTATCTGATTGAATAGACAGTTTTTTATCACGATATGATACTACTGTCAGTTCATCTTTGAATTCTTCCAAATTTGTATCTATCCAGTTCTGAGCAAGGTGCAATATAAGAGATGCATTTGCGTGGTCGTATAATCCACGTTTATTTAAAGCCTTAAATAATGTAATGCTAATATGTTCCATGGATATACGTTGATTAGTTAATTGGTTAATTCGTGATGGGGAATCATATCAGATGTTAATTAATAAATTAATTGTATCGCGAGCTGCTTGGTTCCACGAGAATTTGTTGTGAATAACTTCATCAGTAGGATCTGGTGGATTTTTCATAGCCTTGGAAAGTTCCACGGCAATTGGTTCTACCAGAACAGAATCTTCTCCGGCAATCTCAGGAATAGCTCCCTTGTTGCTGGCAATAACAGGGCAACCACAACTTATTGCTTCCGCAACCGGTAGGCAAAAGCCTTCGTAAAGGCTGGCTGTGACAAATGCTTTAGCTCCTGAGTAGAGTGCAGGTAGATCGCTGTCCGGAATATCAGGTATAAATTTGATTCCTTGTTGGAAGTTAAGGAATGCAGTTTCCGGACCGGAGGTTATCAAAACCAGATCAATTGAATTGTCGCCAAGTGACTGAAATGCATCTATCAGAGTCTGAACGTTTTTATGTTCTTTTGCATTTCCAACATAAAGGAAAAATGGTTTATGCAATCCATATCTTCTTTTTACATTTTCTATTTCATTTACCGAACGCCTATAAAAGTTATCGTTTACGCCTTCGGAGATTACCGATGATTTACTCTCTACTTTCCAGTGACTATAAATATCACATAAGTCATCGTGTGTTGTTTCGCTTACAGTAATTATGTGCTTTGATTTATTTATAGCTCTGGATAGAAGCAGTCTATAGGCAATACGTTTCCAGATGGATGCTTTGTTAGGGTATTTATGAAGTATCAAATCATGAATAGTTATTACAAAAGGTAACGGACAAAAGTAAGGTACATTAAAATGAGGTGAAAACAGCAAACGAGCAGGTGACCCGGATAAAAGGTCAGGAAAGTGATTCTGCTCACCCCATGAATAATGTTTGTATGGTGCGGATATGATTTCAATATTTGTATTTGAAATATTCTTAAGCCA
The DNA here is from genome assembly GCA_018818235.1 of Patescibacteria group bacterium. Taxonomy (GTDB): domain Bacteria; phylum Patescibacteriota; class Gracilibacteria; order Peribacterales; family Peribacteraceae; genus UBA2144. The sequence goes on from JAHISE010000081.1 coordinate 13,947, forward strand.
ATCCTCATCTTTGCTTCTTACATAAAGTATCCAGCATTGCTGCGATTCAATCTTTAGCATCTCGGAGACAAGTTCACGAGTATAGCGACCAATGCCTGTGTTTATTCCGGCAAAGCGGCAGTCAATTGCAATCGGCTTGGTGTTGCTCATAATGCTATTATAGTTGCATGAAGATATCTGAGGCACTTAATTGTGTGGACATAAGCAGGCTTGAAGCAGAAATACTTCTTTATTCAACTTTGGGAACAGATCGCTCATACTTGCTCATAAATCCGGATATGGAGCTTTCTGATGATCAGGAATCAACTTTTATAGAATACATTGAAAGAAGATCAAAAGGGGAGCCAATAGCTTATATTACAGGAATTAAAGAGTTTTATGGTCGTGAGTTCAAAGTAACATCTGATGTGCTGATTCCAAGGCCATCAACGGAAGGACTTATAGATCTTGCGAAGGATTTCTTGAATAATCCTTGTGATGAGGTTCGAGATGTTGATAACGCTATTGTTTGTATATCTAAACACTTGAACAAGTGTTCAAGTATTAAAACTCTAGTAGATATTGGAACCGGTAGCGGATGTATAGCAATTACTCTTGCTCTGGAGGTTCCTAATATAAAGATCATTGCAACTGATGTCAGTGATAAAGCTCTGAAAGTTGCCAAATCTAATGCGGAGAAGCACGGAGTATCAGATCGGATTGATTTTAGAACTGGTTCGCTTTTGGATCCTATTGCAGATTTGAATGAAGAGTTTTTGTTAGTGAGCAATCCTCCATATGTTCCTGATGGTGAAGCAATTAATGATGAGGCTCAGTACGAGCCAAGGTCAGCGATATTTGCAGGAGATGAAGGCTTGGATTTAATAGAGCCTTTAATTAAATCAGCTAAGAATAATTCATATTGTTGGGGGTTTGTTGTTGAGTGTAGAAGAGAACAGGCAATATCTTTGTAATAGTATTGTTTGGGGTCACACCACAAGGGTACCTATAGGCTGGTCGCTAGTCACTTGTCACTGGTCTCGATGTTTTTTGACTAGCGACTAGCGACCAGAGACCAGTGACGATTAATATTTTCATATTAATCAAACTATGATATGTTTAACTCATGATAACAATCACATCAAAACTCGGACAGGTTTCTGCAATTATCGGTGCACAATGGGGGGATGAAGGAAAAGGAAAGGTCACGGACATAATCGCTGAAGAATACGATGTGATTGCTCGTGCGTGCGGAGGTGCCAATGCAGGGCATACTATTGTAGTGGATGGTAAGCAGTACATTTTCCATCTAATTCCATCGGGGGCTCTTCATGAAGGCAAAGATATTATTATCGGATCCGGAATGGTTTTGCATCTTCCCACACTTCTGGAAGAAATTAAGGTCATCAGAGATTCGGGTGTTGATGTTGTTCCAAGATTACATATTTCTCATGAAGCACATATTCTTTTTGATTATCACATGGCTATGGATGAGGTGTTTGAACAACAGCGAGCAAAGATAAAAGGGAAGGGGATTGGCACAACAATGAGAGGCATAGGCCCTGCTTACATAGACAAGGCAGCTAGGACAGGAATTAGAATGGAAAGTCTCGGTAAAAATCTGGAAGAAGAACTTAAGGATAAAGCACAGAGTCTTTCTGAACTTTATGGAATAAATGTTGATATAGAAAAAGAGTTATCCCAGATTAAAGAAGCTTCGGAAGTTCTGGGAGAAACTGTGACCGATGCGATTGAATTGATTCATGATTATTTGAAAGGTGGAAAGAATATTCTTGTAGAGGGAGCACAAGGTACTCATTTGGATATTGATCATGGCACTTACCCTTATGTTACAAGTAGTTCAACAACTATTTCCGGAGCTTTGCAGGGATTGGGGCTTCCTCCCAATGCCTTGAATACAACAATCGGAATTGCCAAGGCATACTGCACACGCGTTGGAGAAGGAGAGTTCTTTACCGAGGTTGAGGGTGAGGTTGGCGATAGACTCAGGGAACGCGGAGGCGAATATGGTGCAACTACAGGACGACCTAGGCGTTGTGGATGGCTTGCTCTAAGAGATTTAAGGAAGTCAGCACAATTAAATGGTCTAACGCATTGGAATATTACAAAGCTTGATGTTTTGGATGAAGAAGAAGTAATTCCTGTGGCAGTAGATGAGGATGGTGGTAAGCCTGTATACAAAGAACTCCCTGGGTGGAAAGCAAGTACGAAAGGATTCACATCATTTGATGAGCTTCCGGAGAATGCACAGTCATTTATTGGCTTTATTGAAGAACAGACAGGTGTACCTGTAGGGTTTATTGGAACGGGTCCCGGCAGGGAAGAAATGATTATAAGGGTTTGACAAGCATTAAATACATATGTAAAAAGACATCCAATGTTTTCAGATAAACCAAAAACCGTTGGCATACTCAGGCCTATAATAGCGGGCTTAGAGCATTTATATGCAAGTGATGCCATGGGCGATTACGGTGTAGTGATTTCTGAGATTATGGATAAAGTGGTAGATTTGATAAGAAGCATGTTAACAGACGCTGCAAGGGAATTAAAAACAAGATTAAGTGTATTGGAATATCAACTTTTCTTTTCAGAAGGTAATAATCGGATAGTTTCTAAAAAAAGATCCAGAAGTATTTGTGAGAATGATGTTTTGGTTTCGTTGGATCCTAGTGTTGCTGAATATGCATATCTTAATAATGCAATAGATACACATGCACTTCAGAGAGGAATATTAGCATTTACAGTTTCTTCGGTCTTGGAAGATTTACATAGAATTATAGGTTCAAAAAGAACACCTGTTTTTGCTATGGATGGTGCCAATGTTAGTTATGCAAAATTGCCTAGGCTTTTTCCTATGCATATTCCTTTAAATGATGATGATGAAGCAATTAGGCGTGATGGAAATATTGCAATAATGGAAAGGGCACTCCGGTATCCTGATATTCCGACATTAGATTCAAATAGAGATGAATTCACAGAGATATTTGTTTCTAATGCTGATTCACGTGAATCACAGGACGATTTTAGACAATACTTAGTATCAGAATAACGACATTAACCCGCCCGTTCTCCCCACTTAAGCTTTCTCCTAAGAGTACTAAAAAGGGTATCTTGTTTGCGTCTGAGGAACTTCACTTTGCTTGGATGCACACATGCTTTTATGTGATCTCCTGCTTCCAGTTGAATATAAACCTGACCATCGACAGTCAAAACAACTTCCGTATCTTGATATTTGTTTGATTTGGTCTCTACCATTACATCCACTTCGGATTCACCGGGGATTACTACGGGTTTCTGGCTAAAACTGTAAGGATTGATTGGGCTTAGGATTGTTGCGTTAAGAGTCGGATAAACTAATGGTCCACCTGCTGCAAGTGAATATGCCGTTGATCCTGTCGGAGTGGAGATAATAAGTCCGTCAGCATGATAGTTGGCAAGCTCTTCTCCGTTAACTGTAGTTATTAGATTAACCAAACGTGCGATTGAGCCCTGAGAGATTACAACTTCATTAAGTGCATGTCCTTGATAAATCTCATCTCCATTTCTGTGTGCAGATACATGTAACAATCCACGCTCTTCAATATCGCCTTCGCCCTGCAAAAGCTTTGGAAGAAGATCTTCAGCTTCATCTAAATTAACTTCAGCAAGAAAGCCAACTGTTCCCCGGTTAACACTTAAAATAGGAATATTAAAATCTTTTAGTTCTCTTACAGCTCGCAGAATAGATCCATCGCCTCCAATTACTATTAGCAAATCAATATTTTCAATTGCCTTCATTTCTTGTAATCCTTTGGTGCATTCCAGTTCTCCAACTCTATCTGAATCAAAACATATATTTGCTTCTTGTTGTTTCAAGATTTCTACAATTTGTGACACTGCTTTATCTTTTTGGTCTAGACCTGATTTTACTGTAATGCCGATGTGGGGGTATTTGAGCTTATTCATTGATGACATTCAGTATATAGATAAATGAATTACATAATAATAATTATTATGGCTTTTTATACATGTTATAGTTGCGCAACTGTTATCTCTATAATTAACTCAGTTGATGATCTCCAAAAATAAATCTACTGTCTTCTTCCAAGAGAACTTTTTGGCTTGTACTGACCCTTTCTCTCTTAGCTCAGATCTTAATGATTCATTAATAAGAAGTTCTTCTAGCCCTTTTGATATTGATGATATGTCCTCAGGATCTATGTATATTGCAGCGTCACCGGCTACTTCTTTCAGACTTCCGCGATCTGAGATTAGAATAGGAATTCCTTTTTGAAGTGCATCGAGTACTTGTAAACCGAATCCTTCATATAAAGAGGGGAGTGCAAGAATATGACAACTATTCAAATATGATTCATATTCGCTGTCTCCCACATGCCCTTTCCATTCTACGCCCTCAGAGTTTTTTATCAGGTCGATAGTATCTTTGTAATTCCATCCGCTTCCTCCAATAAGAATCAATTTGAATCTATCCTTAAGTTCAGAAGATAATTGATTATATGCTTTTATCAGACGTGTCTGATTTTTACGAGGGCACAGTGTCCCTGCACATAGAATAGTTTTATTATCCGAAACATTGGGTTCAGGATTATTTTTCGCAGGACCTGAATATATTGTAGTAATCTTATTGGAATCAATATTGGGATACTTTTGAATAAGGTCAGATTTGGTGCTGTTGCTCACGGTTACAATTTTGAAGGATCTACTTGCTGAATATTTTAGTAATAGTTTTTCTATAAACTTTGCTCTTTTGTCATGGGGCTCTTTTCTGAATGCAATCAGATCATGTATTACTACTACGGACTTGATTCTTTTACCAAGCAATGAAGGCACAATGTAGCTGGTTGGGCTTATATAGAAATCAGGATTAATCTTTTTAATTAATCGGGAAGCTTTTAGATGCCATAAAATACCTGATGGCAGAAAATGTAATCTGGCATTTGAGGTATGAAAGCAAGAGGGGACTTCGCAATCTGATATCAGATGTAGCTGAACATCTCTTTTAATCAATTCCGATAGAAAGCCGAATGTCCATTGGCCTTTGCCGGTTCTTTGGAATTTAGAGGCCTCGCGGATGTCTATAGCTATAGTATGCATATACAGTATTCTACTCTAAATATTCTTATTGTAATGCAATTGGCTTTTGGCAATTTGCTAATTGGCTATTGGTTCAATATTAACAGCATAAATTAGCTAATATGCCAATAAGCTAATTTGCCAATTGCCATTTAGTTGCTATCCTATCGCTATGGCTTTATCAGCACTTCGTCGTCTAAGGTATCTGGATCTGGAAGAACGTATTTTAAACGGTGCTGCTTTTCTTGCTGTAATAAGCGTATTTATGCCATGGACAAGCGGGTATATGCTTGGCAGTGACTCGGTTTCATATTCCGGTCTTGGATTTTATACATCATTTCTTGGTATATCAGTTTTATTACTTAATATATTTGTACTATTGATTACTCTGGTACCGCTATTTGGCGGAACAAATCTTATTAAAAAGCGCAACAAAGATAGTGTGAGGTTATTCTGTTCAATTCAGTCAACTGTATTGGTTCTAGCCGCATTATCAGTATTGATGAGAGTTAGTTTCAATTTCTCCAGAATGGAAATTAGGTTTGGAATAAATATGGCGTTGATATCTTGCATAGTTGTTGCTTTTTATTCTTATCTTCGTATTCAGGAACAAAAGAAAACTAATGTGGAGGAGATATTCCATCAGGCATCCAGACCTGATAGGATTACCAATAAAATTGATCATCAGCCCCCTGTCGCAGTTCCCGCACCTCCGGAACCTGAGGAGCATCGTATTATTTCTTGAATATGGATACTGAGTATAAAGATGACGATTTGGTTTATATAGATCCTAATAAAAGGGTTGTTATTGGTATGGTTGAATGGGATAAAAATGGAAATGCAAAGAAACTGGAAATGAAGGAAGTTGTGGATCCGGAGAAAGGTGAAAAGAAGCGATTTAGGAAAGGTAAGCGTTATTATCCATGGGGAACGTATAAAACAATGAAAAAGATTCATAAACTGGAGGGCAAGGAGAAGGAGCCTGATAAACATCAGACGCTTGAAGAGGCTATGGAGATGGCGCAGAAGGAGCCGTTTTGGGATTGATTACGAGGTTGTGACGAGGTTGTAGTGAGTAGTGAGTAGTAAGAGTTTAGGTTTTTGTAAAATAAGCTTGCTACATCCTACTCACTACCAACTACTCACTCGTAACATCCTACTCACTTGTTTCTTTCAACTGTTTACATACCTTCTCTACTTCATTCTTTGATCCAATTATAATCTGTGTTCTTTGATGAAGATCGGTAATTTCTTTGTCCATAATCCTGATATTTCCATCAAGAGAGACTCCACCGGCATTTTCCGCCAGAAACGATAAAGGACCGCATTCGTACACAAGCCTTAGTTTTCCATCCGGATATTTGCTTCCTCCTACATTGGAAAAGATTCCCTGTCCTTTTGCAAAGATATGATGGACGTCAGCAACCATACATCCTGAATATCTGAGTGTAAGTTCGCGCTTTAGCCAGTCATGGAATACCTCATCATATTTTGGATTATCCGATAGTGCCCGAAGATTTCCGGCACTATAATTCTTTGCTTTGTCTGCTATACCAATATTTTCTCTGAATAGGATGAATTCGCCAACATCATTTAACAAAAATTCATGGACACCGTTTCCCGTTGAATATATCAGTATTGTTCTTGGCCCATATAAGACATAAAGTGCTGCGACTTGTTCACTTGGTTTTCTTCCGATGATTTCGCGTCCTTCGTATATTCCAACAATTGATCCAATTGCAAAATTAGCATCAACAAGTGACGATCCATCCAGAGGATCAAAAACAACGGAGTATTTTGCATCGTCGGAAAGCTCAACCATCTCTTTTTGCTCTTCGGATGAATAGCAACATACCAGATTACTTTCGTTTAAGTGTTGTTCGAATATTGTATTACTTAGTACATCGAGCTCCAGTTGATCATCGCCTGACGAATTGGAACCTCCTGCAAGACCTCCTTCTGATGTCTGTATCGCGTAGCTGATGTATTTGGCTGCACGTGAAATATCGTTTATCAAATGTCTTAGCTCATCAGGTGTATTTGCAGATTGGAATAGGTGAGAGTTTAGGGATACTCTAGGGGTGGGTGGGCAGTGATTAGAAGTCATTTTGATTATTAGTTAACTAGTTAACTAGTTTTTAGTTTCTAGTTACCTATAAGTCAAGTTTTTTCATTGAAAACTAAAAACAATAAACTAGAAACTAGAAAACTTTTTCCGTCATTGAACCAACACTAACCACCATCTCCGTCACTCTCATAGCATAACCCCATTCGTTGTCGTACCACGCCAGAACTTGAACTGCATTTCCGTCTACTACTTTTGTGAACAGGGCATCAACAATCGAGGAATGAGGGTTTGTTTGAAAATCTATGGAAACACATTCGTCTTCAGAAAAGTCCAGTATTTCTGCCATTGGACCGTTTTCCGATGCTTCTTTAAGAATTCGGTTTACTTCTTCCAGAGAAGTTGGATCCTTTAAAAAGAATGCCATGTAGGAACAGCTTACGGTTGGAACAGGAACTCTGAATGCCATACCGTCAATTTTTCCTTTAAGATGCGGAAAAATGTTTGCACAGGCCTTTACAGCCCCGGTCTTTGTTGGAATCATTGAAAGAGTAGCGGCTCTGGTACGTCGCAGATCACCGGCACTATTTTTGTTATCCAGTAGATTCTGAGATGCTGTGAAAGCGTGAACTGAATTTACGAGTAAGTTTTCTATTCCATACGCTTCATCAATTACCTTAATCACAGGAGCAATACAATTTGTAGTGCATGAAGCATTGGAAAGTATATCCATGTCTGCAGTCATTTCTTCGTCATTAACACCTTTTACAAATGTGGGAGTATCATCTTTCATAGGTGCTGTAACAATAACTTTTTTTGCTCCCGCATTAAGATGTCCTTGAGCCAGTTCTCTTGTTCTGAATTTGCCTGTTGCTTCAACAACAATATCAACTTCTAATTCTTTCCATGGGCATATGTTCGGATCACGTTCTTTTACTACTCGTACAGTTTTTCCATTTACAATGATATTGTCATCATCTTTGACTTCTACCGTACCTTTGAATTTTCTGTGAAGTGAATCGTATTTAAGAAGATACGCTCGCATCTCGGATGAAGAAGAGGCATTTATTGCCACTACCTGAACTTGATCTGCATACCGTTCTTCGAATTGTCTGTGTACGTTACGACCTATACGACCGTAGCCGTTTATTGCGACTTTGAGCATAACTAAATAATAGAGTCTATTGAAATTACTTCAAGTAATTGAAGTTAACATCGTTTGGAATACTGGAATATTGGAATATTGGGGTTATGATACTAATTACATTTCAAAGTATCACATATCGTAGCATCTATTAAAACCTATACCTTGGCTCTTTTCTTTATCCCCCTCCCTCAATATTTTAAGGTGAGGGAGTTTTCGAAGGGGGAGAGGATGGGTGGCCATTCGATATGACTCATGGTCACTCATAGATATTACTTGCAACAAGATTGTTAGCCACACTGAGTAATGTCGAAGTGTGAGGGGGGCAGGAGATAAGTATATTTTGAACTGGAATTGGTATATACTCCTTCGCCTAAATAATTCCGATTCTTGAGGATTCATTAAATTATTAACAAATCTATTTCTAATGGCTATGGAGTACGAGATTGCATAACAAAAGCACAGTGAATTTTTCGGAATTATTAACTAAAAGCAGTATA